>CAUQJW010000001.1:0-43953 GCA_963518485.1 uncultured Campylobacter sp.
AGCCGGCGCTGCCGGTTTTGCGACCGTAGCTTCGCCGCCTGCCGCCTTTTGAGCGCGGCGAGCCTGATCTTCGGCCTTTCTTACTTTTAATAGCCTCTCTATCTCTGCTTCTACTTCGCTATCGCTTAAATTCGATAAATTGTCGTCGCTAACCGGTTCGGGTTCCGGTTCGGCTTGAACCGCCTGGGCAGGTTCAGGCTCCGGAGCGGCAGCCGGGGTAGGCGCGGCAGCCGTAGGCTCCGGAGCGCCGCCCTCCGATATGGCCGTTAGTCTTTGACATATATCTTCGATATTAATTCCGACGTCCGTATCGTTACCGTTATCTCTAATACCGTGCAATAACCCCTTCATCATATCGACGGATTCTAAAACTACGTCCATAATATCCGGAGTAATTTTTAGTTCGTCGCGACGGGCTTTATTTAGCACGTCTTCCATATGGTGCGTTAGTTTAGTTAAAACGTCGAAATTTAAAAAGCTCGACGAGCCTTTTACGGTGTGAGCGACGCGGAAAATTCTATTTAATAGTTCCAAGTCTTCCGGATTTGACTCAAGCTCTACCAAATCGTGATCTATCTGCTCTATAAGTTCAAAGGCTTCCACAAGGAAGTCTTCCATAATTTCTTTCATATCGTCCATTTTTAACCCCTATTTCGCAGATTTGTTGTACGACTCGATAACGCGAAGCACTTCGTTGTAAAATAAAGTCGCATCGAATTTAGTAAGATATGCGGCAGCTCCGACCTCTTTACTTTGAGCTTCGCTATAATCGTTGCTAAGCGACGAATTAAAGATAATAGGAATATCCGCATATCTCGGATCGTCTTTTAAGGTTGCGGCGAAGCGATAACCGTCCATCTGAGGCATCTCGATATCGCTTAGAATTATCTTTAGATACTGATTTAGCTTATCGCCGTACATTTCGTATAGATCTTGCATCTTTGCCAAGCCTTCGACGCCGTCTTTAGCTTCTACGACTTTTAAGCCCATTTTTTCTAGCGTATCTTTAACCAACTTTCTGGCGGTCGAGCTATCGTCTAGCACTAGTCCCAAGCCGTTTAGCTTTTTATTTTCATCCATATCCACTTCGATCTTAGGGCTATAAATTCCAAGTTCTTCTACTACGCTTTCAAGATCCAAAATGAGCAAAACTTCGTCGTTTTCTATACGCGTAACGCCGGTAATTTTTCCTTTATCTAAAGTACCCGAACTAGCGGTAAAAGAAGCCGCCTCTATATCGGCCCAACTTATTCTACGTATTCTTTTTGCTTCATGCACTATAAAGCCGATTAAAATTTCGCTAAATTCCGCAATAATAACCCGAGGTTTCATAGTAGCTTCTTCAGGCTCTTCTATATGCATCCATTTGGCTAAATTTATTACCGGAATCACGACCCCTCGAAGATCGAAAATCCCCTCTATATACTCCGGAACGCCCGGCAACTCGGTAAGATTAGGCATCTTGATAATTTCGCGAACCTTTGCTACGTTTACGCCGTATATGCCTTCATATACTTTGTCGCCCGTTTTTTTCAGGATACGAAAATCGACAAGCTCCATCTCGTTTGAACCGGTTTTTAACATATCTCCACCATCAAACATTTTGGCCCCTTACGTCCTTTCGGACAAACTTGATTTTTTGTTGCGCGTATTCTACAATAAAATAACTTTGCTCGCATGCAAAAGCCGATAAATTTACGTAAAGCTTAGGCGAAGGTCGGGCGAAATAGAATTCTTTCCCTTGGTGAAAATGCCCTTCGACCGCTACGTCGGCATCGTAGAAGATCATTCTGCGTCTTGCGACTTCTTCAAAATTAGCGATTTTATAATCCAGCTTTTTAGCAAACAGCCTTGATAAAATCTTTTTAGAAATTTTAAAGCCCAAAAGTTTATCTAAAAAATTTATCGTTTTTAAAAATATATTAGTTCGCAAAAAAAGCAAAGCGTATTTTGTAATAAGCGGTAAAAATAAATCGCCGTGAGCTACGGCTACGCTTTGGTTAAATTCGGTTTTAAAAATGACCGGCTGAGTTCGCAAAGGATAAATTTTAACGTTTTTAAAAAGTCCGGTAAGCTCGTAATCGTGGTTTCCTTCGAAATAATAAATTTCTATCTTTTGTCCGAGTTCATCGATAAGCCTAACGTACGGCGCAAAAAAATCGGCAAAATACTCCGTTTTAGCCGATAAAAAATCAAACATATCGCCGAGCAAAAAAAGTTGCGGCGCGCGAATTTCGTCCTTTCTAACTAAATTTAAAAAATCGAAAAACTCGTTGCGATCTTTATTTGCGTGCGCGTCGGCGATAAATATCGCTCCGGGCTTTATCGTGATTTGCATAAATTAAAATTCTATCGGTTTGTAGCTAACCGATACGATTTCTACGTCGCTTCTGCCGTTTGGCAAATTTAGCGCGACCTCGTCGCCCTCGCTCTTGCCGATTAGCTGTTTGGCTAGAGGCGAGTTTATCGAGATGAGACCGCGCTCTAGGTTGCTCTCTGGCGTGCCCACTAGCGTGTAGGTCTTTTCTAACTCGGTTTCTACGTCCATGATGACGACCGTGGAGCCGAATTTCACCTTATCGTGCTCGTATTCTGCGGGGTCGATTACCTTAGCGCGGCTTACTATGTCGCTAAGCTCGGCGATACGGCTTTCTATAAACGCCTGCTTTTCTCTAGCGGCGTGGTATTCGGCGTTTTCTTTTAGGTCGCCGTGACTGCGCGCGATGTCGATCTCCTCGACGATATTGGGCCTTTCGACCGTCTTTAGGTTTTTTAGTTCATTCGTGATTTTTTCATATCCGAAAAGCGTCATCGGTTCGGTCATTTTTTATCCTTTACTTGTTATGATTTGCGCTACGTTAACTGCAGAGCCGTGTTTTAGGTATTTTCGCAGCTTCTCGCAGCCTTTGATAAATTTCTCTTTATCGCAGCTCTCGTAGGCTTTTATTAGATTGCCGGGCGTTACTTCCTCTTGCAGTAGCTCCTCGTGTAGCGCCTCTTCGCCCATAAAATCAAACATTATATTTGCAAGCCCGATGTGGCGTAGCTTCACAAACATACGCGCGATCATTATATCGATTGCTTTAGCTTTATAAGCTAGCACGAACGGCGTGCCCACGAGCGCGGCCTGCAGCGTCGCGGTGCCTGAGCAGATGAAGGCAAACTCGCTTTGCAAAAGCGTGCGCGGAGCGTCCGTAACCACTCTAAAATCGCTAACGTCGCCGTAAATTTGCATTTCGTTTGCCAAAAAAGGCGGCACGACGAGCAGTTTTTCTTTGTCTTTTATCTGGCTTGCTACCTCGCGAAAAATCGGCATCAAGCGCGAAATTTCGGCGCGGCGGGATCCGGGCATAAAAGCGATTTTGCCGCTTTGCAAAAGCTCGTTTTTTCGCACTCGTAGCTCATCAAGCAACGGGTGTCCGACGTAGCGCGAGCGGTTAAAATACATCCCGTCAAAGGGCAAAATCGATGCCAAATGATCGCAGTACGCCTCAACCTTCGCCACGCGCCCAGCCTTCCACGCCCACACCTGCGGCAAGATATAGTAGGTCACGGGCGTTTTGATACCTGCTTCTTTGATCGCCTTAGCTAGCGGCAGGTTAAACGCGGGGCTGTCGATAAGTAGCACGGCGTCGCACTGCTCAGCTAGGTGAGTCATCTCTTTTACCGCGCGCTTTGCCTTAAAATAAAGCGGCAAAACCTCCACGAAGCCCATCGCGGAAAACTCCGAGCTTGGCATAAAAGGTTCGCCGAATTTCTCGTCAAAAATGCCTTTTAATTCGCACTTTGGTAGGTACTCTAAAACCTGCTCGAAGTGCAAATTTGCAGAGGCCTCCAAACAAGAGACGAGTAGCTTCACTGATTGCCCTTAAATTCCTCGGCTACGTACGCAAGCTCAGCCGCGCGCTCCTTAGTCATCTGTAAATAGCAATCGGCCGCTATTACGAGATAAATCGTTCCTTGCGGAGGATAAAAAGCGCATTTGGCCTCTTTATAAGCGACCCATTTACTCTGTATATCTTTTAGGATTTTTTTATTTTCGTCGTTTAGTGTACTCATAGTCTTTTTATAGTTTTCGTTTAAAATTTTATCTTGGACGGCAAATTCAGCATTTATGCACTCTACCATACCGGCGGTAGAGCTATCTTTTTGCATGCACTCGTCTACGCGCGCTCGCGATTCGCCCGATCCTTGCAAATTTATATCCGAATTTGGTCGCAAACTTGACGACGACTTCGTTTTTATAGCTAGTTCTTGCGCGCTAAAAACAAGGCTTACCGCAAACGCCGCAAAAATAATTTTTTTAAGCATATTTTACCCTTTAAATTTAACGGGAATTATCGCCTAAAACGGCTAAATAAACAATAAAAATTAATTGGATTTTAAATTTTAGAAAACCCAAAGCCCACAGGCTCTGGGTTTGGGAATTTACTTAAAGTTTAGATTTTTGACGTTTTCGTCGACTTTTTTCATATTCTCCGTCGGAAGCGCACCGATAGGCGGCTTATGTCCTAAAGACGCAGGAGCCGCAACTGGAGTAGCTTCTTGAGTTAGCTTAACGGTAATTCCGTAAGGGGCTAAATCGTTTACTAACTGAGTTTGTCCTTGGCGCGCAAATTCTTTACATTGGCCTAGGATTCTAGTCGCTTCTTCGTCTCCGTGGAATCCGTAACTATTTTCGCTAAATGCAAAGTCCCAACGAATATGAGTTTTTCTGTGCAAGTAAAGAGTTTTTTCGAGAGCTTTACTGATAGCTTCTTTTTGCTCTTTTTCAGGCAAATTCGCAAATTGAGGCAATTTGGCTAATTCCGCTCTAGCTACTTTTACGTCTTGGATTAAAGAAAGTAGCGCATTTTCGCAGTTTCTTAGCTCATAAGCGTGACGATTTTGAATAAAGTCGATTCTAGCTTTTAGCTCTTGTTCGCCTTGCGGGTGGCAAGTTTTGCAAGCGGCGTTAAGGTTATTGTAAGGAGTTAAAATATTATGCTCGCTTACTTTTTGAGCGCCTTCGCGTTTATAAGGCATGTGGCAATCCGCGCAAGTTACGCCGTTTCTACCGTGTATGCCGGTAGAGCTTAACTCTGCTTCAGGGTGTTGCATCTTGATAATTTTAGCGCCGGTATCTTTATGGATGTAGTCAAATTTAAATCCGTCCTCTTTGGCTAACTGATCGTCATAGTATTGGTCGAAATTCTCGATCTTAAACGGCTCGTCTTTCTTCCAGAAATTCCAAGGGAAGGTTAAAACGGATTCTTTGCCTGCAGGATAGTATTCTACGTGGCACTGCATACAAACGTAGCTTCTCATCTCTTGTCTGGTGGCCTTTATACCGCTTTTTGCGTCGGCTTGGTAGCCTCTAGCGACCATTGCGTTTACGAATGCGGGTCTTGTTACTCTTAGGCTCATATCATCTGGCGAGTGGCAGTCTGCACAGGTGCTGCCTAGATGCGATCCGTGGATACTCTCGCCGTGTTTAGCCGCGATTTTTTTCATAACGTCGAAATACGGGATAGAGTTCATCTTCGTCCACGCGGCTTTTCTCTTTTCGCCTTCCTCTTTAGGCATTACGTCGAAAAACGGCATAGGCTTAGTTGCAGCAGGCGTAGGATCGGCAGTTAGGTTATAATCGCCATCAACTTGAAGCGCGGTTAAATATCCGGTGTGGCAATTGACGCAATATCCTGGCTGACCCTTAAATGCAGGAAGCCCGTGAGCGTTTAGATACTCTTTATCGTTTCTTTTGGTTTCGATCTGATCTATCTGAGAGTAGTAGTGAGTTCTAGGTTTGCTGTAATCTACGCCGAATGCATAGCCGTTCCAAAACACCGTAGCTGCAGGCCAGCGGATAATTTTACTATACGGAAAAGATCCGCCGAACGGAGTTTCGATTAGCTCGCTACCGTTAGGATTAGCGTCGCTTTTATGTTCCATTTTTTTATAGTCGCCTAGTTGGCTAGGAAAATTCGCTCCCCATTTTTCAAAGTCCGGCTCAAGCTCGCTGACTTTGTTTAGCATTAGCGGATAGTATCGCTCTTGCGCTTTTTTATCGCCGATATCGGTGAAAAGCGCAAACATAGCCGCACCGAGTACTACAGCTACCAAAAAAGTAACTATATACAACACCTTATTTTTCATTGGTTTTCCTCCTGTTAAATTTTAAAAGTTATGCGCATGTCCGGCTTGTCTATGGCAGGATATGCAGTTTAACGGTTCGTTTGAATCGTTTTGATGCTCTTTGAGCTTTTTGTCAAACGGCTTAGCACTGCCTATGGCTCTAGCGTCGACTACGTTAGTAACGTATTCTCTGTGGCAATCCATACAATTTTCTTGGACTACTTTTTTTGTTTTTTCGTTTGCGGTAAATGCATAAGGATTATCTTTAAAAGTAACGGCATACGCGTGTCCTAGGCCGCTTTGAGCCTTCATGATCCAGTATCCTATAAAATCATGCGGCAAATGGCAGTCGTTACAGGTCGCGACGTTTTGGTGTCCGCCCTTCATCCAGCTCTCATAGACCTGGTTCATAACGTGGCAGTTTTTACAGGCTGCGGGATCCGGGCTAAAATACGAAAAACCCTTGGCGTAGTAAAACGTATAAAGACCGTGCCCTATAACCAAACCAAAAGATACTAACAAAAGAATTATCCAAACGGACGCTTTTTTCTTTGCGTTTTCCATAATCGGCTTTCTAACCTCCTTTATAAATTTAAATAAAACTTAATTCTATTTATTGACCGAATTCTATTATTTTAATACTTAATATTTGTTGATTTTTATTAGTAATATAAACAATAAACGTAACTAAAACTATACGTTTATTAAACAACTTGCGAATCATTATTAATGCAATATATGCCATTTTACGAGTATTTAGGCTTTTTATTTAAAATCGCTATTTTAAATTTTTATAAAATTCGTTAATTAAATTTAAAACGTAAAATAAATAGGATAAAAAAGGTTTTATTTATCGGTAAGGTGAAAACTATGATAAAATAGCGATTAAATTTTTCGCAAGGCAAAAAATGTACGAAATTTTAATAACCAATGACGACGGGTTCGAGGCTAGTGGCTTGCACGCTTTAGCTAGTGCGCTGCGCGAACTACCGGACACGCGCGTCACGATAGTAGCCCCAAGTAGCGAAAAATCGGCTTGCGCGCACTCTCTTACGCTAACTAGGCCTCTTCGTTTCATCAAGCTTGATGACGATTTTTACAAACTCGACGACGCTACGCCCGCTGATTGCGTCTATCTCGCGCTTCACGCGCTTTATAAAAGGCTGCCCGACCTAGTCGTAGGCGGCATAAACCACGGCGCCAACGTAGGCGAAGACATCACTTACTCGGGCACGTGCGGAGCGGCTATGGAGGGCGTTTTGCAAGGGATTCCAAGTATCGCGTTTTCGCAATTTTATAAGAGCGACGGTATCGAAAAAACGGGCTTTTCACTCGCCGAAGATGTCGTTAAATTTATCGTTTCTCGCGTACTAAACGGCGAGATAGCGCTGCCGCCGCGCCAGTTTTTAAACGTAAATATCCCCGCCGTCTCGCCCCGCGAATTTAGAGGCTACCGCGTTGTGCCTGCTGGCAAACGCAGCTACGCCACGCACGCGATGCTCCACCGCAACCCGCGAGGCGTCGAGTATTATTGGCTCGGACAAGCCTCGAGCCTAGACTACGAGCAAAACGGCGAGTCCGATATCAGTGCGCTTAGCGACGGTTTTGCCTCGCTTACTCCCATTATGCTAGATATGACGGCGCATGCGAGTCTAGCCGCGCTAAAAACCGCCCTAAAGGATCAAATTTGAACGAAGAAATTTTAGAAAAACCGGACCGCTTTACGAGGTCTCGATGGCTATTAGGCGATGATTTTAAAAAGCTTCAAAAAGCAAACGTCCTAATCTGCGGCGTAGGCGGCGTAGGCGGCGTCTGTGCGGATGCGCTGGCTAGAACCGGCGTAGGTAAAATCACCGTCATCGACAAGGATGTTTTTGATATAACCAATCAAAACCGCCAAATTTACAGCGAAGCCGTCGGCGCGGTCAAAGTCGGCGAATTTGCCGCAAGATACGAGTGCGTGACGGCGCTACAAGAGCTAATGACGCCGGAGTTTGTCGAGGATTTTGATTTTTCGCCGTTTGATCTTATTATCGACGCTATCGACGACGTGCCGGCTAAAGTCGCTCTCGCGCTAAAAACGCACGAAAAGTTAATTAGCTCTATGGGCGGCGCAAAGCGCCTAGATCCGACGCAGATCAAAGTAGCATCCATCTGGCAGACTTGCAACGACCCGTTTGCCAAGAAAATACGAGCCGAGCTTAAAAAAGCGGGGTTTAAAGGCAAATTTGACGTCGTATTTTCGACCGAGCTGCCAAAATGCGTGAAACTGGGCAGTTTTATGGGCGTAACGGCGTGTTTTGGGTTAAATTTAGCGGCTTTAGCGGTAAATAAAATTATTAAAAGCTAGATGCGGCCCATACAAACTATCTCAGCCGTTTTAGGCTGGTTTTTGAAATTTTATATATTTTCGAGCTTGCGTTTTGGCTGAAATTTTGATCCACGACCTCGTCCGCCGCCGCTCTCGCCCACTCTTCGTCGAAGTTTTGTCCGTTTAAATTTGCGCTGCTAGAGTAGAGCCAGTCAAATTTACGTAAAAACTCCTCGTGAGCGCACTCTTTTACGACGCGCACGGCCTTAGCGTTCGGATACAAAAACGTCGTTTTCCTCGCGCGGCGCACTAAATTTTTAAATTTAGCGGGCACGCGAGCGAGATTTTTTAGCTCGCTAAGCTTCGCCGTCGTTATGAGACAGGGTTTGTCCGCCGCTCGGCGTTTGAGCGCGTTTATCTCGCGAAAATCCTTACTCAAAAATCCCGCAGTCGTATCGGTCTGCGCCAAATAAATCATATTTTTCTCCAAATTTAATCTCTTAAACATCGCTCGCGCCCGGCTTACCGCAAATTTTACTACGATTTTTGCCCGAAACGAGCGCATAAAAACGTCGCAAATCAGCGCCTAATTTTATCTAAAACTTAGGCCAAGCCTAGTTTTAATCGCACCCGAGCCGACTTGCTTGCAAAAATTGCTTCTTCGAGCTTTTTAAAACAAGCCTTTGCTTCTCGCAAAAAAGGACGCGCTTATGATTTGATTAAATTTGGCGCGATTACGCCTTGCCGCGTTAAATTTTACGCCTTTTATCGTCCCTGGCCAGCAAAAATATGCACGAGATAATGAGCGTAAAGCCTGCAAAATCAAGAAACACGAACTCCGTCCCCAGCCAAAAATAGGCAAACGCCGCCGCGCTCACCGGCTCTATGCACGCGATCATGCTCGCCCTGCTCGCGCCTATTATCTTTAGCCCCGTCATGTAAAAGCTAAACGCGCATATCGTGCCTAAAATCACCACCGCGGCAAGCACCGCAAAGCCGTCCGCGTCGCTCACGCCGCCTAGCTGCCAAACCCGCGTGTAAAGCGCGAGCGCGCCGCCGCCGATGACCATGCCCCAGCCTAAATTTAACGCGACGGGGTATTTTTGATTTAGCTTCGCGGGGATGAGACTATAAATCACGACGCCAAGCGCGCTAATGAGGCACCAAACCAGCGCCTCTGCGCTGATAACGAGCGAGCCAAGATCGCCGTGAGTGGCGAGCAACACGACGCCCAGCACCGCGAAAATGAGCGCGATGAGCTCGACCTTTTTAGGCACGCGTCGTTCTAAAAAGCAAACGACGGCAAGGATGAGCGCGGGCGCGGAGTACTGGATCACGGTCGCGACGGCGGCGTTTGAGAGCTCGACACCGCAAAAGTACGAATACTGTGTCATCATAAGCCCAAAAAACGCGTAGATGAGCAGCTGCGGCAAAAGCACGCGATCTTTTAGCGGAGCGAGGGCTAGGCGCGGCGAGCGAGCGATGTAATACGCTACCATCGCAAGCCCGGCGAGGCCTAGGCGGTAGGGCACGAGCCAGTCGGCGCTGACGCCTTTTTGCGTGAACAGATACTGCCCGCAAACACTGCTAAATCCCCATAATACGCCGCCAAGAAGCGTGATAAATACGCCAAAAAATTCGCTTTTTACTAGATTTTTCATTGCGCGATTATAGCTAAAAATTTCGGCCTAATCAATCTAACTTATTTATATCTAAAATCCTGCGCCTAAAAAGGTCAAAATTCGCGTCGAGTTCGCTTTTGCGGTTTATAGAAATTTCTATAAATTCCCGCTCTTTTTCGATGCCGATGAATTTTCTCCCGAGTAAATTCGCCGCGATACCCGTCGTCGAAGAGCCGGCAAATGGATCGCAAATCACGCTATTTTCGTTGCTCGCCATCAATATAAGCCTTATCAAAAGAGAAAGTGGCTTTTGTGTAGGGTGCTTACCGCAAGCCTTTTCCCACGGCGCTATCGCAGGAAAGCTCCAAACGTCTTTCATTTGCTTATCGTCGTTTAGCTTTTTCATCAGTTCGTAGTTGAAAATATGCTTAAATTTCTCGCTTTTTCTTGCCCAGATTATTTGCTCGGTGCTATGCGTGAGGTATCGGCAGCTGAAATTCGGCGGCGGGTTGGTCTTTTGCCAAGTGATGATGTTTAAAATTTTATAGTCTAACTTTTGCAAAGCGCGCCCGATCGAAAAAATATTGTGATACGTTCCGCTTATCATTACGCTACCGTTGTCCGTGAGCGTATCTTTGGCAAGAGCGAGCCATTTAATATTAAATTTATCTATCTCGTCAATACCGCAACCCTTATCCCAATCGCCTTTATTTACGCTTACTATTTTTCCGCTTTGGATGCTAAGCCCGTCGTTTGAGAGAAAATACGGCGGATCGGCAAAAATGAGGTCAAACTCTCCCTTAAATTTAGGCAAAATTTCAAAACAATCGCCTTTAAAAAGCTTAAAATCATCGGATAGCTTAAACATTTTTAAGCTCTTTTACGAAATAATGAAGCGTGGCAAGATTATAAATTTTAACGCTTTTGTAGGCCTCTTCAATCTTGTTTTTAGCGGCACGCCAGCCCTGTCCGTCCGTTATCCAGACAAATTTATATCCGCTGCAAAGCGAGATTTTTTGCGCTATTTCGATGTAAGATCTTGCGACTTCATTTAGCTTCGAGCCGCCCGTGCTGTAAAAATTCGCCTCTATCAGATATGTTACGCCGCCCGCGGCTATAACGAAATCAAAAATCTTTTGATCGCTTCCTAAATTTAGAGCGAATTTTTTGCTACTAACTTCGGTTTGAAAGCCGATATTTTCACTCTTTTTAAGCAAAATAAAGAGTGCTTTGATACGCTAAATTTGCTCATTGCCGTTCGCGATAAAAACACGGACGCAGTCGCGGCAAGCGGCGAACTAACGAGGCTGAAAGCGTATTTTGAAAGTCCAGAAAAAATTTATGAGTTTTGCAAAGAAACGGGACTGGATAAAATTTTTATGGATGCAAAGATAAAAAATTTACACGATTACGTGTTTGGCGTGGAAGTCGGACTCGATACGAATGCGCGGAAAAATCGCGGGGGCGTAAATTTCTCGCAGACGGTTTCAGAGTATTTTAAGAGTGAAAATATCGGTTTTCAAATCTTTTGAACCGAGTAAAAAATCAAGCGTATGAAGCTTGATAGAAACGGCTTTTAGATTTTCGCCGCATTTGTCAAAGTCGGTAAAGTAGCTAAGGCTCGCGTTCGTCTTTCTAAGCGAGCGTAAGAAATCGCTAAAATTCGTTAAATTCGGTTCCATAAAATCCCTATAATTTAGTTTTCGGCTCGTCCGCGATCGTCGTTTTAAAGTCTGTACAAACAAAGTCCTCCGCACTCAAAACGATCTCGCTGTTTTCGTAAGCCGCCCGGGCGATCTTACACGCTTCTTCTTTATTTTTCGCTTTAATAACGACTCTTCTCGCCGAGGTTTCGACGATCTCTACTTCAAATTCTTTCATTAAATTCCCATAGGAATTTTACCGATTTCGCTCTCTTTTTCGTACTGCTTTACGATATCTTCATAGCAAGCAAACTTTACCTTTTTGCTTATACTTTCATAAATACTATCTTTTAAAACGCCGTCAAATTGCTTTTTTCTTTGCAAATCGGCTACTATAAACATTTTGGCGTTAAAGTCTTGAAGTTCGTAAAATTTATTTAGAGAGTTTTTAAAGTCGGTACTGTGTTCTACCTCATAAAACGCATCGGGCAAATTTCTGCGATTAAACCATATTGCATCGACGTTTTTTGCTTTATTTACGATGTTTTCATAGCTGAAGTTATAAATTTCTTTTAAAGTCGTTAATTCGGTTAATTTTTTATTAAGATAAAGCTTGTTTTTATCTTGCACCGGTACATATGTCTGAAAATTCCTTAGATTCCCAATCTCTACGATAATACCTTGATAATATGCGTGAGTAAAACTCGGATTTATTCCGCTTTTACCATCGCCGGTTTTGGCCGTATTTTGCGCCTCAAAATCCTTAAGCCCCCAAAGCCCAGATCTAATTTTATAAAATTCTTTATTAGTTTGCACTATACCTCTTATACTAGCAAACGGAGTTTTCGTCCCCCATTTGCTAGTATCGGTCTTAGCGTAAAGTTGCGAGAAAGTAGCCATACCGCCGAGATTAGCTAAAGCCTCTATAACGCATTGCTTTTGCGTCATCCAAGATACTCCTGCAAGCTTTTTACTTCCAGCGCGCTGCCGTCTTGTACGCTTTTTAGCGATTTAGCCGCCGCTAGAGCCGCCGACATCGTCGTGAAATACGGGATCTTAAACCGCATGATGTTTTGTCTAATTTTCTTGCCGTCCTCGCTGTTTGACTTGCTATCGCTGGTGTTGATGACAAGCGCGATATCACCGTTTTTGAGCTTGTCCTCGACGTTTGGTCGACCTTCGCTGATCTTATAGACAAACTCGCTCTCTACGCCCGCTTCATTTAAAATTTTATACGTTCCGCCCGTGGCGATGATTTTAAAGCCGAGACTTATTAGCTCGCGCGCCAAATTTGCGGCGTATTTTTTGTCTGCGTCGGCAAGAGTCAAAAAGACTAATCCGCTTGTCGGCAGCGAGTTGCTCGCGGCGATCTGGCTTTTAGCAAAGCTCTTGGCAAAGCCCTCGGAGATACCCATCACCTCGCCCGTACTTTTCATCTCAGGACCTAGGATCAGATCTGCGCCTGATAGCTTGTTAAACGGAAAGACCGCCTCTTTTACGCAGACGTGGTTTTTCACGCGAGGCTTGAGTATGCCGCGCTCCTCGTAAACTGCGCCGTAGTTGTCGTAAAATTTAAGCGCCTCGCGCAAATCGCCTTGCCACATCACGCGCGTGGCGACCTTTGCCATAGGCACGCCCGTCGCCTTGCTAACAAACGGTACCGTGCGGCTGGCGCGCGGGTTTACCTCGATCATGAAAAGTTCGTTCTCGTAGATGGCAAACTGGATATTCATAAGTCCAACGACGCCCAAATTTAGCGCGATGTCACGGGTTTGGTTTTCTACCTTTTCGATCATCTGCGCGGTCAAATTTAACGGAGGCAGTATGCACGCGCTGTCGCCGCTGTGGATGCCCGCCTCCTCGATGTGCTGCATCACGGCGCCGATATAGACATCCTTGCCGTCGCTGATCGCGTCTACGTCGAGCTCTACGGCGTCTTGTAAAAATTTATCGATTAGTACGGGCGAGTGGTTGCTGACCTTGACCGCCTCGCTCATATATAGGCGTAGTTCCTCGTCGCTGTGCACGCGTCTCATCGCGCGCCCGCCTAGCACGTAGCTAGGGCGCACGAGTACCGGATAGCCGATAGCGGAGGCCTTTTCTAGCGCCTCTTTTTCGCTTGTCGCAGTGTCGTTTCGCGGCTGTTTGACGCCTATTTTAGAGATAAATTCGCTAAATTTTTTGCGGTCCTCGGCGACGTCGATCGTGCGCGCGCTGGTGCCGATGATTTTCGCGCCGGCTATGCTTAGGCGTTTAGCGAATTTTAGCGGAGTCTGGCCGCCGAAATGCACGATCACGCCGTCTGGGTTCTCGTGCTCGATCACGGCTCTAACGTGCTCAAAATCAATCGGCTCAAAGTACAAAATATCGCTCGTATCGTAGTCGGTGCTGACGGTTTCTGGGTTGCAGTTGTACATTATGGTTTTGACGCCCATGTCGCGCAGCGCGTAGCTAGCGTGCACGCAACAGTAGTCAAACTCGATGCCTTGGCCTATGCGGTTTGGCCCGCCGCCGATGATCATCACTTTTTTCTCTTTTTGCGCCGAATTTGAGTTCAAATTTGACTCCGCAAAATTTGACGAAAGATGCGGTAGCTTGGTGATATTCGTCGTCGAGTAAAGATACGGCGTGAGCGCCTTAAACTCGCCCGCACAAGTATCTACTTCGTTGTATTCGAGGTTTATGCCCATTTTCTCGCGCGCGAAATATATATCGTTTTGACCCAGGTCGAGATTGTCTTTTAAATTTATCAGATGCGCGATCATCTTGTCCGAAAAGCCCATCGTTTTGACCTCTCTTAGCAGCGGCTCGTCGTTTAGGATATCCATATCGATGCGCTCTTCAAATTTAACTATCTGCCAAATTTGATCCAAAAACCACGGATCGATCTTGCTCATCTCGTGCACCTCAGCCACGCTAAGCCCGTCTCGAAACGCCTGCGCGACATATAAAATGCGGCTTTCGTTCGCGTTTCTAAGCCCGTAAACAAGCGCGTTTTTCTCCAAATTTACGAAGTTAAATCCGTAATAGTCCTTTTCCATAGAGCAAAGCGCCTTTTGGATACTTTCCTTAAACGTCCTACCGATCGCCATCACCTCGCCCACGCTCTTCATCGCGGTGCCTAGATACGGGTTCGCGCCCGGGAATTTCTCAAACGTAAAGCGCGGGATCTTGGTCACGATGTAGTCGATGACCGGCTCAAAGCTAGCAGGCGTGCCCGTGATATCGTTTTTGATCTCATCTAGACTAAAGCCCACGGCTAGTAGCGTCGCGACCTTGGCGATCGGGTAGCCCGTGGCCTTTGACGCCAGCGCCGAGCTGCGGCTCACGCGCGGGTTCATCTCGATCACGATCATACGGCCGGTTTTTGGATTTATAGCAAACTGCACGTTGCTACCGCCCGTATCCACGCCGATCTCGCGTAAAATTTTAAAGCTAGCGTCTCGCATCGCCTGATACTCTTTGTCAGTTAGCGTAAGAGCGGGTGCAACCGTGATACTATCGCCCGTATGCACGCCCATGGGATCAAAATTTTCGATCGAGCAGACGATGATACAGTTGTCGTTGCGGTCGCGGATGACCTCCATCTCGTACTCTTTCCAGCCTAGCAAGCTCTCCTCGACCAAAATTTCATGTATCGGGCTGGCGTCCAGGCCGGTTTGGGCTAGTTCTTTAAATTCGTCGATATTATACGCCACGCCGCTACCGGCGCCGCCAAGCGTATAGCTAGCGCGGATGATGAGCGGAAAGCCTATGTTTGCGGCTGCGGCTAGCGCCTCGTCCATGTCGTAGGCGTACTGGCTTTGCGGCAAGTCCATATCGATCTTTTGCATCGCCTTTTTAAACTCCTGCCTATCCTCGCCCTTTTTGATCGCTTGCGGGTTCGCACCTAAAAATTTGACGCCGCCGAGCATGTCCGCCTCATATAGCTGCATCGCGACGTTTAGCGCGACCTGACCGCCCATCGTAGGCAGTATGGCGTCGACTTTTTCCTTATCTATGATGCGTTTGATGCTCTCTTTGGTTATCGGTTCGACGTAGGTAGCATCGGCGAAATCGGGATCGGTCATGATGGTGGCCGGGTTTGAGTTAATGAGCACTACGCGGTAGCCCAGCTGCTTTAGCGTCTTTGCGGCTTGCGTGCCGCTGTAGTCAAATTCGCACGCTTGGCCTATGACGATAGGGCCGCTGCCGATGAGTAAAACGGTGTTGATGTCGGTTCTTTTTGGCATTATTTTTCCTTTGTTACGACGTATAGATATGAGGGGATGCTAAGCTTCACGTAAGGCTCCACGACGACGCTTTTATATAGGCTTTCTTCAAGGACTTCAGAGACTTTCCCGACGCCCACTCCGCCGAAAAATATCCCGTCGAGTCCGCTAGTAAAAACTTCGTCGCCTATTTTCGGAAATAACCACTGCGGGATAAATTTTACTACTATTTTATCGTTATCGCCGTGAGCGACGCCCGGAATTTTTTCGCCTCCGATAGAAACGGCGAAAATACTTTTAGGGTCGCCTTGTAAGAGCGCAAGAGGACGGTCGTTTTTGGTTATTACGATACCGGCGGTTTTGCCTTGATGTATTAGGCCGTAAATTTTAGAGGTATTAAAATCGCTAAATTTATCTAGCCAGATTTTATTATAATCGCCTATGTCCGAGTAGTTTAAAGCTCTTACCATTTTAACTTCCGGCTCATAGGCGCTAGAGTTTTTATCGCTCGAAATTTGGTTTATCTCGTGAGCGAACGTGTCAAGTAGCACTGCCGATTTCTCAAGCTCGGTATTTTGCGCTCGCAACCTAGCTATCTCTTCTTTTTGAAACAAATGTTCGTTTATTTTATCTTTTATAAACCTTTCCGTATCATCGTAAGTCCCGACGATCCAAGCATTTAGGCCTATAAATTTAGCGCTTATCGACTCGCCTTTTTGAAGCGAGACGAAAGCCAAAAAAGCTATTACTAAGACGAATAAAATTTTACTCTTCATTTGTTAGCTGCTGAAGAAGCGCGATTTCCTCAAGCGCTTTGCCCGTACCGCGCGCTACCGCCATAAGCGGCTCGTCCGATACGAAAACAGGGAGTTTTACGATATCGCTTAGATATTTATCGAGCCCGCGAATAAGCGCTCCGCCTCCGGTTAGCACGATGCCGTTTTCCACGACGTCGCCCGCAAGATCCGGCGGCATCATCTCAAGGACTGTTTTTAGCGCGTCGGCGATCTCTTTTAGCGGTTCGCGCATAGCTTCGCGCACGTCTTCGCTAGTCAGTTCTATACGGCTCAAAAGCCCGCTTACTTGATCGCGTCCTTTAACCGTTATAGTAAGCTCTTCGGGCAACTGGATAGCCGAACCTACCGAAATTTTAATATCCTCGCCAGCGCGCTCGCCGATTAGCAAGTTATATTTTTCCTTTACGTAATTAACGATGCTAACGTCAATCTTATCGCCTGCGGTGCGAATGGATTTACTAATGACTAGACCGCCCAAGGATACGACGCCGATCTCGGTCGTTCCGCCGCCGATATCTACTACTAAATTTCCTTGCGGTTCTTTAACCGGCAAATTAGCTCCGATCGCCGCAGCCATCGGCTCCTCGATCAAAAATACCTCTCGTGCGCCTGCGCTTAGAGCGCTCTCTCGTACGGCTTTTCGCTCGACTTGAGTTAGTCCGTAAGGCACGGAAATGATGATACGAGGACGTAGAAAGCTCTTTCTGCGGTGAGTTTTTTCGATGAAATAGCGGATCATCTTTTCCGTCATATCAAAATCCGCGATAACGCCGTCTCTCATCGGACGGATCGCCTCGATATCGCCCGGAGTTTTACCGACCATCTCTTTAGCGTCGTGTCCGACGGCTAGAATTTTTTGCTTGCCGTATCTTTCGCGCTGAACTGCGACGACGGAAGGCTCGTTGATTACTATACCTTTATTTTTAACTAAAACCAGCGTATTCGCCGTACCTAAGTCTATACCCATATCGCTTGAAAAAAGTCCGATAATCTGATCTAAAATCATCTATATCCTTATGCGCTTATTTTATTATTTTTTACGAAAATCGGCTTTTCTTTGCCGTTTACGACCTCTTTTGTTATCACCACGTCGTAGCCCGCAAGCTCCGGTAGCTCATACATTATGTCGGTCATCATCTCTTCCATTATGCTTCGCAGTCCCCTAGCTCCCGTTTTTCGCTCGATAGCTAGTCTCGCGACCTCTTTTAGAGCTTCGTCGTCAAATTTCAAATTTGCCCTATCTATCGCGAAAAGCTTTTGGTACTGCTTTAGTATCGCATTTTTAGGCTCGGTTAAAATTCTCACCATATCGTCCTGCGTGATTTTATTTAGCGTAGCGACCACGTGAAGTCTGCCGATTAGCTCCGGGATTAGTCCAAAATGCACCAAATCGTCGCTCTCAAGAGCGTCTAGCAAATTTTCCTTATCGTCTTTTGAGCGTTTATCTTGACCAAAGCCCAGCACGTTTTTGCCGATCCTGCGCTCGATGATATCGGCCAGGCCGTCAAACGCGCCGCCGCAGACGAAGAGGATATTTGATGTGTCTATCTGGATAAATTCCTGATTAGGGTGCTTTCTACCGCCTTTTGGAGGGATATTTACGAGGCTACCCTCTATGATTTTTAAAAGCGCCTGCTGCACGCCCTCGCCGCTCACGTCGCGCGTGATCGAGCGGTTTTCGCTCATTCTGGCGATTTTATCTATCTCATCGACGAAAACTATGCCCTGCTCGGCACGCTTTACGTCGCCGTCTGCAGCTTGTAAAAGGCGAGTTAGGATATTTTCCACATCTTCGCCGACGTAGCCGGCTTCCGTTAGACTCGTGGCGTCGCAGATAGCGATAGGCACGTCTAGAAATTTAGCCAGAGTCTGCGCCATCAGCGTCTTGCCGCTGCCGGTAGGGCCGACGAGTAAGATATTTGATTTTGAGATCTCCGTATCGTCCTCGATCTCGCCTTTTCTAAAAATCCTTTTGTAGTGGTTATAAACACCGACACTAAAGACCTTTTTTGCTTTATCTTGACCGATGACGTAGTTATCTAGTACCGCCTTTAGCTCTTTTGGAGTTAAATTCGTATAGTCTTTGTCGGTTTTGTTTTCAGGACTTGATTCTTGCAGGCTCGTATCGCCGCAAATCATATTATAAGCGGCATTCACGCAGTATTCGCAGATGAAAGCCTTATTGTCCAAATCCGCAAAAAGGCGTCTATCGTTTGACTCCGTCTCGCCGCAAAAATTACATTTTCTCGCCATTATTCTCTTCCTTTTGCTAACGGGATACCGCGCTTGGTGCTTAATATAAATTCGCACATTTTTCGTACCTGTTCGTTCGCTGCGCTCTTTAAAAGTTCGCTGGCCGCAGCCTTTAGATCCCCGCTTTTTCTAAATAAAAATTTATACGCCCTATTTATCTCTTCGACCGCGTCTTTATCGAACCTTCGCCTGATACCGACTAAATTTAAGCTTCTAATATAGGCTCGGTTGCCTTCAGCCAGGCAAAACGGCACGACGTCCTGAGATAGCGCGCTAGCGCCCGCGATCATGCAGCTCTCGCCGACTCTCACGAACTGATGTATCGGCGTCATACCGCCAACGACGCTGTAGTCGCCTAGCTCCACGTGACCTGCCAGAGTCGCGTTGTTTGCCAGGATGACGTTATTTCCGACGGCACAGTCGTGCGCGACGTGGCAGTAGGCCATGATAAACGCGTTATCGCCGATACGCGTGATCCCGTCGCCTTTGTGCGTGCCCGAGTTTATCGTGCAAAACTCGCGGATCGTCGCATTTTTACCGATGCGAACGCCCGTGTTTTCCTCGGCGCGGTAGCTCACGTCCTGCGGGATATCGCCCACGATAGCGTAGCTGTAAATTTTACCGCCCTCGCCGATATGCGTGTCGCCTACGATCCTAGCGCCTTGTTTTACGAGTACGCCGTCGCCTAGCACAGCGTCTTTGCTGACGTAGGCATAGGCCTCGATCGTTACGTCCTCGCCGATCTTCGCGCCGTCCTCGACGACGGCTTGCGGATGGATATTTCTCATTTTAGCTCGCTTATTTATCTACGATCATAGCTTTTAGCTCGGCTTCGCACGCTAGCGTGCCGTCCACGTAGACTTCGCCTTTTAGTACCCAGATATTGCCTTTGTGTTTTAACACTTCGAGGCGGTACTCGAGCCTATCGCCCGGGCGTATCGGGTGGCGAAATTTCGCTCCGTCGATGCTCATAAAATAAACGACTTTATTTTCGATACCCGCTTGATGCTCGTCGCTCATGCTCTTAAAAGCGAGCACGCCGCCGGCCTGCGCCATACCTTCGATGATCATGACGCCCGGATATATCGGATGACCCGGAAAATGCCCCTGAAACACGGGCTCGCCGATCGTTACGTTTTTATACGCGACGATGTGTTTAGCGGGCTCTAGCTCGGTCACTCGGTCGATGAGCAGGAACGGATATCTGTGCGGGAGTATTTTTTGGATTTCAACGATGTCGATCACTTTAAACCTTGTGAGTAAAATTTAAAGCCGATTTTAGCCAAATTTTGCTAAGAAAAAGATTATTGATTTGGCCGGGGCAAAATTTAGCGACTAAATTTCCGCGCCCGTTTTTTATCTCGAGCGCGTTAAATTTAGCTCAAATTTGTGCTACCAAAACCTCGCGGCTATCGTTATAAAGCTCGTCTTTAGCGTAGATCTCGTATCTGCCCGCGCAAATTTCATCCAGCACGATTATTGAATTTTGGCTAAATTCTCCGCACAGCTCGCGGCGGATTTCCAGCTCGCGAGATACCGCGATAGGGAGGCGGCAAAGCTCGTTTACGCTAGCGAATTTTTCGCCCGAGAGCTCGTTAAATTTAGCTAAATTTAATAGCGTCACGCCGTCTCGTAGCTCGTCGCAAATTTGAGCTGCCTCGCTCACGCTAAATTTGACGCTCTCGCGCTTAAAATGCGAGTAGAGCAAAAAATACGACGGTACGACCGAGCCGCCAAATTTGACGTAGGCGCGCAGCAAGCGGTAGTTTAAAAAATACTTACGCGATAGATGAAACGGCGCGCCCGCAGCCTCGCACTCTCGAACCTTTTCATAAAGCTCCAGACGCTCCTCGATTCCGCCCGGCATCACGCGCCCGCTAACCTCGCTCATAAGCTCGCTAAGCGGCAGTTTTTGCGCCTCGCGCTGTTTGCTGAGCCCGAAAATACAGCCGCAGTAGTTTTGATGATAGAGTTTATCTTTTTTAGCGAGCTCAAACTGCGCGTTCGTGCCGCCGCCAGCGCGGTAGTCCACGGCAAATGTTTCGAGGCCGTATTTGCCCGCAGCCTTATTTAGCGCGGATTCAAGCTGCGAGAAGTCCTTTTTCGGGCTCATCAGCAGCGTCGTGGTGATCGATTTTTCGCCTAGTTCGCGCGCCTTTTGGGCCGAATTTCCCACGCGAAAATCAAAGCAATAAGCACAGCGCTTGCCCTTTTCGGGCTCGTTCTCAAGCCCTTTTGCGCCCGCGAGCCACGCCTCGTATTCGTATTCGCCGCAGATGAGCTCGACGCCTAGCTTTTCGCAGCTCCTTTTTACGTCGCGAAACCTCATCAAAAACTCGCTGTACGGATGGATGTTGGGGTCGTAAAAATAGCCGATGAGACGTTCGTGCGGGCGGTCGGCGCGCAGGCGTTGCAGAAAATAGTGGCTGTCGACCGAGCAGCAGATATGAACTAACATTATAATTCCCCATAAACGACGGATTTTAGAATAAATTTTTCTATACCCGCCGCAGTCACGGACGACCGGCCCGCTCCTTTGCGGGCAAGAAAAATTTATTTAAACTACGCCTATTTCGTCTTGAATAATTTTTGCCGATTTTACTAAATTTAACTGCAAATTTCATTAAAGCTAGCAACTTAAATTTAAAAATGTGCGGCGTGCTAGTTTCGAGCGATGTATCAAATTTGAAAACCAAATTTAGCGCCGTCAAGATGCGGGTCTCGGCGACTCAAATTTATAAATTTGAAATTTGACTATAAAAAGTCAAGGCGAAGTATCGCTAGATGATTTTTCGAGTTTTGAAGCAAAATTGAGCGTGCGCTAGGCATATAGCCTGCGGAGCGAAATTTTGCGAAATCTCGGAAAAGCGCTCGCGAGACAAGCCGCAAATCAAAATCAATCGCTCAAAAATTCTATTATTTTTATTTCACACTCTTTGACCGAACCGCTAAATTTACTCTCAAACTGCGATCTATTAAACGTCCGCTGACGCTTGGCCAGCTGCGCCGTGTGCGTGCAGATGAGCTCCTCTAGCTCAGCCTCGGTTTTGATCTCGCCTCGCAAAAACTCGCCGCACTCTTTTAGTCCGACCGAGTTTAGCGGCTTTGGTCGCTGCGGATATCTCTCAAAGAGCTCCCGCGCTTCGTCCAGTAAACCCTGCTCA
The DNA here is from genome assembly GCA_963518485.1 of uncultured Campylobacter sp. Lineage (GTDB taxonomy): Bacteria > Campylobacterota > Campylobacteria > Campylobacterales > Campylobacteraceae > Campylobacter_A. The sequence continues at coordinate 22,116 of CAUQJW010000001.1, forward strand.
AACATCGCCCTAGTGCGCTCTTTGATACGCCCTCTTAGCTCGCCCCTATCCCAGCTAAGCTCGAAAATCGCCAAATTTGACGCAACGGGAGCTAGGGTATTTTCGCGCAGATACGCGCTCACGGCATCATCCCGCCCGCTAGAGCGCAAAAACGAGTAGATATCAAACCACTTTTGCAGGCGGTAGGTGTCGTTTGCGCTAAATTTGGCGGCAAATTCGGGATCGAGGCTTGAAACGAGCTCGTAAATTTGAGCGTTTGATAGGCCGCTTTCTACGCGCTCAAATTTAGGCGTGAGACCCGACAGCAAGGCCTTTAGATAAAATCCGCTGCCGCCCGTTATAAATAAATTTTTACCGTTTTTTTGCGCAAATTCGCGAGCCGTTTTATAAACCTCAAAAAACATCCCGACGTCAAAATGCTCATCGGGCATGAGCAAATTTATCCCAAAATGCGGCACCGAAGCTAACTCGTCTGCACTCGGTTTAGCGCTTGCGATATCGATAAATTTATAAACGCAAAGCGAATCAAGACTCAGAATAACTCCGTTAAATTCGCTCGCAAGCTTTAGCGCGAGCGCCGTTTTTCCGCTGGCGGTGGTGCCGATAACGGCGAGTTCTTTCAAGCGTAAAGACCCGAAAAAAGTAAGACCTCGTCGCTTTGCGCATTACTTTTGCCGCCGACTAAAAGCTCGACTAAAATTTTAGCTAGGCTCGGCGCGAAAAGCATTTCGTTAACCCCGAATCCGGCGCTAAAGCAGAGATTTTCAAATCTCTCGCTCCTACCGAAAAGCGGATAAAGATGAGGCGTAATCGCTATTTTTCTAGCCTTAAAAGTAGGGTTTTTTAGCTCGAAATAGCGGCAAAAAGGCTTTATTTTAGCTAGCGCGGAATTGATTTGAATCATATTTACGGCATCGTCGTCGCTATTTAGCTGCGGCTTAGCTTGTATAACGACCTTACCGTCTTTAGCGCTTATTTGAGTTAAAAGTTCGTTAATCAAAATACCCTCTTTGGGCGCTGAAATCTCGTCCGCTTCAAAACTTACTTCGTAAATTTTAGCGGGAATCAGCTCTAAATTTATGCCTAACTTACCCGCCAGCCCTTTGTCGGCTCCTGCGGCTTGGATGAAATTTTTCGCCTCGTAAACGCCCCTTTTGCAAACGAGCCTGGTTACGTCGCTGCCGTTATTTTCGTAGTTTATAGCTTCATCGGTAAAAAATTCTACTCCGCTTTTTACTAAAAAATCTTTTAAATTTTTAACCAAAACCTTAGCATTTAGCCTTGCGTTTCGCTTTAGCCTAATTACGCCTTTTACGCCCTTGTTTAAAAACCCGCATCCGCTTACGTCCGCGCCTAAAATCTCAAGCTTGTCGTCGCCTACTTTTATAGTTTCTACCGTTTTTTTATATTCCGCCGTATCGGTAAAAACTAGCAAATTTCCGCTACGCTCAAAACCGAAATCGCCGATATCGTTTTGCAGCTCACTAAAAATCTCGTAGCTTTTTTGAGCGAATTTGTGATATAAAATTTGAAGCTTTTTATCCGTTTTATTGGCCTGATTTAGCCCGAATTTTACGAGCCACGAGAGCAAATTTTTATCTACCGAAGCCGGAGCGGATAGCTGCTTAAAGTCGTTTATAAGATGTGAATTTAATACGCCTATCTCGCTAAAATCCAAATCGTCGCTTTTTGAAACGATCGCGACGCTAAGAGCGTTTTTCATACATGCATACGCGCTAAAAAGTCCCGAAATGCCGCTGCCTACTACGATAACGTCTCTCATTTTAAAAGCCCCTTGGATAAATTTTTGGCATATTTTAGCAAATTTTCGTAATTTAGGCTAAAATAACGCAAAAAATACGGGCTAAATATGCAAAAATTTATAAACATTTTAAAAGATATTAACGAACTAATCGTCTTTAAGCACTCGATTTTCGCGCTACCTTTTATATTTACCGCGATGATAACGGCGAGCGCGCAGGTAAACGGCACGGCTTGGTTTGGCTGGAAGTTGCTTATTTTGGGCGTTCTTTGCGCGGTTTCGGCGCGAAATTTCGCGATGGCTTTTAACCGCTACAAGGACGAGGACATCGACAAACTAAACCCGCGTACGGCAAATCGCCCGAGCGTGGACGGGCGTATCGGCAGGACGAATTTGCAAATTTTTATCGCGGCAAACGCCGTCATTTTCGTGCTCGTCGCCTATCTCGTAAACGAGCTTGCGTTTTGGCTAAGCTTTCCGATCCTAGCCGTGCTTGGAGGATATTCTCTTTTTAAGCGTTTTAGCGAGCTAGCGCACCTAGTCCTTGGCCTCTCGCTAGGTCTCGCGCCCATCGCCGGAGCCGTCGCGGTTACGGGCGAGATACCGCTTTTTAGCGTGCTGCTCTGCCTTGGCGTGATGTTTTGGGTGGCGGGATTTGACCTGCTTTATTCGCTTCAGGATATCAAATTTGACCGCGAGCAAGGGCTTTTTAGCATCCCTAGCGTTTACGGCGAAAAGGCTACGATGTTTATCTCGGCGATCTTTCACGCTACGGCCGTGATCTTTTGGCTGCTTTTTGCGTGGGCGGGAGGGCTTGGCGCGGCCGCGTATGTGGGCATTTTGCTTTGTGGGGGCATCCTGGCGGCCGAGCACCGCATCGTTAGGCGGGATTTTAGCAAGATCGACCGCGCGTTTTTTACGTTAAACGGATACCTCGGCATACTTTTTTTCGTTTTCGTTTGGGCTAGCTTATGAGACTGGTTCCGGCAAATTTAGACATAGTTTTTGAGGAAGTGGGCGAGCGAGAGAGGGAGTTTCTAGCCGAATTTAATAGACTTAACGCAAACGAAGAAGATCCGTTAGGAGCATGGTTTAAAAGAGCAAAGGCAAGAGGCGACACCAAAGAGAGCGATCAGGTGCTTTTAACGCTAGTAATGGAACTCCACCGAAAATTCGACGAATTAAACGCTTTGGTCAGAAACGAAACGACGACCAAGCTGGAGTTAAAAAACGGCTGTGCGCTAGAGAGTATAGGCTTTGACGGACTAGGTATAAGAGAGGACTTGCTATCGGTAGGAGAAATTTACTATGCCAGGATATCTATGCCGGTCTTTCCGAAGCGAGATATCGGGCTGTTTTTCGAGGCCGTTACGCAAAAAACCGGCAAAATAATCAAAATGCACGAAAACGACGAGAGCGACTTTAACGGCTACGTTACCTCAAGAGAGCGAATTATGATAAGAGAGCTAAGGGGCAAAGATGAATGAAATTTTAATTATCGGCGTTTTGGCGGCTATTTTGGCGCTAATTGCGGGCTACGTATACATAAAAGATAGCGATGCGAATAGAAAATTCGCCAGATACGAAAAGGTCATGGAAGCGCTCGTTCAAGAAAATCACGCAATAAAAAAGCGCCTCGAACAAATAGCGACGCGCAATTTAAACGATGAAGAAAATATCGACGTAGAGGCCTTGGAAGAAAGAATTTTATCCAAAATAGATTCGCGCGTAAATTCCAAAATAATCCCCGTTTTTAATACGCTTCAAAGCCTAGAAAATTCTATCGACAACTTCCAAAGCGAACAGCAAGATAAACTCTTTAGTATAGAAGAACGAACAAAAAGTATCGGCAAAATAACCCCCGACGAAAATAACGACGAGAGCAGAATACTAGCTATGTATCAAAGCGGTAAAAGCAAAGAAACCATAGCGAAAGACCTAAGAATGGGCGTCGGCAAGGTGGAATTCGTGCTTAAATTTCACGGCGTTTTATAGTCTAAAATATAAAAAAATAACATCGTTTTTATAAGCCTATTTTAAAAAAAATTAAAGCTTAACTTCTTATAATGATTAAAATTTTTTCATAAAAAAGCTTTTTTGATAATTTAAGGAAATAACATGTTAGTAGACGGATACGGTCGCGTCGTCGATTATCTGCGTATCTCTGTTACCCAAAGATGTAATTTTCGTTGTAAATACTGTATGCCCAAAACTCCGTTTAGTTGGGAACCGAAAGAGAATTTACTAAGCTTTGAAGAGCTATTTTTATTCGTAAAAGTTTGCCTAGACGAGGGCGTGAAAAAAATCCGAATAACCGGCGGCGAACCGCTGGTAAGAAAAGATCTGGATAAATTTATCCGCATGATAAGCGATTACGATCCAAGCGTCGATTTAGCTATCACCACCAACGGCTTTATGCTAAGAAATTACGCTAAATCACTAAAAGAAGCCGGGCTAAAACGTATAAATATGTCGCTTGATACCCTAGACAGCAAAAAAGCCGAATTTATAGCCCAAAAAAGCGTGTTACACGAAGTTCTAGCCGGCCTTGACGCGGCGCTTGAGGCCGGGCTAAAGGTCAAACTAAACACCGTCGCATTAAAAGGCGTAAATGACGACGAAATCGTTCCTTTACTAGATTTCGCGCGCGAGGCGGGCTGCCAAATCCGCTTTATCGAATATATGGAAAACATACACGCTAACGATGAATTAAAAGGCCTTAAAGCAAACGAAATTTTAAACATCGTAGGGCAAAAATATAGCTTCAAACAAAGTGAAAAAGGAACGGGTCCGGCTAGTATATACGAGCTTAAAGACGGATATAAGTTTGGAGTTATAGACCCGCACAAGCACGACTTTTGCGAGAGTTGCAACCGTATCCGCCTAACGGCCGAAGGGTATCTCATCCCGTGCCTATACTTCGAAGACGCGATGAGCATAAAAGACGCCGTAAGGAAGGGTGACATAGCGGGTGCTAGCGAAATATTGCGCAAAGTACTGCAAAACAAACCTAAAGAGAACAAATGGGCGATCGGCGCGCAAAACGAAACTTCAAGCCGCGCCTTTTACCAAACGGGCGGATAATTCGATATAATGGACTCAAATTTTAAAGGCGGAATTTGAGTTTAAATTTAGTAGAGAGCTTTTTAAGTATCCAAGGAGAGGGCGCAAGCGCAGGCAGGCTCGCCGTTTTTATTAGACTCGCCGGATGCAATCTAAGCTGTAAAGGCTTCGGGGTGCGCGCCGTATCTCCAAAAACCGGCGAAACGCTGATAGGTTGCGATACTGCTAGAGCCGTCTTTACCGATCATTTTAAATACGAAAAAATCTCAAACGCAAAAGAGCTTTTATCGTTACTAAAAAAATACGAAAATTTACGCCGAAAGCCTATTTTGGTAATTACCGGCGGAGAACCGCTGCTGCATCATAAAAACGAGATTTTACTCGAGTTTTTAAAAACGGCAGATTTGCAAAACTACGAAATTCACTTTGAAACCAACGGTACTATAAAAATCGATTTCGAGAAATTTCCGATTTATAAAAAATGCCGCTTTGCCGTAAGCGTCAAGCTTGAAAATAGCGGCGAGAACGAGGCCAAACGAATAAATGCCGCCGCGCTAAACGCAATAAAATCAAATGCCGCAAGCAGCTTTTATAAATTCGTTATCGACGAAAATAGCGTAAAAAACGGCAACGCCATAACGCAAATAGAAAAAATTTTAGCCGTTTGCGACAACGAGGTCTTTTGTATGCCGCAAGGTTATGATAAAATAAGCCTCGAAGAAAACGCAAGCAGCGTAGCTCAATTTGCCGTTAGGCACGGTTTTTGCTACTCGGACAGGATACATATTAGGCTCTGGGGAGATAAAGAAGGTGTTTAAATGATTATAAGAAAAACGTTTAAATTCGAAAACGCTCATATCGTTAGATTTTGTAGTTCTACTCGATGTCGCACGAGCATACACGGACACTCTTATAAAGCGGAAATTTTGCTTAGCTCGAATTTTTTAGATAACGCGGGGATGGTTTACGACTTCGGTCTAATGAAACAAAATATAGCGACCATTATAGACGGTTTCGACCACTCTACGACCATATTTAGCGGCGATAACGAGGAATATAAAAACGATCTTAAAAAGCACTCCGCGCGCTGGGTAGAAATACCTTTAAACCCCTCTGCGGAGCAGTTTTGCAGGATATTTTTCGTGATTATAGATAGACTCTTGCAGGCTACTAAAATGCAAAACGGCGAGCGAGAAGTAAAACTTCACAGCGTTATAGTTCACGAAACCGATACGGGCTACGCGCAGTGCTTTGCCGAAGACGCTTATAATTTGCAAATGGGCGAAATAAATTTGGACGATATTATATTTTCTCCGGCCGTCGTCGCCGAGTGGGAAAACCCGCGGCTATTTAACGACATAAGATTTTTTAACGAAATCGTCAATCCTAAGGAAGTTTAATGAAAAAAAGTTTCATCGTTCTGGCGATTTTGGTTACGATTTTTACGGGGTGCGAAGACGCGGAAGAACCGACAAACTACGATACGAACGAAACCGTTCCTAGCGACGTACCGATAGCAGCTCCGGATGCGAACGTAAGCATAGACGAAAATCTACCGCCCGAACCGGCCGCGGAAGGCTAAAATGAGATTTAACGAAGACCTAGCCGAGCTTTTCGAACTAGCCAAATGTATTCACCTTTACGTAGTTTTTATAATCGCGGCGCTAATCCTAGTCCATTTTTGTTTGGTAAATTTTAACGTAAATTCGCCGAGCTACGCAAAAAAAATAAAACTATTTTTGCCGGCCTATTACTCCTTTTTAGCCGTCATAGCTCTTACGGGATTGCTTTTAATGAGCGTATTTTATTTTACCCCAAACATCCGCTCGACCACCATGATAGCAGCCTTTTTTCTTTTAATCGGATTCGGAGCTATGGAATTTAAATGGCTAAAAAGAGCGATTACAAACAAAAATTTTACGTATTTCAGGAAAAAAGCCAGGATAAAAATCGCGGCGGATTTCATTTTAATTTTAATCGCAAGCGGAATAAGATGAAATTTTTATATTCCAAAGAAGCAAAAAACGAGCATATTAGACTCGACGGCGAGCCGTTATTACATCTTAAAGCTAGGCGCGTCAAACCGGGCGACAGAATTGACGTTAGGAATCTTCAAGACGGAATGAACTATATTTACGAGATAGCGAGTATCGATAAAAAAAACGCCGATTTAAATTTGATTTTTACCCACGGCGTCGAAGCTCAAAAAAGCGAGCTTACCGTCGCTTGGGCCGTAATAGAGCCTAAAATAATCGAAAAAATGCTGCCCAGCCTAAACGAAATGGGCGTCGGTGAAATTATCTTTTTCTACGGCGATTTTTCGCAGAGAAATTTTAAACTCGACTTTGAGCGTTTAAATAGAATTTTAATAAACTCGTGCGAACAATGCGGAAGAAACGATTTGATGAAATTTAAGCTATTTGCAAACCTGGACGAGCTTACAAAGACATATAAAAACCTTGCTTTGGTAGATTTTGACGGAGCTAGTTTGGATGGCTTCGGTAAAGAAATTTTAGTCGTAGGGGCCGAAGGCGGCTTTAGCGAAAACGAGAGACGAAAAGTAGCTAAAAAATACGGACTAAGGGCTAAAAATATTTTACGCTCTCAGACGGCGATTTTAGGAGTAACGGCAAAAATTCTAATATAAATTTGCTTTTTTGAAAACTTTTTTGTATAATCACGCCTTATTTTAAAAGCATATAAAAATGAAAATAGCCAAAAGGATATAAAAATGAAAAAAGAAATTCATCCGGAATTTGTTGAGTGCAAAGTAACTTGCGCTTGCGGCAACACCTTCACTACGAAGTCAAACAAAAGCGAGATCAGAGTGGATATCTGCTCGGAGTGCCATCCGTTTTTTACGGGCAGCGAAAAGATCGTAGATAGCGCGGGCCGCGTCGATAAATTTAAGAAAAAATATAACTTAAAATAGTCCTTTGCTATATTTCGTTCCTACGCCGATAGGAAATTTAAGCGATATCTCGCTTCGCGCTTTGAGCGTTTTGCGCGAATGCGAGGTACTCTTTTGCGAAGATACCAGAGTCGCAAAATCCCTCATAAATCTGCTAAATACGCGTTTTGACGCAAATATAAACATCCAAAATTTTATCCCGCTACATACGCATAACGAAGATGAAATTTTATCCAAAATAGAGCTTGAGATTTTTGATAAAAACGTCGCGTTTTTAAGCGATGCGGGCATGCCCGGCATCAGTGATCCGGGAGCTGCGCTCGTAAATTTTGCGATAAAAAACGACATCGCATACGAAGTGCTAAGCGGATCAAACGCCGCGCTCTTAGCCGTCGTCGCAAGCGGACTTTGCGAAAAAGAATTTTGCTTTCTAGGATTTTTACCCAATAACGGCAAAGAGCGAGCCGCAGCTATTCAAAATGCGCTAAATTCGCCGTTTCCGGCAGTCATCTATGAAAGTCCGAAACGCATACTTTCGCTTGTTTTAGATTTTGCCAAACTTGAGCCGGATAGAGAGATTTTTGCCATAAAAGAGGCGACGAAAAAATTTGAAACCAAATTTAGAGCCGCGGCAAGCAAGCTGGCAAAAAAGCTACAAGAGGCGAATTTAAGCGGCGAATGGTGCATCGTGGTACAAAAAAATCCAAATTTTACCTCAGAAAAAATCACTCAAAACGATATTTTAGAGCTTGAAATTTCGCCTAGAGCCAAGGCAAAACTCCTATCTAAAATCACGGGCAAAAACGCCAAAGAAATTTACTTCGAGCTAACGCGATAAAAACATACAGCAAACTTAAACAAATATCGATTTTATCCCGAATTTAGCTAAATTTTACCGATTTTTAGCTATTATCAGGCGATGATAATATACGGTAAACAGCTATTTTTGCACATCATAAAAAACTATAAAAAAAACGTCAAAACGGTCTATCTCGCCAAAGAGTGCGACAAGACGCTATTTTCGCAGATCGTAGGCGTCGGTGCGCCGATAAAACGCGTGGATAACCAAAAGGCTCAAGCTCTCGCGCGCGGCGGCAATCACCAAGGTTTTTTAGCCGAGGTCGAAGAGTTTGAGTTTAAGAGTATCGACGAGATAAAAAAACAAAATTTTATAGCGGTTTTATACGGACTTAGCGACGTCGGAAATATCGGCGCCATCGTCAGAACAGCACATGCGCTCGGCTGCGGGGGTATCGTAGTCGTCGCTAAAAATTTGGCGATGGAAGGCGTGCTACGAGCTAGTAGCGCAGCGGCCTACGAGGCAAATATCGCTCTCGTAGAGGACGGACTTAGCTTGCTAAACGAGCTAAAACAAGTCGGATTTAAAATTTACGCGGAGGCAAGCGGCGGCAAAAACGCCCACGAGGTTAAATTAGGCCAGAAAGTCGCGCTCGTGATGGGTAGCGAGGGCGAGGGTTTGCACAAAAAAGTCCTCGCCAAAAGCTACTAAATTTTAGTAATAAAAATGAAAAACGACTGGGACAGCCTAAACGTCTCGGCTGCGTTTGCCATACTTTGCAATAGGATTATAAATGAATAGCATAGAATTTCTAAAGGGCATCGGATTAGCCGAAGTATCGAGAAAGACGCATATAGATGCAGATTATTTAAGTCATATAGTAAACAAGGATTATGAAAAATTAACGCGCCTTAACACAAAAGGCTTTATTAAAATTTTACAGCGCGAATATGATATAGATTTTGAAGAGTGGCTTAACGGTTACGAATCCTTTTTGAAAGAGCATGAGGCCGAAAAACACGAATCCCGTATAACCGTAGAGCCGTCGGTATCATCTTATAAATCCGTATCTAAAAGTTCTTACGGCTTTCTTTGGACCGTTATTTTGCTGGCGATTTTGGCTATCGGAGCTTGGTTTTTCGAGCTTTATAAATACTTCGACGAGTTCCCTAATCTATTCCGCGACGAAAATCAAAGCGTAAGCTACTCGAATACGACGACCGTGCAAGCCGCCAGACAAAATTTAATCATCCTAAAAGAAGAAAACGGCTCCCTACTTTTACCGCCGCCGGAAGAAAATACGTCCATGGAGCCGATTCGAGACATACCGGCGTTAAGCGCCGAAGATAACGCGACAGATCGACGTCAAATTAACTCCGAAGAGCAAAATTCCACGTCGCCTAACGAGGAGTTCGACTTGTACGGACTAAAAGAAATTCAAATTATCCCGGCTAAAAAGGTATGGATCGGTATAGTCGATTTAAGCGCCGACAAAAAACGTTCGCTTAATACCGATAGCAGCGTTAGCATAGAAACCGCTAAAAAGCAACTAGTAGTCGTAGGACACGGCGAGATAACGCTAAAAATAGGCACGAATATCAAGAAATTCAGTTCCGATAATCCGATAAGATTTTTGCTAAGGAACGGTAAGTTAAAAACGATCGATTTAGACGAATTTACAGTCTTGAACAAGGGAAAAACTTGGTAAAAATTATAGCCGTTATCGCTATTGCGGCGGGCTGTTTTGCCGGACCTGCGGCGGATGCGGCGATTAAAATAGTCGGAAGCGCCGATTCGAAAATAGAAGAGCTTTTTAGCCGAGACGGCGATTATATCGATATCAACGGTAATATAGATATCTCTAAAGTATCTGAAACTTTAAAAATAAATTCGTTGCTAAGGCTAAATTATCAAGGCGACGTAAAATTTTCGTTACGATTTAAATCCTCGAATGCGCCGCTATTACTCGTTAAAATAGTAAAAGATACGCTAAATAGGCTCGGTTATAACGATATTTCGGTAACAGATTTTTTAAACGGCGACGAAATTTTATTCGGCGTTAGCGTAAATAGTAAATTCGTTCTGGACCCTGGGTCTTTTTATACGGCGCTAAAACAAATCGATACGACTATAAAAGACGTTAGAAGACTGGATGAGTTTAGCTATTTTTACGAGCTTGACCTATCAAAAACTGCCGTTTCTAACGTCAAAATTACAAGCGGAGAAAATACGCTCTCAAAGCCGCTTGAGCCCTATCTCATCGACGTTAGCGGCGCAAAAACCGCAGTTATAGGCGCAGACGAGGAGGATCGCTGGTCGGCTATCGTAAGAATTTTGGATAAAAGTTTAAATTTACTCGAGGAAAAACGAAGCGACAAAGCTATAAATAGCCTAAAGGTTTCCTTTCCGCAAAACGCAAAATATCTAATGATCGACGATGCGGTCAGTCTAGAAAATATCAAACGAGGGCTCAAAATCTACTTAGAATAAGGAAAAATTTATGTTTGACGAGATTAGATTTAATACGATTGAAAGACTTCCAAACTACGTATTTGCCGAGGTAAACGCCATAAAAATGGCCGCGCGCCGAGCGGGCGAGGATATCATCGACTTTTCCATGGGAAACCCGGAGGGTCGCACGCCTCAGCACATAGTCGATAAACTCTGCGAAAGCGCGCAAAAAGATAAAACTCACGGCTACTCGGCGAGCGCTGGCATCTACAAACTACGCCTAGCCATCTGCAACTGGTATAAGCGCAAATACGGCGTAAATTTGGACCCAGATACCGAGGCCGTCGCCGTTATGGGCAGCAAGGAGGGCTTCGTGCATCTAGCTCAAGCGATAGTAAATCCAGGCGACGTCGCCGTAGTGCCAGATCCCGCATACCCGATACACACGCAGGCGTTTTTGTTCGCGGGCGGTAGCGTGGCAAAGATGCCACTAAAGTACAACGATAAATTCGAGCTTGACGAAAATAAATTTTTCGAAGACCTGCTTCACACGATCCGTTCAAGCTCGCCGAGACCTAAATACGTCGTCGTAAATTTCCCGCACAATCCGACGACCGTAACCGTGCAAAAGAGCTTCTACGAGCGGCTAGTGGCGATGAGTAAACAAGAGCGCTTTTACGTGATCTCGGACATCGCCTACGCAGACCTTACTTTTGACGGCTACAAGACGCCGAGCATCCTTGAAGTAGAAGGCGCAAAAGACGTCGCAGTCGAGTGCTACACGCTATCAAAAAGCTACAATATGGCCGGTTGGCGCGTCGGATTTTTATGCGGGAACAAGCGCCTTTGCGCCGCTCTTAAAAAGATAAAATCATGGGTCGATTACGGCATGTTTACTCCGATCCAAGTCTCCGCCACCGTCGCGCTAGACGGCGATCAAAGCTGCGTCGAGGATATCCGTCAAATTTACGAAAAACGCCGCGACGTGATGCTAGAAGCCTTTGCAAGTGCCGGCTGGCAGATGCATAAGCCAAGCTCGAGTATGTTTATCTGGGCAAAAATCCCGCCGCAAGTCGGAAACATCGGCAGTCTCGAGTTTTCTAAACAGCTGCTTACCAAAGCTAGCGTTGCGGTAAGCCCCGGTATCGGCTTTGGCGAGGGCGGCAACGACTACGTACGCCTCGCTCTTATCGAGAACGAAAATCGCATCCGCCAAGCGGCGCGAAACATCAAAAAATATCTGAAAGAATTTGCATGAATATAGCCATTTTAGGCGTCGGCACGGTCGGAGAAGCCGTTGCTAAAATTTTACTCCAAAACAAAAAACTAATCGCGGCAAGATGCGGCGAAGAGATAGTTCCTATTATCGGCGTCGTTAGAAATTTAAGTAAAAAAAGAGACGTCGCCATCCCGCTCACGGACGATATGGATAGCGTCCTAGAGCGCGACGATATCGACGTTTTCGTCGAGCTTATGGGCGGCGTCGAGGAGCCTTTTAGGGTCGTTAGCAAAATTTTAGAGCGCAAAAAAGCCGTCGTAACGGCAAACAAAGCGCTACTCGCCTATCATCGCTACGCCTTGCAAAATTTGGCGCAAAACACGCCCTTTGGTTTCGAGGCTAGCGTCGCGGGCGGCATACCTATCATCAGAGCCCTTCGCGAGGGCCTTAGCGCCAACCACATCCTAAGTATCAACGGGGTTTTAAACGGCACCAGCAACTATATCCTAACCTCGATGATGAGCAAGGGTTCAAATTTCGCGGACGCTCTAAAAAAAGCCCAGGAGCTAGGCTACGCCGAGGCCGATCCGACCTTTGACGTCGGAGGCTTCGACGCGGCGCACAAGCTACTGATCCTAGCTAGCATCGCATACGGCGTGCACGGCAACCCCGAAGACATCCTGATAGAAGGCATCGAAGGCATCACGCCCGAGGATATATTTTTTGCCAACGATTTCGAGTACGTCATCAAGCTACTCGCCATCGCCAAAAAAACAGGCGACAAGGTCGAGCTGCGCGTACATCCGGCGCTAGTACCCAAAGATAAAATGATAGCTAAAACAGACGGCGTGACAAACGCCGTGAGCGTAGTGGGCGACGCGGTCGGAGAGACGATGTTTTACGGTCCGGGCGCTGGCGGTCCGGCGACGGCAAGCTCAGTCATCAGCGACTTGATCGACATCGCCAGAGACGGCAAATCCCCGATGCTAGGCTACAAAGCACCGTTTGAGCTAAATGCGCTTGAGCTTTTAGATCCGAGCGAAATTTGCACGAAGTATTATTTTAGGCTTAGAGTCGAGGACAAGGTCGGCGTGCTGGCTAAAATCACGAATTTGATGAGCGAAAACAACCTCTCCATCGATAGCCTGCTGCAAAAACCGAAGGACGAAAGTCCGTATGCGACGCTATTTTTCACGACGCACACGAGCGTGGAAAAGGACGTGAGGCGCACTATGGAAATTTTGCAAGAGCAAGAGTTCGTAAAAGAAAAACCTTTTATGATGAGGATAGAAGAGTAAAATTTGGGGCTTAAGGCGTATCTTTTCGGCAAAAGCTCGGAGGATCTGGCTTGCGAGTTTTTGCTAAAAAACGGCTGCGAGATACTCGCTAGAAATTTTAGCTCTAAATTCGGCGAGATCGACGTCATCGCTAAAAAAGACGGCATCTTGCGCTTCGTCGAAATCAAAGCTACGCAGGGCGACTACGAGGCGGAGTATCGCCTCACGCCCGCTAAATTTAATAAAATTTTAAAAACTATCGACTTTTATCTGCTACAAAACGGCGCTAATGCCGATTTTCAGGTCGATTTGATCGCGATAAAAAAGGGCGAGATAAAGTGGATAGAAAATATTAGTTTGTAAAAATTCTTATTTAGCTAAAATTTAAATACTTTCGTGTATAATTACGACTATCTTTAAAAAGGAGAATAAAATGGGAAAATACGTAGAACTAACGACTGCGAATTTCGACGTCGCTAAAGAGGGCGTCGCGCTAGTAGATTTTTGGGCGCCTTGGTGCGGACCTTGCCGTATGCTTGCTCCGGTCATCGACGAGCTTGCTGAGGAGTTTGAGGGCAAAGCTAAAATTTGCAAAGTAAACACCGACGAGGTGCAAGATCTAGCCGTAGAATTCGGCATCCGCTCGATCCCTACGCTTCTATTTTTCAAAAACGGCGAAGTCGTAGAGCAGATGGTCGGCGCACAATCAAAACAAGCCATAGCCGATAAGATAAATTCGCTTCTTTAATGGTTTTTAGACGAGGAGGAAGCCTGCTTCCTCTCACCTCCGTTTTTGCGTCTTTTATCGGTGCAGCGCTGGTAGCAGGCGTATTTGCTTACAATAATTACAGATTTTCGCAGTATAAATTCGTAAATTTTAACGAGTTGGTTTTTTACGAGCAGGCTCAAATTTTCGCGCCGCAAGACGACGAATTTTTACTCGTGGTTTTTAGCTCCAACCAATCAAACTGGAGAGAAATTTTAAAAACTTCGACTAGGGATTTAAAAATCGTCGCCGTGGACTTGCTCCAAAAACGCGCTCCTAGCGAGGGAAATATAAATTTCGTCGCTTCGGATATAAATACGATTTTAAAGCTGATGCACGTCCTAAATATCACGGCTTTGCCCGCAAGCGTGGAGCTAAAGGCGCAAAAGGGAGGCATTTATAAACAAGATTCAAAAATAAATAAAATTTAAAGGAAAAAATATGTTAGATTTAGCGATCATCGGAGGCGGTCCCGCCGGACTTAGCGCGGGACTTTACGCCACTCGCGGCGGACTAAAAAACGTCGTAATGTTTGAAAAAGGAATGCCCGGCGGCCAGATTACGAGCAGCTCCGAGATAGAAAACTATCCTGGCCAAAAAGCGCCCGGCGAGAGCGGCATCGACTTCATGAGTACGTGGGTCGCGCAGTGCACGCATTTTGGCCTAAAGCACGAGATGGCGGGCGTCGAGCGCGTGGTAAAAAATTCAGACGGCAGCTTCATGGTCAAGCTTGAAGGCGGCAAAGAAGAGCAGGCCAAAGCAGTCATCGTAGCCACAGGCTCTACTCCGCGCCGCGCGGGCTTTACGGGCGAGGACGAGTTTTTCGGCAGAGGCGTGAGCACCTGCGCGACCTGCGACGGATTTTTCTATAAAAACAAAGAAGTCGCGGTTCTAGGCGGTGGCGACACGGCGATCGAGGAGGCCTTATATCTAGCCAACATCTGCTCGCGCGTCTACGTCATCCACCGCAGAGACGAGTTTCGCGCCGCTCCGGTGACGCTAGAAAAGGCTCGCGCTAACGCCAAGATCGAGTTTATCACTAGCGCCACGATCAAGCAAGCTTACGGCGACAAAGCAGGCCTCGCAGGTCTAATCATAAACACTAAAGATGGCGAGCGCGACCTAAAAGTGCCGGGCGTTTTCGTATTCGTCGGACTTAACGTAAACAACGACGTCCTTCGCCAAGAAAACGGCGAGTTTTTGTGCGATATGGAGGCAGGCGGCCAGGTTAGCGTCGATCTAAAGATGCAAACTAGCGTGCCAGGGTTATTTGCCGCGGGCGATATCAGAAAAGACGCGCCAAAACAAGTCATCGTGGCCGCAGGAGACGGCGCAGTAGCGGCTCTTAGTGCGCTTAGCTATATCGAGAGCTTACACTAAGATTTATCAAATTTAGCCGAGCTTTTCGGCTAAATTTTTACTCATCAAAACCGGAACCGAAGATTACTTCTTTAAATTTTTACCTTCAATAACGTTTTTATTAGATTTTTTATGCTAAATTCACAAAAATTTTTAAGGATCAAAATGATAAAAATAGGCATTCACGGCGCAAGCGGCAAAATGGGAAAAACGATAGCCCAATGCTTAGAGGATTCCGATGAAGCGGTTTTGTCTGCCCTCTACGATACGAATTTTAAAGGCGACTCTCCGAGTAGAGTTCTCATAGCAAAGAGCTTAGAAGAGCTTTTCGGCGCCTGCGACGTAGTTATAGATTTTACCGCCAAAGAGGGCGCGATAAACCTAATAAACTATGCGCGCACCGACCCCAAGCCGCTAGTCATAGGTACGACGGGCTTAGGCGAAGAAGGCGCGCAACTGCTAAAACTAGCAAGTTCGACCATGCCGATACTTTACGCCACCAATATGAGCTTAGGAGTGGCGGTTCTAAAGCGCCTAGTGGCCGTAGCATCAAAAACGTTGGAAAAATTCGATATAGAAATAGTCGAACAACACCACAGACACAAAAAAGACGCTCCTAGCGGTACGGCGCTAACGCTAGGAGAGAGCGCGGCGACGGCCAGAGGGCTAAAATTAAAAGACGTTTTAGTAAGCGGGCGCGAAGGTATAGTCGGCGCCAGAAGCAAAGACGAAATAGCTATCCTAGCTATGCGCGGCGGCGACGTCGTAGGTAGACATACGGTAGGCTTTTACGACGACGGCGAATTTATCGAGTTAAATCACACGGCGACTAGTCGCGCGACGTTTGCTAAAGGTGCGATAAAAGCGGCAGTCTGGGTGGTAAAGCAACAAAACGGTCTTTACGATATAGACGATTGCTTGGGATTTAATTAATAAATTTTACTTCGTCGCATCAAAAGAGCAAAATAAAAAACGGCGAAGAAATTAGTCGAGATAAAAATAAAAAACAAAGAAAAGGGATAAAATGTGTGCGATAGTCGGGATAATAAATTCAAAAGATGCGGCGAAAACCGCGTATTACGCGCTATTTTCTATGCAGCATCGCGGACAAGAAGCTAGCGGTATCAGCGCCTGCGAAAACGGCGAGATACGAACGCTCAAAGGAAACGGCCTAGTGACCGAAGTTTTTAACGAAGAAAACTTAAGAAGCCTAAAAGGCGATTCCGCTATCGGACACAACCGTTACGCTACGGCCGGTAAAAACTCCGGCAAAGACGCTCAGCCCATATCCGCAAATTACGCCCTAGGACAAATCTCGGTAGTTCATAACGGAAATTTAGTAAATAAAGACGAAGTCAGGCAAGCCTTAATCGACGAAGGCGCGATATTTCAGACGAATATGGATACGGAAAACATAATCCATCTAATAGCCAGAAATCACGGCAAAAAGCTGCAAGATCGCATAGAAGCGGCTCTAAAAAAGATACTGGGCGCTTATTGTTTACTTATACAATCGCGCAGTAAAATTTTCGCTATACGCGATAAATACGGCGTTAGACCTCTATCTATCGGTAAATTAAAAGACGGCGGATACATAGTAGCCAGCGAAACGTGCGCTTTTGATCTAGTCGAGGCGGAATTTATCCGAGACGTAGAACCCGGAGAGATGGTAATTTTCACGCACGGCGAAAGCGAATTTAAAAGTGTGCGTATTTTTGAACCGGAACCTAGAATTTGCGCGTTCGAGTATATCTATTTCGCGCGTCCGGATAGCGTCATAGAGGGTAAAAACGTATACGAAATAAGAAAAAAAATGGGTGCGGCGCTAGCGAAACAAAACCGAACGAAAGCCGATTTCGTAATCCCGGTACCCGATAGCGGCGTTCCCGCTTCGCTAGGCTTCGCAAACGAGAGCAAAATACCTTTTGAACTAGCTATAGTACGCAACCATTATGTCGGACGAACGTTTATAGAACCTAGCCAAGAAACTAGAAATTTAAAAGTAAAACTAAAGCTAAATCCGATGTCTAGCGTACTGAAAGGCAAAAGCGTAATCGTAATAGACGATAGTATAGTACGCGGAACGACGTCTAAAAAAATAGTCGAGCTGCTCCGTCATGCCGGCGCAAAAGAGATACATTTTAAAGTGGCTTGTCCGGAGCTAAAATTCCCCGAAAGATACGGCATAGATACGCCTAGTTTTGAAGAGCTGATCAGCGCGAACAAAAGCGTAGAGCAGGTGCGGGAATTTATCGGTGCGGATAGTTTGGAGTTTTTAGGCATAGAAGACCTCGTAGAAAGTATCGGAAACGAGAGAAAATACTCCCTAGTAAGCTTTGACGGAGATTACTTTATAAAATAATCTCCGATTAGTAGCACTCGACCTTTGTAATCGAAGGCGTTTTAGTAAAGTACGGCGGATCAGGCATAGAGGCATAAAAGCTTTTGTACTCTCTGGGCTTTAAATTTTTAGCTATCGAAAATTTATATTCGACAGTATTTGGTCTATCGTCTTTTTTACTACCGTTTAACCAAGAAAAAAGCGACCAACCCGTCGGCTTAAAGACGTTTTCTCCGACTAGGTCGTCTTTAGTAGTCGGGTTATTGATAAGCTTTATTACGAGATTGCAATTAGCCACGCTAGACAGTCCGGTGTTTCTAACGGTACCGCGAAATACTATCGTTTCGTTTCTTAGTACTCTTTGGCTTTGGACGTTTTCGATAACGGCCGATTTCGTATATCTATCCACGACTATCATCGTCATAACTCCCGCTAGAACGGTCGCGCATAAAATCACGATAACTATGCTCGCAAAAATTTTAGGACTTTCTCGTCTGGCTAAAAATATAAAAAGCCCTGCTAAAAGCGCTAAAATCGCCATAGCGATAAAATGAAACGTATTAAAATATCCTGCCATCAAAAACACTCCGAAGCGGTAGTTATATTATAATCCCTAGCAGCCCTAAAGCCTTCTATCGCGCCGCTTATACGTTTACTTTCTCCTGCGGCGATTTGCCCTTCAAAGATTATATTTTCTTTTAAGAACGGTTTAAATTTATTTATCGCATTTTTAAGTTTATTCTCCGAAGGATAATAAAATTTAAGTCTTATATTGCACCTTCTAAAAGGTTTTTTGGATAAGTTTTTTAGATTAAAATCGACGACCAAGGCATCGGTATACGAAAGCCGTTTTTGCGAGATTAACTCTAGATTCCTAGCTCTCAAACGAGTATCTAAAAAATCCGATATAAAATAAACTCCGGCGGCTAAACCGAAAATACTAAGAAACAGCATAAGGACGCCTAAAATTTGAGCCTTACTCATAACGTAAATGCTAACGACGAAAATAATCAAAAATAGCAAAAACGCCCACGAGTACGAGACCCAGTCCATCCAGCTAAAATACTCGGCGTAAAATTTTAAACTATTTTGCAACTCAGCCATTGCGCGAGTTTTTCTCCTCTATACCGCTTAAACCGAATCTAGACGCTAGCTCGGCTTTGATTTGATCGGGATGTATGCCGCGAGCCGCTAGAGCGATTAAGACGTGAAAGCACAAATCCGCCGCCTCGTAGACAACGTCGCTTCTATGTGCGCTTGGATCTTTATCGGTTTTAAATTCGTCTTTGCCGGTTTTGGCGATTTTTTCTTCAAATGCGGCGTCTTTGCAGGCCGTTATCAACTCGGCAGCCTCCTCGCCGATTTTTTTCAGGACGGTATTTTCGCCTTTTTTAAAAAGACCGGCGACGTAGGACTTTTGCGGATCGGCGTTTAGCTTTCTATCTAAAATAACGTGATAAATTTCGTCGATTATGCCGTATGCGGATTTTTTAGATTCTTTTGAGTCGTTTAGACTAGTATTCTTGCCGCCACGATCAATTTTTCTAAAAAAGCATGATTTTGCCCCAGTATGGCATGCCGAACCGCCGTTTTGAGTAACCTTTAAAAGCAACGTATCGTTATCGCAATCGAGAAATATTTCGTCTATAATCTGCGTATTGCCGCTTTCTTCGCCTTTTTTCCAAAGGCGATTTTTCGTACGAGAGAAATAATGAGCTAGACCGGTACTTAGACTTAAACTTAAAGCCTCTTCGTTCATATAAGCAAACATCAAAATTTCGCCGCTAGAGCTTTCTTGCACGATTACCGGAAGTAGCCCGTTCACCTTTCTCCAATCGACGCCTACCATAAAAACTCCGAATTTAAAATATAATTTAATGCCTGCAAGCAAATTCTGAGCCAAATTCGGAAATTTATAAAAAATAAGAGGATAAATTTTATCCGCGACGATTGCTAATCGCGGATAAATAGTGCTATTTCATAGAGGATTGATGCGCTTTATCTTTGGTATCCACCCAGATATTCGGCACCGCTCCGCCGGGCGTTAAAAATATCTTCGCGTCGTTGTTTTCGCGTAGCGCCTCGTTAAATTTACCCTGCGTCTCGATCTGTTTTAAATTTAGCAAATTTTGATCGAGGCTTTTTGCGACCTCTTTGTTTGCGTAGGCTTGCGCGTCGGCTTCGATCTTGGCCGCGTCCGCACGACCCTGAGCCTCGATGATGGCGGCTTTTGCCGTACCTTCTGCGAGGGCTGCTTTTTTGAGCGCCTCTTGATTTGCGCGCTCTACTTCGTATTTGGTTCGCTCGGCCTCTTGTTTAGCGATTTGTACGCGCTCGATCTGCTCTTTTACCTTTTCAGGCAGGATGATCTCGCGAAGTTGCACGGTTAGCAGCTCGACTGGTTTATTCGGCTGGGCGTCGATGTCCTTGCGGATACCCTCGTCGATAGCCGTGGCTAGGTCGTTTCGCTTTGTCGGAAGCTCCTCGGCGGTGTATTTACCCGCGATACTGCGCACGACGTCGCGCACGACGGGATCAACGATCTTGTTTTCCCAGCTAAGCCCCCAAGACGCGATCGTTTGAGGCGCATTTTCCGGATTTAGGCGGTACTGCACGGTGATATCGATGCTGACGGGCAAGTTTCTCGCGTCCAAAACGGAGATCGAGTTTTTGCGGATGATACCCGCTTGAGCCTGCGCGCCGTACTTTTGCGCCGCCTCGCCCATATCTTCGCCCGAAGTGTAGTTGATGAGGCGTACGCGCGTATCGACTACGATGACTTTTTGCAAAAACGGGATAAAGAAGTGCAGACCCGGCTGCATCGGAGACGGGTCGTATTTACCCAAATTTGACTTGATGCCCACTTCGCCCGAGTTTATCGTAACGAAAGGCTGCGTAAGCGCGATCACGGCCACGAGCGCGATGATGACGTAGGCAAAGGCCGAAATTTTGCCGAACCCTTTAAAATCAGGCGTTTTAAAATTTACTTTCGGCCCCTTGCTCTCGCCGCTGCTATCGTCTCCGCCGCCGGAGCCGCGTTTTTTATTAAAATAATCATTTAAATCTGCCGGCATTTCGTTCCTTAAATGTAAGTTAGCATAGAAGCGTATTTTGGATTGCGTCCGTAAACTACGTCAAAATACGCGTCTTGTAGGCATTTAGTTACCGCTCCGCGCTCGCCCGCGCCGATCACGCGGTTGTCGATGTTGCTTATCGGAGTGACCTCGGCCGCCGTACCCGTGAAAAACGCCTCGTCCGCAGTGTATGCACGGTCACGGGTAATGCGCTCTCTGCGCACTTCGATACCTAGATCGCGGGCGATTTTGATGACGGTGTCTTGCGTGATGCTAGCCAGGCTGCTGTCGTTTGGAGGAGTGATGAGCGCGCCGTCTTCCACGATAAAAAAGCACTCGCCCGGCCCCTCTGAGATATAGCCCTCGCTATCAAGTAGTAGCGCCTCGTCATAGCCCGCCTCTTTGGCCTCGTAGTTTGCCATTTGCGAGCAGAGGTAGTTCGAGCTTGATTTCGCGCGGCTCATTTGACCGCCTACGTTTAGTTTGGCAAAGCTTGAAATTTTCACGCGGATGCCCTTTTTTAGCCCCTCTTCGCCTAGATACGCACCCCACTCCCATGCCGCGATTGCCGTATTTACGGGAGCTTTGGTGTGAGCTAGACCCATCACGCCGTAACCTAGATAAACGATCGGGCGCAGATATACGTTTGATTTAAAATTATTTGCGCGAAGTAGCTCGACCTGTGCGTCTTCGAGCTCTTTTTGCGTGTATTTGACGTTTAGGATCGTCATTTTGGCTGATTTTAGTAGGCGTGCGGTGTGGTCGCTAAGGCGAAATATAGCTAAGCCCTTATCCGTCATATAGGCTCTCGTGCCC
>CAUQJW010000002.1:0-39227 GCA_963518485.1 uncultured Campylobacter sp.
ATGGTAAAAGTAATGGCGTGGTACGATAACGAGTGGGGATACTCGTGCCGTTTGGTAGATATGGCCGTAGTTGCGGTAAAGGGCGGTAGATGAGCGATATTTTAAGCATAAACGAACTAAATTTAAGCGGTAAAAAGGTATTTATAAGGTGCGATTTTAACGTGCCGATGGATGAATTTTTAAACATCACCGACGACCGCCGCATACGCTCGGCGATTCCTACTATTCGTTACTGCTTAGATAACGGATGTAGCGTTATTTTGGCATCGCATTTGGGGCGTCCTAAAAACGGCTTTGAGGAAAAATTTTCTCTAAAACCGATAGAAAAGAGACTCTCTAGGCTTTTGGGAAGAGATATAAAATTCGCCGACGACGTAATAGGGCAAGACGCCAAGAAAAAAGCGAGCGAGCTAAAACCCGGCGAAGTTTTGATGCTGGAAAATTTACGTTTCGAAAAAGGCGAAACCAAAAACGACGAAAATCTAGCCAAAGAACTTGCGAGCTTCGCACAAATTTATATAAACGACGCTTTCGGCGTTTGCCACAGGGCGCACGCGTCGGTCGAAGCGATAACTAAATTTTTCGACGACGAACATAGAGCCGCGGGATTTTTGCTGCAAAAAGAGATAAATTTCGCGCAGAATTTAATTAAAAAACCGGCTCGTCCGTTCGTAGCCGTCGTGGGCGGCAGTAAGGTTAGCGGTAAGCTTCAGGCTTTACATAACCTGCTTCCTCGCGTAGATAAACTAATAATCGGCGGCGGTATGGCGTTTACGTTTTTGAAAGCTCTAGGCGAAAATATCGGCAATTCTCTTCTTGAAGAGGATTTAATAGCCGACGCGCTAGAGATTTTACGCAAAGGCAAAGAGCTAGGCGTTAAAGTTTATTTGCCGGTGGACGTCGTAGCAGCGCAGACTTTTTCGGCGGAGAGCGCCGTGAAATACGTTTCCGTTCAGGAGATCCCTAGCGGCTGGATGGGGCTTGATATCGGACCTGCGTCCACTAGACTTTTTAAAGAAGTTTTAGCCGATGCGCAAACGGTTTGGTGGAACGGTCCGATGGGCGTTTTTGAGATGGATAAATTTAGTAAAGGCAGTATAAAAATAAGCCACGCTATAGTAGAAACCCACGCGACCACGATAGTGGGCGGCGGCGATACGGCCGACGTCGTAGAGCGCGCGGGAGATGCCGACGAGATGACCTTTATATCTACCGGAGGCGGAGCTAGCTTGGAACTGATCGAGGGCAAAGAGCTACCGGGCGTAAAACCCTTGAGAAGGGCTAGTTTTGAGTAGTTTCATATACGCCGCGAATTTAAAATGCAATCATACTAGAAGTAGTTTTAAGGATTACGCTAAAATTTTGAGCGAAAATCTATCGAGCGAGAGAGTCGAGATATTCGCGCCGTTTACGGCTTTTGGCGATTATAGCGGTTTTAACTTTAAACTCGGAGCGCAGAATTTTTATCCGCGCGAAAGCGGAGCTTTTACCGGCGAGATCGGTAAAGCTATGCTTGACGAGTTTAATATAAAAAGCGTGTTGGTCGGACACTCCGAAAGAAGAGAGCTGCTCGGCGAGAGCGAGAAATTCTTATGCGAGAAATTCGACTTTGCTTCGAAGGCCGATTGGGAGATAATCTACTGCATCGGCGAAAATTTAAGTATAAACGAAGCCGGTAAAACGAAAGAATTTTTAAAAAGACAGCTTGAAAATATAGATTTGGATTATAAAAACCTAATAATCGCTTATGAGCCTATTTGGGCGATAGGCACCGGCAAGAGCGCAACGGTAGAGCAGATAGAAGAGATTTTAAATTTTATACGCGAGCAAACAAGCGCGCCGCTACTTTACGGAGGTAGCGTAAATACGGCTAACATAGCCGAGATAGCTAAAATTTCTAGTTGCGGCGGCGTACTCGTCGGTACGGCCAGTTGGGACGCGAGTAATTTTATAAATTTAATAAGGAGTTCAAAATGATAATGCAAGGCAAAAAAGGCCTAATCGTCGGCGTAGCTAACGCCAAATCCATCGCTTACGGTATCGCCGAAGCTTGTCACGCCCAAGGTGCGCAGATGGCGTTTACTTACTTAAACGACGCTTTAAAAAAGCGCGTAGAACCGATTGCGGAGGAGTTTGGGAGCAAATTCGTCTATGAGCTTGACGTAAACAATCCTACTCACTTAGACGGTCTTGCGGATCGCATTAAGGCAGATCTGGGCGAGATAGATTTCGTCGTGCATGCGGTAGCATACGCGCCAAAAGAAGCGCTAGAGGGCGAGTTTGTAAACACGAGCAAAGAAGCCTTTGACATCGCGATGGGCACGAGCGTGTACTCTCTGCTAAGTCTCACGCGCGCGGTGCTACCGGTGCTAAAAGAGGGCGGCTCGGTACTCACGCTCACATATCTGGGCGGACCGAAATTCGTACCTCACTACAACGTCATGGGCGTCGCAAAAGCGGCGCTTGAAAGCTCCGTGCGCTACCTCGCTCACGATCTTGGCGCGCGCGGCATCCGCGTAAACGCTATCAGCGCTGGCCCTATCAAAACGCTTGCCGCAAGCGGAATAGGCGACTTTAGGATGATTTTACGCTATAACGAGATTAATGCGCCGCTAAAACGCAACGTTACTACCGAAGACGTCGGCAAAAGCGCGATGTATTTACTCAGCGACCTTGCTAGCGGCGTTACGGGCGAGATACACTACGTTGACTGCGGCTACAACGTCATGGGTATGGGCGACATAGCGACCGATGCCGAGGGCAATACCATCCTAGCATGGGACGCTAATAAATAAAACTCTACTAAGCTAAAGCGGAGCGGTTAAAGTCGCTCCGTTATAAAAAATATATTTTGACCTATAAAAAATAGATTAATTTTTATGTTAGTTTATAGCTAACGGGGATTTTGATGACGTAGTCGCGATCAAGCGTAGGAAAGTCCGGCGCGGCGCGATTTATTAGCTCGACTGCGGCCTCGTCTAGCGTCTCATAGCCTGAGCTTTTTATCACTTTTACGTCGCGGACGGTGCCGTCTTTTTTAAATAAAAAGCCAACCTCTACGACGCCCTGATGGCGCATTTTTTGCGCGCGTTTAGGGTATTTGTGGTGCTTTTGTATCGCCCTTTGGATTTTAGAAAATCTCTCGTCGCCGGCTGATGTCGCGAAGTTAAATTCTCCGACCGTCTCCGCTCCGCTAGGCGGTAAATTTGAGCTAGTCTTCGACAGAGCAGGACTTGGCTGTGGCGACGGCGGCGTAGGAGTAGGCGGTGCGGGAGTCGTAGGCGCTTGTACTACTTGCGGCTCAGGCTCAGGCTTTTTAACCGGCTTTGGCGTAGGTTTTGGTTTTGGCTTCTCCACGGGTTTTGGTTTTTCAACCGACTTTGGCTTTTCTATTGGCTTAGGCGGTTCCGGCGGAGTGACGACCGGTTCAGGCGGAGGAGGCGCAGGCGGTGCCGGAGGTGGCGGGGCAGGCGGAGTTGGTGCCGGTGGAAGCGGCGCTGCTGGCGGCGTAAAGGTATTTAGCGCTATCTTGACGCTTTTTTCTTCCGGCATCGGCTTTAGCTCGTCGTAAAATTTGATAAAAGAGCCGATGAGAACGGAGTGTAACAGGATAGAGACGCCAAGCCCCGTAAAGCTGGCGCGTCTATTCAGTTGTTGTCGTGATAGCGAAGTTTTCATGATTTTTTTCTTTTAGTATGTCGATAACCTTGATAAACGAGTCGAATTTACTCTCTTTATCGCTTTTGAGTTCTATTAACGTTTCGTTTTTTATCTCGTTTAGCTTTTCTTTTAAATTTTCCTCGGCGATTTTATCTTCGCCTATAAAAAATTCATTATCTTTATTAATTAAAACAGCGATTTTATCGTTTTCGTCTTGCTTTTTTTCCGCGCTTTCGCTGTTTGGTAGGTCGATTTTGATATTGCCCTGAGCGATAAAAGTCGAAACGCTAAGTACGATAGCTAGCAAAACGAGCATAATATCTATGAGCGGGATTACGTTTAATCCCTCTTTTTTAGGCATTCTCACGTGAAGCCTTGTAGCGGTTTACTAAAACGTCCACTTTTCTCATAAACGCGTTGTAGATCATTAGCGTCGGTATCGCGACGATGAGGCCTAGCGCGGTTGCTTTTAGCGCGAGAGACAGGCCGACCATGATGCTTTTGGTGTCGATGCCGCCGCTCATACCCATGTCGTAAAAGGTCACCATGATGCCGGCAACCGTACCTAAAAGTCCGATATACGGGGCATTTGAATAAACTATATAAAGCGTTGTTAAATTTCTGGTTACGCTCTCTTCGAAGTCGTCTTGTTTCTTGTAGTCTTCAAATTTAACGTTTGCGTAAAATATCAAGCGCTCTATCGTAAGCCACACTACCGTAAAACTCATAAGCCCTAAAATACCGATGATAACGTAATCGACGTTGTGTTTGAGAAATTCCATTTATTACCTTTTATAAAAATTTGCGCGCAATTATATCAGATTATGGTATTTATTGTCAATAACGAATAAGAAAGCCGTTTTAAATAGATTTATGTTAAATTTAGCTTCGAAATTATAATATTCGTTTTCAAAATTTGAGCGGGCTAAAGAAAACAAAAATCAAATCATTTTCTAAATCGGCGCAAAATTTCATAAATTTAAAAGGAGAAAAAATGAGTTTTAACAATGTTGCGAAAATCTCTTTCGTCGCGGCTTTAGCCCTCGGCTCAAATGCCGCCGAAAACGTAACGCTAAGCGGCGTAGAAGTTACCGGCACGGAGGGGTGCGAACACGATTGATGAAGTAAAGATCACGACTCGTAACGCCACTCTTTTAAAAGACGTAATGCGCGATATTCCTGGAGTTTATGTCGGCGGAACGAATGGTATGAACCAGAAAATTTATATGAGAGGCGTAAGTGACCGCGGTCTAAATATAACGATAGACGGCGCAAAACAAAATGGTAATACATTTCACCATAATGCCGATTTACTAATCGACCCAGATTTAATAAAAGCCGTCGAGGTTGAAGTTGGCGCCAAGTCCGTCGTAAATGGCTCCGGTGCCCTTGGAGGTTCGGTTGCGTTTAAAACCGTGGACGCTAAGGATCTGCTAGAAGACGGTGAAGTAGTCGGAGCTAAAATTCGCACCGGTTATGCTTCTAATAATGAAGAATTTTCCCAAGAACTTATGTTGTTTGCGGCACCAGTAGATGGGCTTGACTTCTTGGCTGCCCTTAATCATAAGGGCTATGATTACGGTAAAAGCGGCAATGATAAGAAAATGGGCGGCGACGGTAACGACCTAAGTTATCTTTTTAAAATTGGATATAGCTTTTTAGACTACCATAGGGTTAGTTTATCTACCGAGCATACGCAGTACAAAGGAATGTATCCTGCGCGTGCGGAATTTGGCTCTTGGCATATTGCAAATAATGCTCCAGAAAATAGAAAATATGAGAGAGATACAAATACTATCAACTACTCGTTTAACCCAAGTGATTTGTTAAAACTTGAAGTATCTGCTTATTATACTAAACATCAGAGAATAGGTAGTCATAGTACAGGAATGGCTACGAACACTTTGGGCGTTAAGATAGTTGGAGGTAGTATTAAGGCTACTACAAAAGTAGATACCGGAAGCTTTTCTCATGCACTACGTTATGGAGTAGAATATTATCAAAGTAAAAATCACAGTAAAAACAGTGGAGGCGTTAATGAAAAGGTTAATGATTACTCCGCATATATAGAAGATGCGTTAAAATACGGAGACTTAACCGTAACTCCAGGCATTAGATTTACTAAACATACGCTTAAGTCGTTTAACGGTAGACCGTCTGACGGAAACGAATATAGTAAAAGTTTTAATGCCGTTACTCCTGCGCTAGCTATCGATTATAATATAGGCTACGGAATTACGGCTTTTGCTAACTACGCTAAGTTATTTAGAGGTCCTGACGTAATGGAAAGCCTTTTTATGTCTAGAGGAAATACATACCGCAATTATGATAATCTAAAGAAAACTACCGGTAACGCATACGAGATAGGCGGCAAATATAAGACTGAATTTAATCAAAATTCATCCCTTAGTTTTATTGCGAAGTATTTCAAAACGGAATATAAAAATTTAATAGTCGATAATGAAAGTATATCTAACGTATATACGAGAATGAATGCTGGCGATGCGACGATAGACGGCGTAGAACTCTTTACTAGACTAAATATAGAAAATTTAAGTCTAGGCGCAGGATATACTCATCAGAACGTCAAATATAAAAATAGGGTAGGTAAACCGGGCGGCGGATATTATACGTCTAATATCATCGGCTACCGCGACCAGGGCGATAAATATACCTTTAATGCCGAATATTCTATAAATTCGCTTGATACTTTGATTGGATATAATCTTATTTATTTTGCTTCGACAGATACTATAAGCGCCGGCGATGATAAGAGTATTAACTTGCCAAGCTATGCGGTAAGCGATATTTATCTTACTTATGCGCCTAGTAGCGGTAAATTTAAAGGGCTTGAAGTAAATGCTGGAATTTATAATCTATTTGACAAAGCCTATGTTTCTCAATCTCAGAGACGTTTTGACGACGAAAAAACTTATGACTGGGAGCCAGGCAGAAACTTAAAACTCAACGTTTCTTACAAATTCTAATTTGTCTAATTTAGAGTCGCTTCGGCGGCTCTAAAATTTATTTTTTAATCTTTTTAGATTTTCGCATCCGGCGGATTCGAATTTAGCGCAGGCGTTTTTGTATATATTAAAGGCTCTTTTTTCGTCTTTGGCTACGCCTAAGCCTAGCTCGAAAAGTCCGCCTAAATTTACGCACGACGGCACGTCGCCCAAATCGCATCCGCTAGCGTAAGCGTTAGCCGCATCCGTAAAATTTCCGTCGGTTCTATAAAATTCTCCCAAAAAATAACAAGAATACGCTCCGCCTTTGGCGCAAGAGTCGGCGTAAATCCGCACTGCTTTTTGCTCGTCTTTGCTAACGCCTCGAGCCTTTAAATAAGCGGCGGCCAAATTCGCGCAAGCCGTTTGGTAGCCTAGGTCGCAAGCGTTTTCGTAAACTAAAAGCGCTTTTTCGTGAAATTTGGCGTTTTGATAGCTTACGCCTAGATCGTTGCAGGCGGATAAATTTCCTTCTTTGCATTTGGGTTCTAGCGTTTTTATCGCCCTTAGCGTAAATTCGTCGACTACGGCAAAATCTCCGTTTTTTTGATTATGTGCGCATCCTAGCAAAAAGACGCAAAGTAAGACGTAGCGAATTTTCATTTGGTTAGGACTTTTGACTTACCAAAACGCCCTCGATGAGCTTTTTTATATCGCCGTCTAGTATCGCGTCGGTTTGGCTGTATGCCTCGCCGCTGCGGTTGTCTTTGACCTGCTGATACGGGAAAAGTACGTATGAGCGGATCTGGTGACCCCAGCCGATCTCGCTTTTTTCGATACTGCCGGCGGCTTCTTGCTGTTTCATTAGCTCTAGCTCATAGAGGCGCGATTTTAGCATTTTCATCGCTGTGGCTTTGTTTTTGTGCTGGCTGCGGTCGTTTTGACACTGCACGACGATGCCTGTAGGGGCGTGAGTGATGCGCACGGCGGACTCGGTTTTATTTACGTGCTGACCGCCCGCTCCGCCTGCGCGGTAGGTGTCGATTTTTAGGTCTTTTTCATCGATTTCTATCTCGATGTCGTCATCGATCTCCGGGCTTACCATCACGCTAGTAAAGCTCGTGTGTCGGCGACCCGCGCTATCAAACGGGCTGGTTCGTACTAAGCGGTGGATACCGTTTTCGGCCTTTAGATAGCCGTAGGCGTTTACGCCTTTAACGATAAAACTCACGTCTTTTAGCCCCGCTTCTTCGCCCTCTTGGAAGTCCAGGGTTTCGACCTTAAAGCCCTCGCGCTCGCAAAAGCGCAGATACATGCGGTATAGCATGCTAGCCCAGTCGTTACTCTCCGTACCGCCCGCACCGGGATGGATGGTGACGATAGCGTTTTTGCCGTCGTCCTCGCCGCTAAGCAGCATAGAAATCTCTAAATTTACGATCTTGTCCTCTAACTCGTCCGCCTCTGCAAAGAGCGAATTTATCGTCTCTTCGTCGTTTTCAGAGTTTGCCAGCTCATATAGATCCTTTGCGTCGTCTACGGCGCTTTTGGCGTTTAGGAAGTTATTTAAGATATTTGAAATTTTCGTTTTTTCCTTGCCGATGGCGCCCGCTTTTGCGATGTCTTGCCAGAAATTTTGATCGTTTTCCATCTCCTCGATCTCTTTTAGGCGAGCTTTGATGCTCTCGGGCTTTACGACGCCAGCGATATTTTCTACTTTCGTATTTAGGGTTTTTAGGAGTTCCGTGTATTCGTAATTATCCAAATTTTAAGACCTTTTTTGTGCTTTTTGGCGTGATTATAACATATTTGTAAGAGTAAAGATAAAATTTGCTATAATCGCGCGTTAAAATAAAACACAAAGAAGAGAAAAATGCAAATTTTAAGAACAGCAGAACAGCTGCGAGATTTTGTCGCGGCAAATCCCGAAGATATCGGCTTCGTACCCACTATGGGCGCACTTCACGACGGACACGCTAGCCTCATAGAAAAGTGCGTAGCGGAAAACAAAACCGCGATCGTTTCGACGTTTGTAAACTCGGCGCAGTTTCTAGCCGGCGAGGACTTTGAAGATTATCCGAAAAACGAACAAAACGACGCTAAAATTTGCGAGGAGCTGGGCGTACACGCGATGTTTGCGCCTGAGGCTAGGGAGTTATATTTTGATACCGAGCCGTTAATCAGTGCGCCTGAAAATTTAGCAAGCGTACTTGAGGGTAAGACTCGCCCCGGACACTTTGACGGCGTGCTTCGCGTGCTAAACAAGCTCTTTAATCTAACAAACGCAAAGCGCGTCTATATGGGCAAAAAAGACGCGCAGCAGTTGCTCATCGTGCGTAATTTCGTAAAGACCTGTTTTTTAAATTTAGAGATCGTGCCTTGCGAGATCGTTCGCGCGCGCGACGGACTGGCGCTTAGCTCGCGAAACGCCTACCTAGACGAGGGGCAAAAGCTAGAGGCGCTTAAGCTTTCGCATTCGCTTAAAAAAGCTTCAAATTTGATCGCAGCCGGCGAGCTAAGCGCGCAAACGATAAAAGGCGAGATGCTACAAACCCTAGAGCCGCTAAACGTCGATTATGTAGCGATCGTGGATAGAAATTTAAACGAAATCTCGCTAATAGAACCGGACAACACCATCATCCTAGTCGCCGCGTACGTTGGCAAAACGCGTCTGATCGACAATCTGTGGGTATAAGATGGGCAAACTTCACTTAGTATCATTGGGCTGTAACAAAAATCTGGTGGATTCTGAAATCATGCTCGGACGCCTCTCAAACTACGAGATCACGCCCGACGTGGCCTTGGCCGACGTCATCATCGTAAACACCTGCGGCTTTATAAACTCGGCCAAAGAAGAGAGTATCCGCGCGATCCTGGATATGCATGAAGCGCGTAAAAAAGGCTCCCTGCTCGTAGTCACGGGCTGCCTCATGCAGCGCTACCGCGAGGAGCTGATGAAAGAGCTGCCCGAAGTCGATCTATTTACCGGCGTCGGAGACTACGACAAGATTGATGAAATCATCCTAAAAAAGCAAAATTTATTTAGCCCGGATACCTACCTGCAAGCAAGCGAAGAGCGCGTGATAACGGGCTCAAACTACCACGCCTACATCAAAATTTCAGAGGGCTGTAATCAAAAATGCAGCTTCTGCGCGATCCCAACCTTTAAGGGCAAGCTAAAATCCCGGGCGCTCGAAAACATCGTAGACGAGGTGCGAAAACTCGTAAAAAAGGGCTACTACGACTTTAGTTTTCTCTCGCAGGACAGCAGCTCGTATATGCGCGATCACGCTGTTAGCGACGGGCTCATCTCGCTCATCGACGCGGTCGAAAAGATCGAGGGCGTCAAAACCGCGCGCATACTCTATCTCTATCCTAGCACGACCTCAAACGCGCTAATTGAGCGCATCATAGCTTCGCCCGTGTTTGCGAACTACTTTGATATGCCGATCCAGCACTCAAGCGAGAAAATGCTAAAAATCATGAGGCGCGGAAGCGGTGCGGCTCGGATCAAAGAGCTTTTAAATTTGATGAAAAAGGCACCCGATGCGTTTTTACGAACGGGCGTCATCGTCGGACACCCTGGGGAAACCGAAGCAGAATTCGACGAGCTTTGCGCGTTTTTGCAGGAGTTTAAATTTGACCGCGTTTCGGCGTTTGCCTACTCCAAAGAAGAAGACACGCTCTCGTATGAGATGGAGCAGGTGCCCGCCAAAATCATCTCAAAGCGCCTAAGTAAGATCGAAAAGATCACTCGAGCTGCGATCGAGGCGAGCTTTGCGCAGGAGCTAGGCAAGAAATTTATCGTTTCGCTTGAGGGCGAAAGCAGCGAGGGCGAGATGTTTTACGCCGCGAAAAAAGCGCTGTGGGATAAGGACATCGACGGCGAAATTTTGATTAACGAAAGCGACGTGGAACAGCTAGAAACCGGCGGCCGCTACTGGTGCGAGATCACGCAGGTAGCGGGCAGCCAAGCGCTGGGCAAGATCACGGCAAAGGCCTAAAATGCTAAGCGCGCCCGTTTTGCATAAGCTAAAATCTGGGCGAAATCTGCTTGCTTTTTCGCACGGCGTCGATAGCACGGCGCTTTTTTACCTTTTGGACGAGGCGGGCGTGAAATTTGACCTTGCGATCGTGGACTATAACGTCCGCGCGCAGAGCAAGGACGAGGTCGCTTCGGCGCGAGATCTGGCGGCTAAATTTAACAAACAAATCTACGTAAAAAGCGTGCAGCTGGGCGAGTCAAATTTCGAACACGAGGCGCGCGTAGCCAGATACGATTTTTTCGCCGAGATTTGCCGCGAGCATGGATATGAAAATTTGATCTTAGCGCATCAGTTTGACGATAAATTTGAGTGGTTTTTGATGCAGCTTGGGCGCGGCGCTGGGCTTAGCGAGCTACTGGGTATGCAAGAGCTTGAGCCCCGCGATGACTACGCGATAGCTCGTCCGCTTCTGGGCGTGCGAAAGTGCGAGCTGGAGCGGTTTTTAAAGGGGCGAAATCTAAAATACTTCACCGACGAGACGAATTTGACGGATCGGTTTAAACGCGGATTTGTTCGCGCGAAATTTAGCGAGCCGTTTTTAGACGAATACTTTAGCGGCGTGAAAAAGAGCTTTGAGTTTTTGGCGACCGATGCGTTAAGCTTAACTCCAGAAATTTCTAATCCCGCGCCTAAAATTTATCTCGTAAAACGCGGCGCAAACGAGATTCGCGGCGCGGATCTTGCCTGCAAGAGGCTAGGACTCGTGCTAAGCTCGGCGCAGCGAAACGAATGCGCGCGCTGTCTAGAAAAAGGCTCAGACTGCGTTCTTGGCGGCAAGGTGGCCGTGGGTGCGGGCAAAAATTTTATTCTCGTAACGCCATATATCAAAGCGGCGATGGACAAGAAATTTAAAGAAGCGTGCCGTACCCTAAAAATCCCGCCGATAAACCGCGGTTTTTTATTTGCTTCGGGCGCGGATCTTGCGCTATTTGAGGGGCTTTTTTAGACGTCTACGTTTTGGGCGCGAACCTGCGATAAAAGATACTTGAATTTTAAAAAGACGCTAATGCTTTCTTTGCGGTAGCTTTAGATTTAACGGCGCTAGACGGCCGGCTTAAGCGTCCTTACGCAAAAACTAGATATCGCCGCTTTATCTTAAAAAAGGCGACTTAAAACTCGGTTTGGTACTAAATATGCCGCGCTAACATCCTTAAATACCGCTTACGAAAATATCACGTATCTGCAAACATAGCTCGAATTATCATGCAAAAGGCGTAGGCGTAAATATGCAAAAAGGCAAGCGCCCCAAATCTCCGATAAATTTACGCCCGAAATTAGAATTCGGCGATAAAAGGCCAAGCGGTCTTAATCAAATTTTGCAAGTAGTTATCATCACTCCCCGTATTTTTTCTTTGGATCGTCCCACGTAACCAGCGTGCGTTTGCCCTCTAGGCTGCGGATGCGCGTGACGTCTTGCATCATCTCTAGCACCCCCTTAAATACGCCGTTCTCATCGCGCACAGCGGCGTAGTAGATGTAGATGAATTTGCCGTGAAGCTCCAGCCAAAAGTCGATCTCGTCACGCTCGCCCTTGCGAAAGGCATCGATGATCTCCAGCACGCTAGCTACGCTCTCGCGCGGATGGCAGTTTTTCACGTCGCGCCCGATGACGCCCGCGCTTCGCGGAAATACGCGGTGCTTGGTGTCGGTGTAAAATTTCACGATCTCGTTTTCATCGACGAATGAGAGATCGACGGGCATGTGCTTATAGATGAGGTTGATTTGCTCTAGCGTGAGCTTGCCCGTGGCGACGTCAAAAACGGCGTTTTTATCCATACTTGCGTTTGGATTTAGTCCGTATTTGCTCATCAAATTTGACAGCTCTTTAAGGAAATTCGGATTTAAAACCGCTTCGTTTAAATCGCCGTTTTGTAAATTTGCCATACTTAAATTTGACTCGCTTTGCAAATTTGCGTCCTTTAAATTTGCCTCAGGGCCTTCATTGGGGTTCAAATTTAACGGATAAAATTCGCTCGGTTTTTCGATGAGAAAATACCCGATCTCATCATCGCCGCGTCTCATCGCGCGAAACTCATCTTCGCTAATTAGCTCCAGCGACGTCGGATAGAGCGCCGCCTCCTCGCGTGCGAGCAGATCGAGTAGATTTTCGTAGATCTCGTGCTGCGCCGCGATAAATTCGTCTGCCTTGCCGCCTTCTAACAGCTCGCGCGCTGCGGCGATACCGTCGCGGACCTTGTTATCAAAGCTCCACATGAAGCGCGACGGGCGGTCAAAGCCCTTGTTTTCGAGCATCGAGTAGAGTTGGTGCTGTTTTCTAGCAAAGTGCGTTCTGTTAAAGCCGCCAAGTTTGTCGTAAATTTCAAGCCATTCGTTTTTGATAAATTTCTTTTTTAGCAGCTCTTTTGCCTTTGCGATTAGTTCGCGAGCTGCATCGTTTTCGTCGATGTAGGTGGCGACGGGGTGGTCTTTTGGCAGCCTGGGGCGCTCGGCAGTTAGGATACCGCGCAGGATTTCTGAGAGTTCGGCGGCGTTTTCGTCGATAAACTCGCTCTTAAAGCCTAAATTTAGCAAATTTGCGCGCACGTTTTTAAAATCTGCCGGCGTGAGTTTCGTTAGCTCCGATTTTGCAGCTTTTCTTGAGGCGAAAAAATTTACCGTTCCGCTTAAGTAATCTCGTAAAATAGCCGTCGCCGAGACAACGGCCGTATTATTTATTTTTATCATTCCTAGCCTTGTTTTTTATTTGCGGTAATTGTAGCGAGAAACGACGGAGTCTAGTTTGATTTATCTTAAGCCGTAAATTTTGATGTTAAACGTGGTGTGTATTTTATCGCCTTCGCCTCGCATTTTAATAGGAAAGTCGATTTTAACTATATTGTCGTATTTTTGTAGCGCATCTATGAAATTATAAAATTTACTCGGCGTTTTTACCATACTCGTTACGTTTAGCTCGTAGCGGAAAAACGGCTCGTCGGGATTTTCATTGGGCATCTCGTGAAGCTTTACGTCGCTAAAATAATTCGTCGCGAATGCCGAAAATTTAATTTTATTAAATTTAGTATCGAAAGCTTTTAGTACGGTTCTATCTTTTTGTTTTATTTCGTCTAGAACGTTATTTTTGCTATTATAGATTTGCTCTATTTTGGATAGGCTAGCGATTTGCGATCTGTTTTGGGCCTGTATGGAACGATATTCTTTAATATTAGGTACTATAAAGCCAAATATCATAATTAAGCATATAACTATAAAAACTAGTATATAAATAAGCAATTTTAATATATCTATATCTTCTAAACTCGTATCTTTATTCATTATAACCTTCCGGATTATCTATTTTACTAGTCGATACGAAATTTAGCCAGCCATTTTCTAGCTGAAAAAAGCTGGTATTGGAAGTCGTAAATATAGACTTGAGGGGCGCGGATAAAAGCATGTCGTAAACGTCTCTACTAGGCGTTACGCCTTTTATTATAAGCGAGTTTTTTTGCATTAAAATCTCGTTTAGAGTGATACTGTCGGGTACTAAATCGAATAAATTTTTCAAGCTTTGTTTTAATATTTCGTTTGAGGTAAAAATCTCGTTTGCCGCTGCGCTGCGTTCCTTTAGTCGCACCGTGATTTCGTCTAATTTTTCTATTTCTTTAGTTATATTGGCGTAGTTTGCTTTGGCTGACTCTACGTCGTTTTTTAACGTATAGTTTTTGAATACGAAAAATAAATTTAAAAATACGAAAAGTGCGAAAACTATGCCGATAAAAGATATCCAAATTTTAGAAAATAGGCTAAATATCGGTTTTTTGCGCGGAGTTATCAGACTATGACTCATATATTTACCTCGTCTATCATAAGCTCCGTCATAATTTTTAGCGAATCGATTTTATAAGAAATTGCTTGCACCATGAGTTCGGCTTCTAAAAACTGTAAAAACGTCGCACTTGTTTTTTCGTTATCTAAAATCACTACACGCTCGATAAAATCGCTTTTATAATTCGGATTAGAATAAAATTCTTTTAAAGCCGTAGTTATGTATTGATAAGTATTCATATCTCGACCAAATAGCGATACGGATGCGGTTACGTCGCTTGAAGCGGGCATGTTTAACTCATAATTTAGATCGGCGAATTCTTCGTGATTTTCATGTTTGGAAAAAAGATCGTCCAAACTTTCTAGGTCGTCTAGACTTTCGAAACTATCGTCGAATTCTTCTATAAAGTCGTCTAATTCCTGACTATTTTCTCTTTCAAAGCCCAGCTCGTCTTTATCTTTTAGACTCAAGTTATCGTTTAATCTCGCAAAAGAGCCGAATCTTAGTCTTTTATGGTCTAACACGCATAGAGCGAAGCAATCTTTATGATTGTAAACGTAAAGCGTATTTTTGAAACTTTCGTTTCGTTGCATAACAGCCTTGTGAAGTAGTGCGATAGGCGAATACAAAAGATCCAATCCGTAGTTTTTAAATTTAGTTTTAGCCGCCGTAACGTCTATCAAATCCGCGTAAACAAACCAGCCTTCGTCTACTTTCGCATATGCGACGTCTTTTACGCTAATACCGAATTTAGAGAACTCTTCGCCGCTAGCGATGGGTAGCGCACCTTGTCCGATGGAGTCCAAAAAGTAAGAAATATAAACCCATTTATACTCTTTTTTTCGGCGTTTTATGTAATCTAGCATTTTTTCGTTTAGTTCGGCGGAGTCTTCGCTTTCGAATTTGGCTTCGATAGTTTTTAGAGTTTTGCCGTTTCTTAGGACCTTGCCGTAGAATTTGCACTCCTTAGCCTCGACTATAACGCTAAGAAATAACGTTTTAAAAAAGCTACGAATCGAAAGCGGCATAATTCTCCTAAAAATTAACGATTTATTATAATATCTAAAAATACCCTTAATTATGATTAAAAGAGTCGCTTTTGAAGCTCTAAAAATTTATCTCTCATATTTTTAGCCTCGTCTTGTAAGGACTCGCTCGTGAGTCTTGAGGGCGCTAAATTAACGAAATCCTCTATCATTATTTCGCACATCAGCTTGATTTTGGCGGCCTGGGCGCTATTTACGGAGTCGCCTTTGCTAATGGCTAAAATTTGCTCCATATACGCTTCGCCTCTTTTTATATATCTATCGTATTTGAGCGAAATCTCGCTTTGAACTAGCACGGTGTATGCCATTTTGTTATAAGAGTCTTTTTCGTATGCGGTTTTGGCTAGGGCATAAGCTTGCTCGTAGTTTGCTATCTCATAGTAAAATCGCGCTTTTATGGCTTATTGATACGAACTATCGGTAGCTAAAAATACCAAAGATAGGTTTAGAATAATTATAGAAACCGAAACGACCGTAAATTTAGAACTCATTAGTCATTTTCTCTTTTATTAAATTTCTAGCGCTTTCAAATTCGAGTCCAGCTATGCTAAAAGGCTGCGAGAGCGTGTAGTTTATCGTAGAGAAGGGCTTTGGGATAATCATTTTATCCCAGCTTTTTAGTTGCCAAAATTTACTCGTTTCGTAGTTTAAAATTTGTATCGGCGCATTTTGCTTTTGCGAGATGACGACTGCGCCGTCGGCAACGCTATGATACGGGCCGCGCGGACCGTCCGGGGTGATGATAACGTCGGTGCCGCTTTTTAACTCTCTAAAGCTTTGCGCGAGCGCCTTTACCGCGCCTTTTGAGCTACTGCCTCTGATCGCGCCGATACCGAAAAACGAAATCACGCGCGCGATGATCTCGCCGTCTTTGTGATCGCTTATTATGACTTTGCCTTTGCGTTTTTTACTAAAATCTTTAGTCCAAAATTTAAGATAGGCAAAGCTCATAAACGAGAGCCTGCCGTGCCAAAATAGTACTACGCAAGGTTCGTTGCAAAGTCTTGTTTTGGAGTAGGTTTTTTTGCAGGTTAAAAAGATAAGCCAAATTAGAATATATATAAGATAAACGGCTAAATTTACAAAAACGCTTCGTTTAAATTTAGCCCACGAGCTCACCGTAAAGCACCATTCTCTTTGGGTCGTTCACGCGCACTTTTAGCGTCTTGCCTAGCAGCTCTTCGCTGCCTGCGACTTGAACGAGAAAGTTATTAAAGCTTCTGCCGGCGACGCCGCCGTTTGCGCGAAGCTCCTCAAAATATACGTCGAAAATTTTGCCTTTTTGCGTCGCGACGATTTCGTCTAAAATCTCGTTGTGGCGGCTTTGCAGGCGGGTTAGGCGGGCGCTTGCGACGGCCTCTGGGATTTGATTGGTAAATTCCGCCGCCTTAGTCATCGGGCGAGGCGAATACTTAAAGCTAAAAATTTGCTCGAAGCGCACCTTTTCTAGCACGTCCATCGTGTCCTCAAACTCCTCTTCGCTCTCGCCTGGAAACGCCACGATAATGTCGGTTGAGATGCTAACCTCAGGGCACATCGCGCGTAGCTTAGCGGCTCTGTCTAAAAACCACTCTTTGGTGTAGCCGCGCTTCATCTCGCGTAGGACTTTGGTGTTTCCGCTTTGAAGCGGCATGTGCATGGATTTGCAAATTTTTGGATTTTGACTAAAGATTTCTAAAAATTTATCGTCCATATGGAGCGGATGCGGGCTGGTAAATCGTATGCGCTCGACGCCATCTATCTCGCTGATTTTTACGAGCAGGTCGCTAAAATCTATCTTCTCGTGCGCGCCTGAAAATCTCTTGCCGTAGTTGTTTACGTTTTGCCCGAGTAAGAAAATCTCCTTTGCTCCGCCCTCGGCGGCTTTTTTTACTTCGCGCAGGATCAAATTTGCCGGGATCGAGATCTCGTCGCCTCTGGTGTGCGGGACGATGCAGTAGGTGCATTTTTTATCGCAGCCGATCGAGATATTTATGTGGCTTTTATACGGCGAGCCGCGAAATTCGCCGAATGCATACTCGCTCTCGTCGTGATTTATGTCGGTGCTGATAAATTTAGGCGTCTTAACGGCGGCTGAAATTTTACTGACGTTTCGCGCGCCCAGGACGAAATCCACGTAAGGCGCCCGCTTAAAAATTTCGCTTCCTAAGTGGCTTGCCGTGCAGCCGCAAACGCCGATTTTAGCGCCCGCTTTTTTTACTTTTTCAAAGCCGCCGACCTCGCTAAAAAGCTTATGCACGGGCTTTTCGCGCACCGAGCAGGTGTTAATGAGGATAAGGTCGGCTTCGGAGATATCCTGAGTGAGCTCGTAGTCCTCTTTTTGCTTGAGTTCGGCGATGATGTGCTCGCTATCGCGGACGTTCATCGCGCAGCCTAAAGTCTGGATAAAGAGCTTTTTTTGCGCTGCGCTCAAAGGATGTGCACCTCGTACATGTAGTCGTTTTCGTCGAGTCCGTATTTTACGGTGCGGTGATAGACGCTAAGGCCTTTTTCCTCGAAAAATTCAACCAAAGCGATGAGTTGTTTGTGGCTGTTTTCTCTGTCGAAATAGAAAATTTGTTGCGGATCTTTCGCAAATGCCGCTTCAATTTTTTCAAGAGAGATAGTTTTCGGTTTGGCGTCAAGTTGCGTTCTAGCGAGTTTTAGCTCCATCTTTAATCCTTTAAAATCTTTAATTTAATCGGTGAATATAGCAAAATCATCATAAAAAACGGATTAAAACTCGATATCCTCTAAGGCTAAAGGCGTTGCGAAATTTATATCGCGGGCGGCTTTTTTGCCTAAAATTTGCTCGTAATATCTCGGATGCAGTCCGCTTGCAGGCCTTACGGATCGAACGTTATCCGCCGTTAAAATTTCGCCTTTTTTGATATTTTCCGACGCAAATAGCGACCTTGCGCCGTGCCTATTTGCTTGATTTATTTCGTAATTTGCCCATCGCCAGAGCCGTATCTCTGACCGCGTTCGCCATTTCTTTAAACTCGTTAAAATTTAACGAAAATCCGCTATCTTCGCCGCCTAAAGCTCTATCTAGCGTGAAGTGCTTTTCTATCACGCTAGCTCCCAGCGCCGTAGCCGTTATCGGCGGTACTAGGCTCATCGAGTGGTCGCTTAGTCCGACTTTTACGCCCATAGGAGAAAATTTCTCAAACATATCTTTAACGGTGATTAAATCCATCTTATCTACGGGAGCGGGATAGCTAGAGGTGCATTTTAGTATCGTAACGTCGTTATTTCCGACTTTTTTGCACGCTTCTATCGCTTCTAAAATTTCTTCGTAACTTGAAATGCCCGTAGAGATTATCATCGGCTTTTTAAATTTAGCCGCATAAGAAATAAGCGGATAATCTATCGCCTCAAACGACGCGATTTTATACATCGGCACGCCCATACTCTCTAAAAAATCCACCGCGCTAAAATCGAAAGGCGTCGAGAAAAAGTCTATGCCTACGGTTTTTGCGTACTCAAAAAGCTCCTTTTGCCACTCCCACGGCGTATAGGCTTTTTGATACAGCTCGTATAGGCTTTGTCCCGCCCACAAGCCGCTTTTTATCATAAAAATTTCGTCTTTGGAGTTTAGCGTTATCGTATCGGCCGTGTAGGTTTGGATTTTGACCGCGTCCGCACCGGCGTCTTTGGCCGCTTTTATGATTTTAAACGCCAACTCCTTGTCGCCGCAGTGGTTTGCGGACATTTCGGCTATGATATAAGGCACTTTCATTTAGCTTCCTTTAGGGCTTCTACGATGTAAAACGAGTTAAAAATTTCGCCGTTATTTTGCGTAAATTCCTCTTTATCCAGCGCGATTATTTTTAGTCCGGCCCGCCTAAATATCTCCTCTGTCTCAGCCTTTGAATAAAACGAATAAACTAACCCCTCGTAGCCTTTTCTGGTCGTTTTATAGGAGTTTTTATTTATACGTTCGGCTCCGATTTTTAGTCCGTCGGCATCCGTTCTTAGATTTATAAATACTCGCCCATTTTCGTTTAAACTATTTGCGAATTCTTTTAAAATTTCAGCGGCTGCGGACGGTTCGTAAAGATGAAGCACGCCCCAGCTAATTATCGCATCTACTTTTTTGTCGCTTAAAATTTCGCTTAGGTTCTTGTCGTCGCTGCAAAAAAGCTCTATCGTCGCTCCGTTTTCTAAATTTAGCTTTTTACCGTTTTCCCACTCTTTGGCGTCTTTGATAGCGCCGAATTTTAGCGCGACCGCGGCAAGGGGCAGAGCATTTATATCTACGCCGATTAGTTCTTTTGCGTCGGCTTTTGCCAGGCAGGCTAGATGCCTACCGGTCCCGCAACCGAAATCCACCGCGCTTGCGGGTTTAAATTTCGCCGCAAATCTCGCTACGGCTTCGTGCGGATATATAAGATCCCCTTTTAGTACCAGCTCTTGCCATTTTTTTAGATCGCCGTAAGCCCGATTCGCTCTTAATTTTTCTTGCACTTTTACTCCTTTATTCTAGTAAATTTACTCATTAGCGCGCCTGCTTTTTCTAGGCATTCTTCTTCGCTTTCGGCTATGATTATAGCGTAGCCGCGACTTATCAGCGACGCGCCGTCTTTTACCTCGCCTAGATTTTTTAAGTCGCCGCATTTAAATTTTACTATACCGCACTCGTCTTTTATCTCGCTAAAATTAGGCGGTACGACGCCGTAATCAAAGTCGAAATATTTAATCATCGCGCTTTTTAAAAATTTAGGCTCAAATCTAAATGGTTTATTTAACGTGAAATTTAGCCACTCTCGCGTCAAATTTACTCCCGTAGCTATCTCTATGAAATCGCTAGTTAGATAGTGTCCGCTGGGTCTTGGCGCAAGTTCGATAACGAAAGGCTCGCCGTTTTCGCGCAATATAATATCGGCGTGCATCAGGCAGTTTTTTAGTTCCAGCCTTTTTATGACAGCCTTTAAATGCTCGCTAATCGCGGCTATCTCGGGCATCGCGACGTAACCTACGCTTTGGCGGTAGGGCGGAGGCGTTAGAAGCTTTTTACGCGCTAGGACGTGGATATACTCGCCCTCTATAACGGCGGCATTGATGCCGTATTCTTTGCCTTCTACGAAGCTCTCGCGTAAAAATTCGCCGCTTTTTAAATTTAGCCGCGCGGCGTATTTTTCATACTCTACGGCGTTTAAAACGACCGTTACGTTTTTGCTGCCGCTGCCGTAGCGAGGCTTGATAACGAGCGGAAAGTCCGCGTCGCTAGGCAAATTTGACGCTTTGCTCATCGGGTAGCACTCGGCATCTCTTAAATTCGTCCTCATCGGCTCTTTCGTCTCTCTCTCTCTCTCTTATTTTCGGGATTTAGCGCGGAGTGGAAGGCTAGTTTGTCCGTGCATACGTCGCATGTTTTTTCGTTCGGACCTTTTAATCCGTAAAAATCGTTTATCGCTCCGGCGACGAGTAGACATCTGCCTACAGGAACGGGCAGGACGCAAACCGGTTTAAAACCTTGTTCGGTTATTAAATTTATTATATTTTGCGGATTTCTTATATCGCAAACGAAGCTAAAATCGGCCTGCTTTAGTCCCGCAGCGTTCTCGTCGCCGTCGAACGCCGCTACCTTTAGCCCGTTTTCTTGCGCCAAATTTATAGCGTAGAGACTCTCGCTACTCGCGCCTATTACTAGAGCTACTTTCATCTAAGCTTCCTAAAAAACTCGGCGTCTTGCCTAAAGTCGTCTAAATTTTCCTCGCTATTTTTGTTTGTTTCTATCGCAAGCGGTAGAGCCGGATTTAGGATTTTAGCGATTTTTGCTAGATCAAAACTCCCTTCGCCGAAGTGCAGATGCGCGTCGTGCACGCTATCTGCAGCATTATCGCTCAGATGATATACTTGTGGCTTTAGGCTATTTAAAAGCTCTACGTAGCCGTAAATTGCAAGCTTTTGATAGTTTGCCGAGCAAATAGCGTGTCCGACGTCCAGGCAAAGCCCTATACCAGTTTCTTCTTTTATGCGTTTTAAGCTCTCGTAGCTAGAACCTACGCAAAAGCCCGTCTCGCCCGTTTTTTTAAAATTTACTATAAAAGGCTTATTTTCTATTATAAATTTAGTCTTTGAGAGACGAGATAAATTTGTTATCTGATAAATACTCTCGTCTAAGCTACCGCCGATACCGGGGTGAAACACCGTGTATATCGCGTTTAACGCTTCGCTCCATTTAAAAGCTTCTTTTGCCATGGCTAAATTTAGCTCTCTTTTGTCTTTGTCGGAAAAATCAAGCCCGTGCGAAAAATGCGGCGCGTGTACGGCAAATGGCAGATTTAGTTCCTTTTGCAAATTAACCCAAAGACTAAGCTTTTCAAGGCTGCTCGGTACAGCGTAAAGCTCGATATAGTCGTAAATTTTCTCTTCAAAAAGCTCGCGAGCGGGTTTAATATAATTTTCGTTTAAAGACCACAGCTTAAGCCCGATTTTGTTTTCCATCTATATTTCCTTAAATTTAACGATAATTTTACTAGCAAAAACCGAGCCTTTTTAAAATT
This sequence comes from uncultured Campylobacter sp., assembly GCA_963518485.1. Lineage (GTDB taxonomy): Bacteria > Campylobacterota > Campylobacteria > Campylobacterales > Campylobacteraceae > Campylobacter_A. The sequence continues at coordinate 21,952 of CAUQJW010000002.1, forward strand.
TAGCGATTTTGGGCTTGCAAAATTTTATATTTCATCTCCGCCGTCGCCCAGTCTTCTGGCGTATCGATGTCCTGCACGGCTTTTTCATCCATGATAAAAGGAATAACCTTAGGCGAGGCGTCCGCGTTCGTCTTGTAAAAATAAAACATCCCGACGTCGTGATACATCGGCTCTAAATCCTGCGAGCGTTTGGATGCGTTTTGCGGCTGGGCGTAGGTTAAAAATCCGCTATTTTCTATCCTAAAAGCCCGCTGTATAGGAAAACTAAATTTAACTACCGGTACGAGCGAGTCCGCGCCGCTAGAAACGAATTTACGGTATGCCTCTTTCAAAGTCTCGCCCGTTAAAAACGGCACGCAAGGATAAATGCAGCAAAGCGTAGTGGGCTTTACGCCCAGTTTTGCGTATTCGCCCAAAACTTCGCTTAAAACGTCCGCCGTAGTAGCAAAATCGTCCGAGGTTTTAGCCGAGCGCATAAACGGTACTTTCGCGCCTAAATTTAGGGCGACTCCGGCTATCTCTTCATCGTCGGTCGAGACCGCGATCTCGTCGAATATCCCCGCCTCTTTGGCCGCCGTTACGGCGTATGAGAGCATCGGACGTCCGAAAAATTCCTTGATATTTTTGCGAGGTATTCGCTTGCTGCCGCCTCTTGCGGTAATAACGGCCAAATTTGATATATTCATTGTTTTACGCCCTTTTAAATTTGCGTTAAATTTACCCAAAACGGCGTAAAAATACGGTTAAAGTTGATTAAAAGTTTGATTTTTATATAATTTCTGTCTACGCAAATAAATTCCCGAGAGATTTATCAGAAAATAAGGAGAAAATATGGAAAAAATAGCGGATATCATAGAATCTATCGCAAACGAAAAAGGGCTCGAAATCGAAGACGTAAAAGAGCGAGTCATAAGAGCTATTATCAACACCGCAAAGAAAATTTACGGAGAAAACTACGAATACGACGCGGTTATAGATAATGCGACCAAGACTCTTCATCTATATCAAAAAATCACCGTCGTCGAGGACGGCGACGAGCGCTTGGCCGAGGATAACGAGCATTATCTCGGCGTAAGCGAAGCCAAAAAAGTAGACTCTGGCGTAGAGATCGGCGACGAGCTAACATACGAGCTATCTACCGATAACCTCGGCCGCACCGCCGCGCAGACGCTTCACAAGGAGCTTGAGTACCACATCCAGCGCTTGATGGAGGAAAAAATATTCCAAAAGTATCAAGACATGGTCGGGCACATGGTTTTTGGCTCCGTTACGCGCGTGGATAGCGATGAAAATACCTTCATCGAGATAGACGAGCTACGAGCCGTGATGCCGCGCAAAAACCGCATAAAAGGCGAGAAATTTAAGCCGGGCGACGTCGTAAAAGCCGTCATAAAAAGCGTATATATCGACAAATCTATGGGCATCAAGGTCGAGCTAAGCCGCACGTCGCCAAAGTTCCTCGAAGCCCTGCTAAAAGCCGAAGTACCGGAGATTAAAGACGGACTAGTGCTGATCGCGGCAAGCGCTAGAATCCCGGGCGAACGCGCTAAAGTAGCGCTCGTAGCCACCTCGCCTAACGTCGATCCAGTGGGCGCGACCGTGGGAACTAGAGGCGTGCGTATAAACGCCGTGACAAAGGAGTTAAACGGCGAAAATATCGATGCGATCGAGTATTCGGCCGAGCCTACTATCCTCATCACGCGAGCGATGGCGCCGGCGATCATCAGCTCGGTTAAAATCGGCGAGGATAACAAAGCCGTCGTAAGCCTAGTAACCGAACAAAAGAGCAAGGCTATCGGCAAGAGCGGCATAAATATCAGACTAGCTAGTATGCTAACCGGTCACGAGATCGAGCTAAACGAGCTTGGCGCTAGAGGCGAGAGCAAAGACGAAAACGCGAAGGATCTAAAGGCGCTTTTCGGCGATCTTTAAAAAGGACGGCTTATCCGACTTTTAAATTTATTTATTAGTAGAGCGGTACATCGGGTGCTGATAGTCGTTTCTTTCGCATCCGGATACGCTTAAAGCCATTATAATAGTCGCGAAAGCGATTAGAATTTTTCTCATTTTTTTACTCCTTTTTTAAGCTCCTGATTGTAACCGAAAAAGTTAAATTTGTAAAATATATTAAATTTTTATCCAAAAAAAAGTAGAATATCTTAATTTTAATTTTAAGGAAAATCCGTGTTACAAGCGCTCGCATTACGTTATCGTCCGCGAAATTTTAGCGAACTCGTAGGGCAGGAGGCCGTCAGCACCAGTCTCACGCACGCTCTAGACGAGAACCGCCTCACGCATGCCTACCTTTTTTCGGGGCTTCGCGGTAGCGGCAAGACATCAAGCGCTAGGATATTTTCAAAGGCGCTTGTTTGCGACGAAGGTCCTACCAGTACGCCTTGCGAGCGGTGCGAAAACTGCATCGCAGCAAACGAAGGCCGCCACATCGACATCATCGAGATGGACGCGGCCAGCCACCGCGGTATCGACGATATAAAGGGGCTCATCGAGCAGACCAAGTACGCTCCCGCCGCCGCTCGCTTTAAGATTTTTATTATCGACGAGGTGCACATGCTCTCCATGCCCGCGTTTAACGCGCTACTAAAGACGCTCGAGGAGCCGCCGCCCTACGTCAAATTTATCCTGGCCACGACCGATCCGCTCAAACTACCCGCTACGGTACTATCGCGCACGCAGCATTTTAGATTTAAGCAAATTTCTAAACAAAATATAGTAAAACATCTAGAATACATACTAAATAACGAGCGTATCGCTTACGATAGCGGCTCGGTCGAGCTTTTGGCTCGTAGCGGATCCGGATCGCTGCGCGACACTCTCACGTTGCTAGATCAAGCTATCATCTACGCTAAGGGCGAGCTTACGCAGGGTAAAGTAGCCGATATGCTAGGACTGCTTGATCCAAAGAGGATCGACGATATTTTGGCCCTGGTTATGAGCGGAGATAAAACGGAGCTTTTAAAGGTCGTATCCGAGCTTGAGAGCTACGACGCGGAGATGATAATAGACGAGATAATCGCTAATTTAAAGGCGAATTTTTTAAACGGAAACGACTATTCGCTACTTCTATACGAGCGGTTTTTTAGGATTTTGTCGCAAGCTAAAGGTATGCTAAGCGTCTCGGGCGATAACGGCTTTGCGCTTACTTTGATGTTTTTTATGATGATTGAGGCGCTAAATTTAAAAAGTATAGACGATATGCTAGAAGAAACGATTAATGAGGCGCCGCCTAAGCCTAGCGCTAGCGAACGGATCTCGGTTTCTAAAAAAGAAATCGCCTTTCAAGCTCCGACAAGCGAATCCGTCATGCCCGCCAAAAACTCTCAAGAGCAGTCTTACGAGCGATTCGTGGCTAAAATTTACGATAGAGATTATGCCTTGGGCGAGTGTTTCGAGCGGTGCAACGAATTTGACGGCTTACAAGACGGCGAGCTAAGGCTTAGATATGCCGCAAGCGAAGAAGATAAAGGCTTTTTAAGGAAAAATTGGAACGTAATACAAGCGATTTTAAAAGCTAGCTTTCAAGGCGACGTAAAAATAAAGACCGTGCAGGCGAGTTCCGGCGTCGCCGAGGCAAAAACGAAAAATCTAAACGCAAGCGAGCAAAAACCTGAAAATACGGACGCAAGCGACGAAACGCAAGCTTCTAATCTGCAAGAAAAGCTCGTAGAACCCGAAACGCTAGAGCCTAAATTTGCTCCCGACTTAGAATCCATGAGAGACGATACGGATGATTTTGAAACTGCATACGGCGTAAAGTCCGACGTCGGTTTGGATTTTTTAGACGACGAGCTTAGAGAGATTCAAAACGGTAAGAAAAGCGATGCTTCGCGCGAATTTGAGTTAAAAACGCGGGACGATTTTAAAAACGAAACGCAAGCCGAATACGTAGAATCCGGCGGCGAATCAAGAGGAAATTTTACCGATTTCAAACAGCCTTCGGTAAAAGAGCGATTGATGCGAAACGCCTCCGAGCAAGAAACCGCGAACGCAGGCATCGATACTGCTAAAAATCAAGCCGTTTTAAAAGAAGCCGAAAGACTTTTCGGCGAACCAAGTTTGGAAAATTTATATTGAAGCGAGAGCCTAAATAGGCTCTCGTAATTAGAATTTATACGTATAGCCTAGATATAAGCCGACGTTGGTTTCTTTAATACCTTTTAACTCAAGTTTGCTTATTTTGGCATAATCTGTTCTGTCCGCTTTTAAACCGAATTCAATCGCATTGTTCGCGTCAAGCGAATATTCGCCGCCTATTTTGGCGCCTATTGGCCAGCCGTTTGTGTTACCTTTTTCTGTACCGTCCGTAGTATCGAATACATTTAGCTTGAATTTTGAATAACCGGTATATCCGCCTAGAATTAGCTCAAAACCTTGCGCGACGGTAGGAGTATAGTCGGCGCCTACTATAAATTTATACGTATTCCATTTTACTACCGCTCCATCTTCGTTGTTAAGCGATTTTTAGCCTGAAAATCATAAACGTAAGCACCGTAAACTCTAGCTATATCAAAATCATAACCGGCTTTTACCCCTGCCTAATTGTCCTTTTTTAAATTTTTCGGTACCGTTATCGCTTTTTACCTTTAATTTTGAACCGAAAGAATAATCTCCCTAAAACCTATGAAAGCGTTCTCCGCCATAGCTAAAGCGCAAGTTAAGCTAAGCCCTAAGGCGACTTTTGAAAATAAATTGCTCATTTTTTTCTCTTTTGAAAAATTAAATACGAACGCATTATATGATTAGGCTGTTTAAAAATAGTTAAAATATTCAATTAAATATTATAGAAACATAGAATAATTCAATTGTTTTGTTATCAGAAAAAAATTTATAAAATTAAATTTTTTAGCGAGGAGCAGTGGGTGGGTAAGATAACAAAACGCGATATGGCTTATTATTTAGACGTCGACGTCGCGACGCTTTATAATTGGCGTAAAAATAAGCCGAATTTATATCGTATCGTTATGCTTGGATTTAAGTTTGAAGATTTGATTAAACAAAGTAAGAAAAACTACGAAGAACTCTGCGAATTTGAAGAAAAAATAAAAGAAGATATAGAAAAAATATCCCAAAAATAAGCCGGTTTTTAGGCCGACTATTCGTTTAATATCGAAAGCAGTTCTTTGTTATCCTTTGTTTTTAGCATCTTGGCGTATAAAAACTTAAGCGCCTCTACGTCGTCCATCGTAGCTATCGCCGAGCGGATAGCCCAGATCTTTTGCAGTTCGTCCGGTTTTTGCAGTAGTTCTTCTTTTCTGGTGCCCGATTTTAGTACGTTGATGGCCGGGTAAATTCGGCGGTCGGAGATGTTGCGATCTAGTACGATCTCGCTATTGCCGGTGCCTTTAAATTCCTCGAAAATCACCTCGTCCATACGCGAGCCCGTGTCGATGAGCGCGGTGGCGATGATGGTGAGGCTGCCGCCGTGTTCGATGTTTCGCGCCGCGCCGAAAAAGCGCTTCGGTTTATGCAGAGCGTTTGCGTCCACGCCGCCGGTTAGTACCTTGCCGCTTGGCGGAGTTACGGTGTTGTAAGCGCGCGCTAGGCGGGTGATGCTATCAAGCAGGATGATGACGTCCTTGCCCATTTCTACGAGGCGTTTGGCCTTTTCGATGACGAGTTCGGCGACGCGCACGTGGTTCATCGCGGGCAGGTCAAACGTCGAGCTAAATACCTCGCCCTTTACGCAGCGCTGCATGTCGGTGACCTCTTCTGGGCGCTCGTCCACGAGCAAGACCATGAGATGCGACTCGGGGTGGTTGCGCGCGATGCCGTGGGCTAGCTCTTTCATAAGCTCGGTTTTACCGCTTCTAGGGGGAGCGACGATTAGGCCGCGCTGACCCTTGCCAAGAGGCGTAAAGAGATCTAGCACGCGGCCCGTTAGCTTCATCGGGTCGTATTCTAGGCGAAGTTTTTCCGTCGGGAAAAGCGGGGTTAGGTTGTCAAATAGCGGGCGCTCTTTGGCCTCGATTAGCGGCATATAGTTTAGCGCCTCGATTTTTAGCAGGGCGTAGTATTTTTCCTGATCTTTGGGTTCGCGTACTTGACCCGTCACGATATCGCCCACGCGCAGGGCAAATTTGCGAATTTGAGAGTTTGAGACGTAGGCGTCGTTTGAGCTGTCGCTGATGTTTGCGTCCACAGCTCTTAAAAAGCCGTAGCCGTCGGGCATAATCTCTAAAATGCCCGTAAAAAGTATAAATCCACCTTGTTTGGTTTGGGCTTTTAGTATCTCAAATATCAAATCCTGCCTGCGAAATTCGCGCGGATTTTCGACGCCGACGCTGTTTGCTATCTGCACTAGATCGTCTAAGCTTAGCATTCTTAGTTCTTCGATTTTGTGGCCGTCGACGGGGATATGAGTGCGCGAGTTTGGATATTTTTTGGTCGTTTTTTGATTTTCCTGCGCCGAATTTGCAGGCTGGGTTGCGTTATTTTCCATCGTGTCCTCTTTAAAATTACGGAATAATTTTGTAGATAAATTTAAGTTTCAAAAGAAGTTTTGAAAGCCCGCATTTTATAAAATTTTGGCTTTGATGTCAAGAAGCGGTATAATACGACAAAAATGAAAAGGAATCTCAAAATGATGGATTTTAAAGACGGTAAGCGCGAAAAAACGATCATAAAAACCGCGCTTATCGGCATAGTTACGAATTTTTTCTTAGCCGGGACGAAAATCTTTATCGCCATGGTCTCAAACTCGGTCGCGCTGATATCAGACGCCGTAAATAACCTCAGCGATGCAAGCTCAAGTATCATCACGATTTTCGGCTCAAAGCTAGCTAGCAAGATGCCAGATGAGGACCACCCCTGCGGCTACGGTAGGACCGAGTATATCGGCGGTCTTATCGTTTCGGTCATCGTGCTGATGCTTGGATTTCAGTTTCTAAAAACTTCGGTAGAAAATATCTTCGCGCCGGAGCCCACTAGCTTTACGATGCCGTTTTTGGCGTTTTTATTTTGCGCGATATTCGTCAAATTTGCGCTCGGATTTTACTACAAAAAGGTCGGCAAACAGACCAGATCTATCTCGCTTAGAGCCGTCGGGCAGGAAGCTTTGGGCGATGCGATCATATCGTGCGTGATCTTGGTTTCGGCTGCGCTTTCGTACTTCGCCGACATCCAGATAGACGGATATGCGGGCGCTTTGGCGTCGCTTTTTATTATCATAAACGGCATACTTTTGATAAAAGAAACCTTCGATAAAATCATTGGCCAGCGCGTCGAAAAGGAGATCAGCGACGAAATTTACGCCGCCGTAAATCGCTGCGAGATCGTGCGCGGCGCATACGACCTGATACTTCACAACTACGGCGCGCAGCGATACGTCGGCTCGGTAAACGTCGAGATAGACGAGCATTTGCCCCTTAGCGAGGTTTCGCAGAGGTTAAACGAGCTTCAAATCGAGATTTATCGAGATTTATAAAATTTACAGGATTTATCTGGTTTTCGGCGTTTATAGCGTAAATTTGGGGCAGGAGCAGAGTCGCGCCTGCGTGGCGAATTTACTCTCGCGCTTTAGCAGCGTGCGCGGATTTCACGCGTTTTTTATAGATACTAAGAAAAAGAGCGTGAGGTTTGACGTGGTGGTCGATTTTGCCGAGAAAAATCTAAGCCGTCTGCGCGCCGAGATAGAGCGCGAAATTTCGCTAAGCTTTCCGGGGTATAAAATTTTCATCGTGATAGATAGGGAGTTTGCATGAAATTTGGGGCCAAATTTAGCTACTCAGCGTAGTCGGAGCGGACTTTTTTGAGCGCAAATTTGAGCGACGATTACGCTATAATCATAAAAATTTAAAGGATAAAAGCATGAACAAATTTATTTTCGCTTCGCTGGCTTATGCGCTCTGCTACGGTGCAGCGTTTGGCTTTGATTTAATGGGGTTTATTAAAGATACTATAGGTATCGAAAGCGGGGTTGCGGCGGGCTTTAGTAGGGACAACCGACGAGAGGTCGTCAAAGACGACATTTATAAACTAATGTGGCAAGACGGCGAGGAGATATATCAAGGTACTTACGACGAGGCGGTAAAATACTGCGAAAATTTAAATTTCGCGGGCTTTGACAACTGGAGATTGCCAACTATAAAGGAGTTAAGAAGCATATCAGATAAAAGTAAATTTAATCCTGCTATCAACAATATCTTTAAAAACACCGCATATACAAAAAGCGATAACAGCGAGATAAAATATGGTTGGTACTGGAGTTCTACTACTGGGTATGCTAGAGATTCATCCAAATGGTTTGTTTTGGATTTTGAAACCAGTGATGAATATTGGGCATTTTTATTTAGTCACTGTTATGTTCGATGTGTGCTAGAGTACTAAATTTGAAAATTTAAATACAAAGTGAGAAAATATGAAAAAAAACATAGTTACTTCTTTGCTTCTTTGTGGACTACTAAATGCTGATACGCTAAGCTTAATATGCTATCGTGACAACTATAAGCATGTAGTTATATGTAGTGAGAAAAAGTTAGGCAGATTGATGTGGCAAGATGAGAAACAAATTTTTAAAGGAACATTTGAACAAGCCAGTGAGTATTGTAGGTTAGTAAATCTTGCAGGTTTTGAAGATTGGAGATTGCCTACCATAGAGGAACTCTCAAGTATTACCGATGTGGAAAAATATAATTTAACTATAAATTCGGTTTTTAAGCATTTGCCAGAGCTGGAATATCTTTTTTATTGGAGCTCAACAAAATATATAAAGGATTTATTGTATGTATGGGGCGTAAATTTTAGCGATGGGCATATTGGTTTTAATGGTTCATCTGATCAGTATTTCGTGCGGTGCGTGAGAAATGATTGATTTGGCGGGTTGTGCGCCTTAAATTTGTTTTTTATAGTTAAATTTGAGGCTGAAATTTAACGAGCCGAATTTTTTTAAACTTACGACTCATAAATTTTGCGAGGCTCAAATTTGCAAGCATTAAAAACTTTCTCATAAATTTGCCAGCATTTTCAAGATGCGGATTTTGGGTAAATCCGGTCAAATTTACGGTTACGTCTATGCGCGAGCAAAATCTGTCAAATTTGCCGTCAAATTCGGGCGCAAGCGAAATCAAGCGAGGCTTTAGAAATTTTACGTATAATCTAAAATCTTAAAACGAAAGAAAAAAGTAATTTATGGGCAAATTTAAGTGCGCGCATTGCAGGGGCGAATTTGAGCGCGAGGCTCTGATAGAGCGCGGCGGGGAGCTCTTTTGCTGCGAGGGGTGCGCGGGAGTTTACGAGATACTTAACGCAAGCGGGCTGGGCGAGTTTTACGAAAGGCTCGGCAAAACTACGCTAAATCCCGCCCTAAGCGCGAAAAACGCGGCGCAAAAGTCGCAGGAAGACCTCGCGGCTATTTATCAAAACTACGTTAAAAACGAGAATGAATTTAATAAAATCTCGCTCATCATCGAGGGCATCCACTGCTCGGCTTGCGTCTGGCTAAACGAGAAGGTTTTATTTGCGCAGAAGGGAATTTTAGAGGTAAATATAAATTCGGTTAATAACAAAGCCCTCATCGTCTGGGACGAAAACGAGATAAATTTGGCCCAAATTTTTGCCCTCATCCGCTCTATCGGCTACGAGCCCTACCCATACGACGCGCAGGCTCAGGAGCAAAGACTCGCGGGGCAGAGGCGCGAATTTTACGCTAGGCTGCTTGTCGGGATATTTTGCACGATGAACATCATGTGGCTGGCCGTCGCGCAGTACGGCGGCTACTTCACGGGTATGCGCGCCGACGTACGCTCTATCATAAATTTCGCCGAGTTTATCCTCGCTACGCCGGTGCTTTTTTATACGGGAAGTGGGTTTTTTAGGGGCGCTTGGAGCGCGCTAAAAAACAAAACGCAAAACATGGATAGCCTCATCGTCACGGGTACGCTCGCGGCTTATATTTTCTCGATCTACGCGATGTTTTCCAGGCGCGGCGAGGTGTATTTCGACTCGGTCGCGATGATAATTACTTTCGTGTTTATCGGTAAATATCTGGGAATTTTAAGCAAGAAAAAAGCCGCCGACACGCTTGATAATCTAAACTCGTTAAATTTAAACTCCGTTAGCGTCAAAAACGGCGACGAAATAATCCTAAAAAGCGCGCAGGAGGTGCGTGTGGGCGAACTCGTAGTCGTGCGAGTCGGCGAGCGCGTGCTACTTGACGGCGTCGTCGTAAGCGGCGCGGCGAGCTTTGATCTCTCTAGCCTTAGCGGCGAGAGCGCGCCTGCGTATCTTAGCGCGAAAGATGGCGAAAACGAGATAAAAAGCGGCTCTGTGTGCGTGGACGGCACGCTGGTTTATGAGGTCGGCGCCGTCTTTAGCGAGTCGGTGCTAGCGCGTATCATAAATCTGCTCGAAACCGCCGCAGCCAAAAAGCCGCGTATTCAGGCGCTCGCAGACGCTATCGCGGCGAGGTTTTCGGCCGCTATCACGGTTTTAGCGCTAGCGACGTTTGCGTTTTGGTTCTGGCGCACCGGCGAGCTCTCCGCCGCGCTCATCGTCGCGATCTCGGTCGTGGTGATCTCGTGCCCCTGCGCGCTTGGGCTTGCTACGCCAGTTAGCACGCTCGTTGCGCTTGGAGCGGGCTTTAGACGCGGGATACTTTTTAAAGAAGCGCGTATCATCGAAAGTTTAGCCAAGTGCGATACGGCCGTGTTTGACAAGACCGGCACGCTCACGTCGGGGCGGCTTAAAGTGAGTAAATTTACGCACGCGGGCAAATTTGACGCAAGCGTGCTTTTTTCGCTGGTTAGCGGCTCGGATCATCCCGTTAGCCGCGCCGTCGGCGAGTATCTGCGCGCAAATTTTAGGGATTTAAAACTTTTAGAGCTAAGCGGCTTTGAAAACATCGCGGCGCGCGGAGTAAGGGCTAAATTTGGCGACATAAATCTAGCCGGCGGGAGCGAGAAATTTATGCGAGAGCTAGGGCTTTATGACGGCGCAGCCGTGCGCGGGACTTGTTATTTTTTTGCCGCAGACGGGGAGATCGCGGCGGTATTTGAGTTAGAAGAGAGCCTAAAAGAGGGCGCCAAGGAGTGCGTGGACGCGCTAAAAAACGCGGGTATGCGCGTGGCGATGCTAACGGGCGATAACGAATACGCCGCAAAGCGCGTGGCAGAAGGGCTTGGTATCGAGGAAACGGTCGCAAACGCTCTGCCTACCGATAAGGCCGCCTACGTGGAGAGACTGGCGCAGCAAGGGCGAAACGTGCTGATGGTAGGCGACGGGATCAACGACGCCGCCGCGCTCGCGCTCTCAAGCGTGGCCGTGTGCATGGGTAGCGGAGCGGCCGTGAGTATCGCAAAAAGTGACGTCGTGCTAATGAGAGACGACCCCGCCTCGCTCGCGGCTGCGGTAGCGCTCGCGCGTAAAACCTACCGTATCGTGCGGCAAAATTTGGCCTTTTCGCTCGTTTATAACGCCGTGACGATACCGCTGGCGATGGCCGGCTACGTAGCGCCCGCAGTGGCTGCGCTCTCGATGTCGCTAAGCTCGGTCGCGGTCGTGTTAAACGCGATGAGGGCTAGGAGCGAGCGATGAGCGGGGCGGTCGTGGCGATGATGATCGGCGTCTCTACGCTGCTTGGCGCGTGCGGGCTGGCAGCACTGCTGTGGGGGCTTAAAACCAGGCAGTTTGACGACGAGCGAAAGTTTTTGGACGGGACGAAATTTGACGACGAAGATGCGCTAAACGATGCCTACGAGCTGGAGCTGCGCCGTAAAGAAAAGGGCTATAAGCCGCCTGAGTGAGGTTTAAATTTATGGCAAATTTTTCGAGACTTTGCCGCTAAAATTTGGTTATTTTGAGTCGTACAATTTGCCGCGAAATTTGATTTTGAGCGTGGGCGGGATTTGGGGTAAATTTTCGTTTTTAAATTTGACGGAGCGTATTTTTACGACAAATTTAAGCGGTAATTTTCAATCCTGGGTAAGACTCGGCGTGAAATTTGACGAGCTACGCGGGCGCGTCGCTGCGCAGCGCGGGTAAATTCGAGCAAAATCGGGCGTTTTTGCATTCGCCGCGGTTATTAAAATTCGTAGGCGGCGGGTTAAATTTCCCGTCGCGCTTAAAATTTCGGATTTTACGCAGCGGTCGTTAAATTTAAGTCGATGCGGCTTTACGTATCGGTTTTAGATATAGTCGTAATGCCGTAAATCTCGGCGCCACCAACTTTTTTGCGGGTCGCTTCGGCGGATTTTTGATTTTAATATGCTTTTTAGCGAAATTTCGCCGTATATATTTTGAGGTATTGCCTACGATGCGCTCTTATTCGTACTTGCGATTATCGACGGCTCGTGCGCGGACGGGGCGAATTCGCGCCTAAAGCCTTTGCCCGCAAATGAGCGGAGCGGCGAAAATTTTATCCTTTTGTAAAAATCCCTTCGTAAATTTACTCGCTCTAACGATATTTTTGCGGCCGCTTGACGCACCCGCCGGGTATGTCGCCCGCTTGGAGTTTAGGCGGCTTGGAGCCGTTTAAATTTAATCGCTGCAATCGCCGAGCGGGTGTGGCTTAGTCCTAATAATTTTTTGCTTTCTTGCTTGTAAAAGCTTCGCTCTGGCAAGCATTCTTAATCTACTTTTAGCTTTTTAACGATATGATTTCGCAAAATTTAACAAAGGAAACAATATGAAAACGCTAGTTATCTTATCGCACCCAAATCTCGCCGCATCTCGCGTAAACAAAGCCTTGTCGCAGGTAGCAAAGGCCGCTGCGGACGCTAAAGTGCGCCATTTGGAGGGGCTTTACGGCCTAGATATCGCGCGCATAGACGCCCGCGCGGAGCAAGATGCGCTAGCAGGTGCCGAGCGCATCGTATTTTTATACCCGATGTACTGGCTAAACGTGCCGCCTATGCTAAAAGCCTATATCGACATCGTCTTTTCGCACGAGCTGGTGGGTTCCGGCGCGCTTAAGGGCAAGGTCTTGCAGCTTGCGCTAAGCGTCAGCACCCCGCTTGGCGAATACTCTAAGCAAGGCGCGATCGGCTTTAGCTTGGATGAGATTTTAACGCCGCTTAAGATCGCGGCAAACTACTGCGGGATGGACTTTGCCGTGCCGTTTATCAGCAGCGGGTTTGAGCCCGGCGAGTTTGGCGACGATGCCGTAGATGCCGCAGCCGCGCGCTTTGGCAAGCTTTTACGAGGAGAGCTAAGCCCGGGCGAATATCAAATTTAGACTCTTCTTTTGCGACCGCGAGTTAAAATTTCGCGACGGAGAATTTGGCTGCGAAATCCGCTTTTGCCGAGCCGACCGCTAAAAAGCTCGAATTTAGCTCGGTTTTGCATTAATACGGGCGTTTTTATGCCGCCGCTTACGGGCGTGCGATTTTGTAAACCAGCGCTACGGCGTGTATCTTAAATTTCTTTAAAGGCGCGCCCTAAATTTAACCTTAAGCCCGAAATTGCGGTATTAAATTTATCCGTCGATTTTCGCGCCTCGATGCAAGTATAAAATCAAATTTAAAGCCTGATTTAAGCGAGTAAATAAAACCTGCGCCGAAACAATCTCTCGCGATTATCGCAAATGCTTGCCGCTACTTGTTTTGTATGCTTGCGGTAAATTTGCGAGCTTAAACCGCAAGCTTATTTTAGGCTTTCTATATACTCGCTAACAGCCGCCATATCCTCGTTGCTTAGGTTTTTGGCGTGCAGTTGCATAACCTTACCCATACCGAAGGTGTTGTTTGAGCCGTCTTTGTAGCCTTGTAGCGCTTTTATGCGATCTTCTTTGCTGATGCTAATTAGCGCAGGCACTTTGTTTGCGTATTTTGTCTCCGCTTTTTCGCCGTGACAGGCCGAGCATTTTTTGTAAATGGCTTCGCCGCTAGCCGCAAATAGAGATAAATTTAGCGCCAAAACGGCGGTAGCGATGCGATATATTTTCATTTTTCGTCCTTTTTGATAGAAATTTAGACGAGATTATAGTCTTAAAAAGTTAAAATTAAAATTATAAAAAGTTGCAAAAATGAAGCGTCAAAGAGAGAAAAATCGGCGGAAAACTCCGCCGAAAAGGGTTATTTTAGAGTAGGGATGTACTCTGAAAGAGCGGCGATATCCTCGTCGTTAAGACCTTTTGCTAGAGGTTTCATCATCGCAGAAGACTTAAATTTATCTAGGCTGCCTTCTTTGTAACCTTTTAAAGCCTCAGCGATCTCTTCTTTGGAAAGAGACGAAAGCGCAGGAACTTTGTTTAGATACATTTTTTCGGCTTTGGCTCCGTGACAGGCTTTGCATTTGTTGTAAAGGGTCGCGCCGTCGGCGGCAAATAGGCTACCCGCTAGCAATGCGGCAGCTCCTGAAACAATGATAAGCTTTTTCATTTTCAATCCTTTTTGATAAAATTGCAGGCGTATTATAGTCTTAAAAGCTAAATTTTACATTATTTTTTTACATTAGTTTCTATCGCGGCGCGGGCGGCGATTTTCGGTTAAATTTAGATTTTTTTTGTATAATTTTCGCTATGGATAAAACAAAGCTTAAAACGCAGCCGCAAAAGGCGCTATTTCTTGATCGCGACGGCGTGATAAACGAGGATGCAGGCTATGTTTATAGACGCGAGGATTTCGTTTTTAAAGATGGCATTTTTGAAGCCTTACGCAAATTTGCGCAGGCAGGCTACGCGCTGGTCGTGGTGACGAATCAATCAGGCATCGGGCGAGGCTACTACACGCTGGAGCAGTTTGATGAGCTTTGCAGGTTTATGCTGAGCGAGTTTGAAAAAGAGGGCGTAAAGATAGAGAAAATTTACTTTTGTCCGCACGCACCGGAGACTCTTTGCGATTGCCGTAAACCGGAGCCAGGCATGCTACTAAGGGCCGCAAACGAGCTAAATATCGACCTTGCGCGCTCAATAATGATAGGCGACAAGGATAGCGACGTGCAGGCGGGACAGAGTGCCGGCGTCGGGGTAAATTTAAAGCTGGACGACCGGCTAAAAAGCGTGGCTGAGGCACTTGAGTTTTTAAAAAAAGAAGGAAAAATATGAAAGATATAAAAAGAGTCGTAATCACGGGCGCTGCGGGCTTCATCGGCTCAAATTTGGCGCATTATTTCGGTGAAAATCACAAAGACGTAGAAGTGCTCGCCGTGGATAAATTTAGAAGCGACGAGAAATTTAGCAACGGCAACCTTAAAAGTTTTGGGCATTTTAAAAATTTGCTCGGCTTTTCGGGCGAAATTTACGAGGGCGACATAAACTGCGCTAAAACGCTAGCTATGATCGAGAAATTCGCTCCGGATGCGATATTTCACGAGGCGGCGATCTCGGATACCACGGTGACCGAGCAGGGCGAGCTAATGAGGACTAATCTAAATAGCTTTAAAGATCTGCTAGATATCTGCGAAAAAATGGGCGCGCGCATGATATATGCAAGCTCGGGCGCCACGTACGGCAACGCAAAAAGCCCGCAAAGAGTCGGCGAATGCGAAGCGCCAAATAACGTTTACGGCTTTTCAAAGCTAAAAATGGACGATCTGGGACGAAAATACGCTAAAAGAGGCGTTGCGGTCGTGGGGCTGAGATACTTTAACGTTTACGGCGCGAGGGAGTTTTATAAAAACAAAACCGCCTCGATGGTGCTGCAGTTTGGTCTGCAAATTTTGAGCGGGAAAAATCCGCGCCTCTTTGAAGGCAGCGACAAAATCAAGCGCGACTTCGTCTATATAAAAGACATCGTGCAAGCAAATTTGCGCGCCCTAAACGCACCAAGCGGCGTGTATAACGCGGCGACGGGCACGTCAAGAAGCTTTCAAGAGATCGTGGATATCTTGCAGCGCGAGCTGGGGTCAAATTTGCCTTGCGAGTACATCCCAAACCCGTACGCGCGCTCATATCAGTTTCATACGCAAGCCGACATCGAGCCGACTAAACAGGCGCTGGGATATGAGCCTAAATTTAGTCTAGAAGATGGCATAAAAGACTATGCGGCCGAGATAAAAAGGATATACGAGGAAGAGATAAATGCGTGAAGTACGTGCTTTAGTCGCGGGCGATCTGATGCTCGATCACTACATCTGGGGCAGCTGCGAGCGTATCTCGCCCGAAGCTCCAGTGCAAGTAGTAAAGATAAAAAACGAAACCAAGCGCCTGGGCGGAGCGGGCAACGTGGTGCTAAATTTGCTATCATTGGGCGCGAAAGTGGGCGTTATGAGCGTGCTAGGCGACGACGAGACGGGCGACGAGATAGAGCGGATCTTGCTAGAGCAGGGCGCTAGACCTGAGTTTATCAAGCGCGAGATTGGGCGCACGAGCTCGATAAAAAGCCGCGTGATGGCGACGCATCAGCAAGTCGTGCGCATAGATAAAGAAAGCGTCGAAGCCGTAACGTGCGAGGACGAGCTGGCGGCAAATTTCGCCCGCGCGCTGGAGAGCTACGACGTCGCGCTGCTATCTGACTACGGCAAGGGCGTGCTGACGCCTGCGCTGTGCCAAAAACTCATAAAAGCCTGCGCGGATGCGGGCAAGCCCGTGCTAATCGACCCCAAAGGCGCGGACTACTCGAAATACAAGGGCGCTACGCTGCTAACGCCCAATAAAAAAGAAGCGGGCGAGGCCGTGGGCTTTAAGATAGAAAACGACGAGCAGCTTTTTACCGCGCTAAATTTGCTAAAAAACGAGTTAAATTTGACCCATTCGCTAATCACGATCTCGGAGGAGGGCATAGCGCTTTTAGAGGACGCTCAGGCGGTTAAATTTCCCGCTCTGGCAAAAGAGGTCTTTGACGTAACTGGCGCGGGAGATACGGTGCTAGCGACGCTTGGCGTGATGCTGGGTGCGGGCGAAAGTATTAAAAAGGCGATCGAGACGGCAAATTTAGCCGCCGCGGTCGTCGTGGCAAAAGTCGGCTCGGCAACGGCTAGCTTTGAGGAGATAAACGAGCTCGTGCGCCGTAAAAATGCGGCCGGCTTTGAGGAGAAAATCAAAAGCGCGGACGATCTAGCCGCGATGCTAGCAAACCGCGGCGAAAAGCGGCTAGTTTTTACTAACGGCTGCTTTGATATCCTGCACGCTGGACACGTGAGCTATCTAGCTAAGGCGCGGGAATTCGGCGATATACTAGTCGTCGGGCTAAACTCGGACGCCTCGGTGCGCGCGCTAAAAGGCGACGCTCGCCCAGTAAACGCGCAGGCTGATCGCGCTACCGTGCTGGCGGCGCTTGGGGCGGTTGATTACGTGACGATATTTGACGAGCTCACGCCTCTAAATTTGATCGAAAAACTGCTCCCCGACGTGCTCGTAAAGGGTGCGGACTACGAAGGTAAAGAGG
>CAUQJW010000003.1:0-32375 GCA_963518485.1 uncultured Campylobacter sp.
TCATGACATGTAATATTAGGTGCAACATTAACATTTATGCTACTAGCAAAATTCAATCCAAGTCTTAAAGAGAGGAGTTCCAAAAGCTGTTGATTAGAATCATTAGCAATTATCTGATTTGACCTGAGGTTATATACTGAAATCGCAGAACTAATCAGATTTCCACTTCCTGCGGCGGGATCGCAAGTACAATCAGTTGTGTTTAAATCACCGCTAACACTATGTGCAAGGATTGCAACAATCTTAGCCAACTCCAAATCAGTAGGAACCTCTCCCTCATGCTCATGCCCTGCTGATACTATTTGGTGCAAAGTGTCGGCTATTAAGTCTCCCGTTACATTTTGATTGCCATAATTAAAAAGTTCGGTAAGCAAGGTATTTCCGACGGTAACCGTAGGATCAAATAATGTAGCGCAATAATTAAAAATCCCAGCAAAATCAACACGACTACCCTCATTGCATATTTGCTGAATATTTCCATGAAATACACGAATGTCGTGAAGATCATTCCTCCCAACATATTGGAACGAACCTCGAATATATTCATATAGCATCAAAGCGAGATTACTTTTCCATTTTGGATAATCCCATCTGACAGGTTCAATTTCATCAACAAAATTATCTAAAGTCAAAAAATAGCTATAATTATCCGTTAATATAGCATTAATTGTATCTTTAAAATAGATAGAAAGGGCATCGCATAGAGCGTTCTCGTCAACAAAAGACTGAAAATCACCTATAATTGAAAGACCTGGCTGGAGCATCTGTTGATAAGTACGTTGTCTCGCACTATCGTATCTAAATAAAATAGCCCTTTCGAGATTAGTCAGAATATAATAAGGTTTCTCCGTTAGACCTACATTACTCTGAACATATGACATTGCTTGGAATTGATACCTAGTACTGTTAATCGCCGCAGGCGTTCTTTTAACCTCAATAACACAGAGATACTTGTGAGTTGTGATATTTTCAATAACAAAATCCATCTCTAAAGATCCAGTGTATCGATGGTGTACAACTCGATAATTTCTCTCTCGTCCAAGGAGCCTAAGTGCCTCATTAAGGGCATTTTCACATATAGGATGATATACGCCCACTTCTGAATCATTGTAATTAATCACAAACTTTCCTCACAAATATTTTTTTAATTCTCTTGCAATTACCTCAGCGAGTAACGGTGGAACGGCATTTCCAACAATCAAATTTCTTCCTTGTTTGCTACTAGAAATAATCTGATATGAATCCGGGAAAGATTGTAACCGTAACGCTTCTCTCACTGTTATCAATCTATCCTGACTATAGTGGATATTACATCCAACATTCGGTCGATTGAAATATGTGTTAATAGTATATGATGGTTCATCAGGTAACATGCGACCATAACAAGTAGTATGTCCTCCTTCTCGCTGTAATCTTTTGATCCTTTTAGATGGAACATCCTTTGGAATATCATTATAATTTCCGCCAGGTTTGACATGTGAGCATATATATTTGTCTAATTCGCTCATTCTTGGCATGAAATGTTCCGTTACTAAATCTTTTGAACGCATTACTTTCTGATATTCATTTTGTGGTGGATATTTATATTCTGCAACCCCATTTTCATCATATACAGGCACTCCTAAATCATCTAAAGCCTGTCTAACACTTATATAGGGAATCAAGCCCTCACTGAGATCTCCGTGAGTCGGTGTAGGGAAAATAAAATTTCCTTTTTTAAGTCCAACAATGATAACCCTCCGTCTTTTTTGAGGCACGCCATAATCTGCTGCGTTCATAACCTGCATTTCCACATTATATCCAATTTCCCTAAATGCCGTCCTAAGCTGATCTACAATTTTTTCTCCACTTTTATTTTTTGCAGATAAAAGTCCAGTTACATTTTCAAAAACGAAGGCTTTAGGCTGAACTTTTTTTAGAATTTTCATATATTGCCAAATAAGTTGCCCTCTGACATCTTCTATATTTCTCATTCCTGCAAGAGAAAATGATTGACATGGCGGTCCACCAATAATAACGTCTGCACGAGGAATATCATTTAATTCTTCTTTAATTATATCAGCACATTTGATGTGAGCACCGATATTTTTTTTATATGTTTTTACTGCATTTTCGTTATTATCAATAGCCCATAAGATTTTATAGCCTGCATTAATAAAGCCTAAATCCAATCCACCCCCTCCAGAAAATAAACTAACAATATTTGTCATTTATACATTCTCTAATCTATTAGTAACTAGTTTCTCGTATTCGTTTGAAATTTCTTCAAAACCTATATCTGAATATTGAGAAAGTACCTTTGTTATTCCCGATATGATTTTTTTCGTACCATTATTAATAAGTTTCTTTGACAAATCCCTTAGAATGTAGGCATCCTCTTCTGAAAAGTCACAAAAATTGGGAATCTGTAAGTTTTCTAAGTCATATCGTTGCAATTTTAGTAATCCAGCACCATATTTTTTCCCATAGCATTCCAGTTGATAAAATGTATAGTAGTTATTTAGTAGTGCTAAACATATAAATTCATCTATTATCGGATAGATAATATAAAAATTGTCGCGAACAATGTTGCCAGATCTGTTAAATACAAACTTCATATCATTTCTTACAAAATAACTAAAAATGATTCCATCACATTCAAAAAGATTGAGCTTATACCATTCATCACCTTTAATAATTTTATTAACCAGAGTTTTTGGTTTTTTATCTTTAAGAATCTTATCCTGCCAAGAGCCAAAGTAATTATCTATACTTGGTTCATTAAAATCATCATGGCTAACAACGAGCAATTTATCATATTTCGAACCTGCTGTCGTATATCCATTCACTTGCTTTGGTGATGATATAATGTTTTTAGTATACTTCTCATCACAATTAATAACTGGATTAATAAACATGGAATTGCATCCGGTTGTCAAACCCCTACGAATGTTGCCAATATCCTTAAGCTTTTTAGCAAAGCTAATATGAAGACTATTGGCTTCTCTAACAATGGGTACAAAAGTATCATTTATTAATTTTAGATACTCTGGAATAATCGACTTCTGTTTTCTTTGTGTTTTCCTTAATTTAAGGATAATAACATCGACAAGGGCAGTCTTTTCAAAGACATCACCAGAGATGTTTATTTGACGATCAACAACACAGCTTTTATACAAAGTTTCTCTAAAACGATCACCATTTTTTGCGAGTAGCCAGCTTCCAGGAAATATTACTATCAATTCACCATTTTCTTTCAAAACAGAAATTGCTTTTATGATGAAATACATGTATAGGTTTGCGGTTGTTGGCAAACATGAGAAAATGGAATTTGCTAACAAGATATCTTTGCTGACACCAAGCTGTGACAATTCGTTTATTTTTTCTTGTCTAACATATGGAGGGTTCATAATAACTCCGTCATATTGGCTGCATTGCTTAGATGACAGAAAATCTTCATTTTTTAATTTATGTTTCTGATATTTGTTTTTGCATTTTTCATACAGGGCTGAGTCTATTTCATATCCATAAATATGATTCCATCCATCATTTGCCAAAGCAGAGAGAAAAGCTCCTTCGCCAAAACAAGGATCAAGGATTTTAGACTCTTTATTTATAGAGAAGAGTGATGTCATGTATCTTGCAACTGGAAGTCTTGTAAATACTTGTCCTAAATCCATCTCATTTATCTTTCTTCTGTTTACTATTATCAATGACTTTTGTTGTTTCCATAAGTGCAGTTTGCCTTATAAATTAGCTATATGGAGTATATATCACAAACCGTGTAATCTGTTTGAATTTCACAAAATTTCTTTTCTGAAATTAGGGAATGGGCTATTTATATACTTATTTTTTAACTTCGCTACGCTCGTTACTTTTCAAGAGTGCCAGCAAGATCATGGTTAAAAACTCCTTTGAAGGTTTTTAACTTACCTTGAGCTTATTTTATTATATCATATTTTATATATTTAACTTCTCGTATATCTTGTAGGTATTTTGCCGCAAACGTCATTTCCGCCCCAATCTTTTAGGAGCTACTAAATTTTCTATCATTTGCGAACTTTTTTGGGTCGCCTTATAGGTATCGACGCCAAGATAGTGTTGCAGAGTTGCCAGTTCTTCGTGCAATAAAGTGCCAGACATCGTATGGATATCCGCGCTAGCTTCCGCAAGAGCGCCGACTACTATATCTCGCGCCATATGCAGGTGAAAATTCTCAACACCCGAAAGTTCTCTGATTTTTTTAACTTGTCTGTCTAGATTAACTATCGTTTCGCCGCTTACGGGGCTGGCAAACACTAGCTCGGCTACCCTCGGTATCTCTTGTAGTTTGGCGGCTATAAAATTTGGGATAGCTACGATATAGTCGTTAGAGTTTTTCGTCCTCTCTAAAAGCATCGTGTTATTGCCGAAATTTATGTTTTTCCATTTTAGGTTTAAAATTTCGGACTTTCGCCTGCCCGTAAAAATCAGGGCAAAAAGCGTCCAATAAAAAACGTCGTCGGCGTAAAGTTCATTAATGGCAGAAAATAAATTTCTAAGTTTATCCGAACAGTTGATAACTTTTGATTTTTTCTCAATCTTGTCTAGCTTTAAACCAAACGTCGGCTCAAAAGCTAGAGCCCTATGAATAAGCGCGTACTTAAACATAGGGCGTAAAATTTCTTTTATCGTTTTGTTGTATGTTTTTGGCGATAGTCCCTTGTTTCGCATGGAGTTATAAAAAATTTGAATATGGTCAAGCGTTACCTTTTCTATAGCCAGCGAGCCTAGCGGACTGTTTTTGATGTGATTGTTAAACATCGCCGCTAGCCCGGTCGTAGCTTTGGTTTTGGCTCTAGTTTCCGTATATAAATCCCAAAGCTGCTTAACTTTTATGTTCGGCTGGATTCTAGAAACATTAGATACCGCCATATCCTTACTCTTTACCCACTCCGCAAAAACCGCCATAGCTTCTTGCAGATATTCCCGCCCGGTCCATTTTTCTCTTACGGCTATTTCTACTACCTTAGTGGCTCGCCTTCCGTCGCTACTTCTTTTTCTGAATAAAAACTTATTCGTATAATTTTTACTCACGTAGATATTTGGAACTTTCGTCTTTTTGTATTCGCTTAGACTGATTGACATTTGAGTCCTTTTTAAAATCCTTTGCGCCACTTTGGGTAACCCACTGGGTAACCCATCTGGCGGTAGAATTATAATTCTAAAAAAGTTATAATTAGCTTAGAATATCGTATTTTAGGACTATATAAACTTATATAATCCTTAATAAATCTGCGGCGTATTTTTTCAAGTCCTTTCATCCGCACCATATAAATTTTTCCAAATATAGGCCTCTGAGATATGATGCCCAAACTAAGTTCTAGTTTTTAGTTTTGGTTCTTTAGAAGGTCATTTCAAAAAACCGGTAAATACGATCAAAAACGGCTATTATCCTGCCAGTAAAATAAATATATTTAACGATAATTTATCTATAGTCTAGTCGCAATAATTCGGTTAATCACAGGTATACGACATTGATGGTTTTTATCGCCATTTTTTAATTTATTGGAGAAATCTTTTTAGGTCGTTATTCTTGAGTTTTAGTTTACCCTTTAGAAAATTAAGCTATGGAGTAAAATTATTTGGCTACCGCCGTATTTCGCCCTTTTTCTTTAGCCTCGTATAGCGCTTCGTCGGCTCTAACTAGCGACTGGGCGATCGATTCGTCTTTTTCTATTTTTACCACTCCTATACTAGTAGTGGCGTTTTTGCCGTCTGGGAATTTTATCGATCTAGTTTTTTCCACTATCCTATTTGCTACTTTTTGCGCGGTTTCGTAATCGGTTCCAAAAAGTATTATTAAAAACTCGTCGCCACCGTATCTTATACATGCGTCGTCGCTTCTGCACGATTTTTTTATTATATCGGCGAATTTAACGAGTATCTCGTCGCCTACCGCATGTCCGTAGTCGTCGTTTACGTGCTTAAATAGGTCTATATCCGCTATCAGCAAGCATACGTTTTTATTTTCGCTTTTTGCCTTATTTACAGCCTCATCCGCGTTTTCGGCTAGGAACCTGCGATTATAAAGCCCGGTTAGAGGATCGATGGCGGCATCGTTTTTGATGGCTCGGTTTTGCTCTTTTAGCGCACTTAGCTCTTTTTCTAATTCTTTTTCTTGACTTACGTCGACTATCTCGCCGACCAGTCCTCGTCTATCGTTGGGCAATCTAAAGCCCTTACTCCAGTAAAACGTATGTCTGCCGTCTTGCATATTTATATGATAGTGGTGTATCGTACCGTTTTTGATAGCGTCGGTATCTTCTGCATGATAAATTTCTCGGCTTTTTTCGGGGATAAACGGTAAGTCCATTACGCTTTTGCCGATAAATTCTTCCGCGTTTATATCGTAGAATTTAGAGTAAGCATCGTTAAATAGCTTAAATTTGACGTTTTCGTCTTTTATAAAGATAGGATTAGGCAAGGATTTTAACGCGTAGATAAAAAACTCCGACTCGCTTTGCAGACAAGCTATTTTTTCTCTTACCGGCGCTAGACTCGATTTTAAAGGCTCGGGTAATTTTTCCCAGCTTCTGTTGTCGTCGCAGCCTTTTAAAATATCGCTAACCCAATCCATTAATTCTTTCATCGTCGCCTCTAGTATCGCGCCAAATTTTCAGGCATTATATCTAAAATTTTCAATCTAATTTCGCAAGATCCGCCAAGACTTTCGCAGCGTGATCTTTCGCCTTTACGCTCTTGTAAATTTTTAAAATTTTACCCGATTCGTCTATGACGAAAGTAGAGCGAACTATGCCTAGATACTCTTTGCCGTAGTTTTTCTTGACCTGCCAAACGCCGTAGAGCGATGCGACTTCTTTATTCGGATCGCTTAGTAAGATATGTTTTAAATTTTGTTTTTGGGCAAAATTTGCATGAGATTTTACGCTATCGGGGCTAACGCCGACTATAACGGCGCCGTCCGCGATAAAGTCGTCGTATGCCGCGCTAAATTCGCAGGCCTCGGTCGTGCAGCCCGGAGTATTATCTTTGGGATAAAAATATAAAATCACTTTTTTACCGGCGAAGTCTTTTAAATTTATTTTTACTCCGTCGATATTTTCAAGCTCGAATGCGGGAGCTTCATCGCCTTTTTCAAGCGTTATTTTTCTCTCTAAATCCTCTTTAGAAAATCCGCTCATTTAGCGCTCCTTAACTCCTCTAAGCTTTTACCGCTTTTACCGATATTTTCGGCCTTTAACGTTTCTATCATAACCAACACCGCGGACGGATCTTTACCCAGGACTCTAGCTAGCGTATCGGTTACCTCGGCTATGATTTGTCTTTTTTGCTCTTTGCTGGGCTCGGGATCTGCTATTTTTACATTAACGAACGGCATTTTAGCTCCTTTTTAAAATAGTTCGATTATATATAAATTTGCTAAAATTTATATAAAATTCGATAAGATTTTCTTAACTTTAAAACTAAGGAAAAATATGAAACTTTTTAAAATTTTAGTCGCGCTTTTCGCCCTTTGCCTAAGCGCATTCGCCTTGGAAGACGGCGTAGAATATCAAACGCTGCAAAAACCGCTAAACGTACCTAAAAATAGCATCGTAAAAGTATTTAGCTACGCTTGCGTTCATTGTTATAAATTCGACCGAACCGTAACGGGAAAGCTTTTTAAAGCGTTACCGGAAATGAGTTTTATCCCGTATCATCTAAAAACTAAAGGCGCGCTAGGCGAGAGCGCTAGCGAGATTTTGGCGGCGTTAATCTCGCTTGACGAGCTAAACGGCATAAGCCTGCTAGACGATAATTCCAAATTTAAAAAGGCTAAATTTGCCCTTTACAAAGCGACGCACGATAATAAAGACGATTTTGGCGGCGGTAAGGATAAGGCTAGATTTTATAAAAGCATTTTAGGCGCCGCGGGAGTTAGCAAGGCCGAATTTGACGCGGCGTCGGCTAGCGCTAGGGCCAAAACGATTTTAAAGTCGTGGGACGATAGCTACGACGTAGCGGCCGTTAGCGGCGTACCGGCTTACGTGGTCGGCGGCAAATACCTAATAAATTTAAGCGCGACCGGCTCAATCGATAAAATGGTCGAAATAATAAAAGAATTATCGGATAAATAATGGATTACAATCGCGAAAATAAGGGCTTCGTATGCTTCGTTTATAATTTGCAAAGAAGGCGAATTTTTTGGTTTTGCGTATTTTCGTTCGTCGTTGCGGTATGCGTTTGCTTTCGAGCGGCGACGCAAGGCGTTGCGGACGTTTTAGCCGTTAAAGCCGACTCGGCTAGGCTTATTATAGCTTTAGGCGCGCTAGCGGCATTTACCGCCCCTAAAAGCTTCGCGCTCAAAATTTTAGGCTACGGCGTAATTTTTATAGGGGTAATTTTAGGCGTCGATTATTCGACTAGCGATTTTAGCGGCGTTAGTAAAATCGATTTTGCCTTTTCGTTACCGTTAAACGAGTTGGCTCCTAGTATTTTTACTCCCGACTCTTCGATTCCTAGCGGAAATCTTTACGCTCTTACGAATTTAATTAGTTTTATACTAATCGGCGCTTTTATGCTCGTTATGCTGCTTAGCTGGTTCGTTTATAATGCGCGCAGCAGCGAGATAAACGATATTTGATAAATTTAAGGAGTCCGAAATGAAAAGAACTCTCTCGTCAGTCGCCCTAGCAGCGGCGTTACTCGGCGGTCTAAGCACGGCCGCGCTGGCTATCGGCGGACCTAGCGGCGCACACATCGACTACGGCATCCCGGGCAAGATCGGCGAAGTGGTCGTAAATCCGTACGACATCGCGCCTCTAACGGCGGTGATCAAAAACGGCGGCTACACGCTAGCAAACGCAAAAGTCGCTATCGTACCAAAGCCTGGCGGTCAGGTTATCAGCTATAAAGTCGCCGATAAGCATCTGCGTACGCACGGCGGAATCCCTATTTTTGGACTTTACCCTGACTATCAAAACACCGCCCTGGTCGAGTACGATAAAATTTACAAGGGCCAAACCGAGCACGTAAAAGAAAGCTATAAAATTTACGCGCCCGCGATTTATTTAGAAAGCTCCGGCATGCCGTCTCAAAAGGGCGCGCTGTTCGATAAGATCGAGGTCGTAAAGGCTCCGAGCGCTAAATTTGCTAACCGCCTCTACTACGTAAATAACTTCGTAAATAAAACCGGCAAGGGCACCAAAGTCGTGTGGAACAACCCCGCAGGCGGCGCGATCGAGTGGAACTACAGCCCGAACAACTTCATCCTTGACACCAAGGGCGAAGTGCGCTGGTATCTGGAGCCGAGTAAAATTTACGACCTCAAGCAGCCGTTTAGCGCGGGCGTCATGATGGGCTTTAAACAAAACGACGACGGCGCGATGACGTGGGGCTATGGGCAGCGATACGCCAAATACGACATAATGGGCCGCGAAATCTTTAACCGCGAGCTACCTGCGGGCTACAACGACTTCTCGCACTCCATGGACGTAGCGCAAAACGGGCATTATTTCCTCCGCGCGGCAAATACTAACTATAAACGCGCCGACGGTAAAAACGTCCGCACCGTGCGCGACGTAATCGTCGAGGTCGATAGAGACGGCAACGTCGTGGATGATTTTAGGCTGTATGAAATTTTAGATCCGTATCGCGACATCGTGTTAAAAACGCTCGATCAGGGCGCCGTATGCCTAAATATCGACGCTAGCAAGGCTGGCCACACCGCGAGTACAGACGAGTTAGCCGCGATGGATACGAACGAAAAATGGGGCGACATCGTGGGCTCGGGTCCCGGACGCAACTGGGCGCACGTAAATAGCGTGGACTACGATCCAAGCGACGATAGCATCATCATCTCCAGCCGCCACCAAGACGCCGTCATCAAGATCGGCCGCGACAAAAAGGTCAAATGGATAATGGGCGCGCACAAAGGCTGGAAGGATCAGTTTAAAGGCTACTTGCTCCAGCCTGTAGATAAAGACGGCAAAAAAATCGTCTGCGAGGACGAATACTCAAAATGCCCGGGATATGAGAGCGAAAAGGGCGGATTTGACTGGCAGTGGACGCAGCACACGGCCTTCCGCATCGATAGCAAGTCTAAAAAAGGGCTCGTCTATCTCACCGTCTTTGACAACGGCGACACTCGCGGCATGGAGCAGCCTGCGATGGCGGGCATGAAATACTCCCGCGCGGTCGTTTATAAAATCGACGAAAAAGCTAAAACCGTCGAGCAGGTCTGGGAGTACGGCAAACAGCGCGGCAGCGAGTGGTACAGCTCGGTCACATCGCTAGCGCAGTATCAAGACGACCTTGATAGCGTGATGGTTTACTCAGCGGTCGCCGGCATGCAGTTTGACATCGCCAAAGGCCGTCCGGTCGGCGTACCTAGCCCTCACATCAACGAGTTTGAATGGGGCGCAAAAGAGCCGTCAATCGAGATAAAAATGACCAACGCGATGGGCTATCAGGCGTTTCCGTTTAGCTTAGAGAAGGCGTTTGAGAAGTAAAATCCGCATAAATTTAAAGGAATAAAATGTCGGAGAGAATTTTTAGTAAACTTTGCGAGCTTTTGAAGACTAACGGCGCGGATTTTCGCGTCGTAAAACACGCTAGCGCCGGTACTTCAGAATCCGTCGCACAGGCTCGCGGTACGCTGCTTGGGCAAGGAGCCAAGGCTCTCGTTTGCGCCGTTAAAGGAAACGGCGTAAAGCGAAACGTTTTAGCCGTGTTGCCCGCCGATTATAAGGCGAATTTGCAAATTATCGCCGCGAGTTTGGGGGCTACGCGAGCGAGCCTGGCTAGCCCGGCAGAAGTTAGCGAGCTAACCGACTGCGTATTCGGCTCGATTCCTCCCTTTAGCTTTCATGAAAAATTAACGCTAATCGCCGATCCGAATTTATTTGGCAGATACGATAAAATAGCCTTTAACGCGGGGTTACTAGATCGCTCGATAATCTTAAAAACGCTTGATTACGAACGAATAGCAAAGCCCGAAATTATAAAATTTGCCGAGCCGCAAGAGTAGCAAATATGCAAGAGTGGGCTTTATGGGCGCTATTTTCGGCGGTTTTTGCGGCTCTTACGGCGATACTTGCAAAGGTCGGTCTTAAGGGGATCGACTCCGATCTGGCGACTTTTATTAGAACGCTAGTCATAGCCGCTGCGTTAATTGCGCTCCTCTCGTATACGAACAAATGGCGATTAACAAGCGAACTAAATGCGAGAAATTGGCTGTTTTTAACTCTTAGCGGACTTGCTACTGGCGCGTCGTGGCTAGCATATTTTAAGGCTCTTTCTTTAGGCAAAGCCTCTCAAGTAGCCCCGATAGATAAATTTAGCCTCGTGTTGGTCGTAGTTTTTGCGGTATTTTTCTTAGGCGAAAGGCCGAGCGTAAAGGAGTGGATCGGTATCGCGCTAATCGCTAGCGGCGTATTTACGCTAGTTTTCGCGAGCAAATAATTATTTTAGCACGCTAATACCGATAGAAATTTTATTTACGCGGCGATCATAGTCTATCAAACTTTCGCCGTATCCGTTAAAATACTGCAAATAGCCGTAAATACCAGAATCCCAAAGCGGAAATAGCCAGCCGATTTCCGTCGCCCCTTTATTCGTGCCGTCTAAATGAAGATTATTTCTAAGCATTAAACGTAAAAAATGTCTTCCTAAGGGCGCCGTTACGATAACGTCGGCTCGCCCTAAATAGCGCGTTATATGCGGGTTGTCGTCGCTTGATTCGCGTATCCTTCCCCAGACTCTAGGCGTAACGCTTACGTCGCCGAATTTAAATTCCCCCTTAGCGTAGAGTCTATTCCATGATCTGGATCTTTTGCCGCCTTGTCCGTTGCTCTCGTGTAAAATACCGAAATTTAGCGTTTTTAGTTGCGGCAGTTCGTTAAAATTTACGGGGAGGCTAATAAATAGCTCGGGACGGTAACTCGTCTCTCTAAACGGCGCCGAGCTTTGCGCGGTCTGCCACCACGAAGTCTGCGAGTAAGCCGCCGCTATGCTTTCGTTAAAGCCGAAAATATCGTATGATAGCGGCTTTTGTAGGCTAATTTGAAACTTAGTTTCGAGTCGTTTTCTGCCCTCTATATCCTTGTTAGCGATGGAAACGGGTAAAAGATAATTTAAATCGTAAAGCTTTACGCCTAAAAAGCTTACCGAATCGGTGTTTTTGCCGGAGTTCCTATCCAAGCGCATCGCGCCGTTTTCGGATCGGCTACGTTCGTTACCGATCTGGCGCGTATTGTCGTCTTTGGGATTTATTTTTCGTTCGGCGTCTAGGGCTAATTTTTTATAAATTAGCATCGCTTCTTTTATCTTTCCGTCGTTTTCTAGACGTAAGGCTTGGTTAAATTCCTCGCTCGCAAACGCTGCCGCAAAAACCGTTAAAAATATCGCGACTTTTTTCATTTTATGTTTAACGCCTCTTCGTAATCGCTCGGATAGTTGATGTTAAAAAACTGCTTTTCGTCTTTAAATTTTACTATTTTGCAGCGGCATCGATCGCGCAAAAGCCCGATTTTATGCTCTCCCGCGGTAAAAAGCTCGCCCGCGACGTCCGCCAAATTTGCGTTAAAAAATCCGCAAAGCGAATGCGTATGCGACTCGTCGGCGGCCACGACTATATCGTAATCGTCTACAAATTTATACAGTTCTCGCACGCAGCTCTCGCCGACAAACGGCATATCGGCGGGGATTATAAAAATGGATCCGTTTTTAAAATTAGAAAGTATGGCGTAAAGCGCCAACATCGGCGAGAAATCATCGCTTTTGACGTCTTTTATAAGAGGAAGCGGCGGATTAAATTTTTCGGTCTTTGAGCTAACGAAAACGCGAGGAAATATTCGGCTAAATTTATTAAACTGATAGTGCGTTAGCGTAGGCGAGCCGCCAAACGACAACAAAGTCTTATCCTTGCCCATTCTAGAGCTTTTACCGCCGGCTAAGATGACGCAATTTTCCATTTTTTACCTTAAGAAAGTCGTAAGACTAAATTTAGCTAAAAACGGCTTTGATTTACCAAAAAATAATTTTGAAGTAGTATAATTCCGCTTTCATTTTAAAGGAAAAAATATGAGCGAAAAAAATCTACAAATTTTAGGCTGGATAGGCACGTGCCTATCGGTCGTGATGTATATTTCCTATATCCCGCAGATAATGGGGAACCTCGAGGGCAACAAAACGCCTTTTATCCAGCCTCTAGCCGCAGCGATAAACTGCACGATCTGGACTAGCTACGGCCTACTAAAAGCCAAAAAAGACTATCCGCTTTCGGCTGCGAATTTGCCGGGGATAATTTTCGGACTTTTGGCGACGATAACGGCGTTTTAAAGGATAAAGACCGCTAAATTTGCCGATACGGCGAAGTAAATTTGATGTTTTTTGACGCGAGTTTCGGCGGCTCAAATTTGCAAATTTGAATGCAAATTTTCTGCACTGTTTTATAGCTACAAGTGCTAACGAAGTAAAGTGGATCAATTGGCTTTTCTTTTGGGAGAGGAAGGGGCTTTACTTCGCCTGCGGCTCGTAACTGCGAGCAAACCTACTTACGCTCTGCTTACAGCTACTAGCGAAGCGAAGTAGAGCGTCGCCCCTTCCTCTCCCAAACCCTCTATAACCCCACTGCACGTGAGATGTGGCGACACTGCTTTGCTCGCGCAAAGCGTCGCGGGTTTTTAGTTAAAATTTGAATCCAAAATTTAAAAATTTGACTTCGAATTTGAGCGTAAAACGATAAGGCGCGGTATTTTTTTGCTAGACAAGGCGGAATTTAAATTTTAAGCGTAGGCTAGACAGATAGTCTGCCGAGCTTAAAATTTAAATTTCAACGCAGTATAGCGGAAAAAGACAAGCCGCTAAATTTTAAAGATCGCGCGGATCGGCAATTTTGCCTACGACGGCACTCGCCGCCGCTACGGCAGAGTTTGCCAGATACACCTCGCTCGTGCGATCTCCCATGCGGCCGACGAAGTTTCTATTCGTCGTGCTCACGCAGCGTTCGCCCACGCCTAAAATCCCCATATATCCGCCCAGGCACGCGCCGCAGGTCGGGTTACTCACGACTGCGCCAGCCTCGGCAAATATATCCATCAGTCCTTCTTTTTGCGCTTGCAGGGCGATCTTTTGCGTCGCCGGCGTGATGATGAGGCGGGTTTTGCGCGCGACTTTGCGGCCTTTTAGGATTTCAGCCGCGATGCGTAGATCGCTTAGCCTGCCGTTCGTGCAGCTACCGATAAAGGCCTGATCGATGGCGATATCGTCTTTCACCGCTTCGCGCACGCTCTTGCCGTTGCTAGGCAGAAACGGATAGGCGATCACGGGATCGAGCTTGCTAACGTCGATCTCTAAAATTTGCTCGTAGTTCGCGCCCTCATCGGAGTAGTGCAGCTTCGGCTCGGCGCGTAAATTTTTACCTTTTAAAAACTCTTTCGTGGTTTCATCGACCGCGATGATGCCGCTTTTGCCGCCGGCCTCGATCGCCATGTTACACATCGAAAAACGCCCGTCCATATCGAGGCTCTCTATCGTCTCGCCCGTAAACTCCAGCGCCTTATACAGCGCGCCGTCCACTCCGATGCGGCGGATGATCTCTAGGATGAGGTCCTTGCCGTAGACGTGGCGGTCAAGTTTGCCGCGAAAGATCACCTTGATAGTCGGCGGTACTTTAAACCAGTTTTTGCCCGTTATCATCGCGTAGGCTAGGTCGGTGCTGCCCATACCCGTGGCAAATGCTCCCAGCGCGCCGTGCGTACAGGTGTGGCTATCGGCGCCGATGATGACGTCGCCAGGCACTACGAGGCCTTTTTCGGGCAAAAGCGCGTGCTCGATGCCCATGTCCTTTTCGTCGAAATAATTTTTCAAATCGTGCTTATACGCAAAATCGCGGCTGATTTTGGCTTGGTTGGCGCTTAGGATGTCTTTGGCGGGGATGTAGTGGTCCATCACGACGCTAAAGCCGTCTGGGTTAGCTAGCCTTGTCGCGCCGCTTCGCTCAAACTGCTTGATGGAGATCGGAGTCGTGATGTCGTTGCCGATGACCATATCGATGTCGCTCTCGATGATCTCGCCCGCGAAAACCTCGCGCCCTACGTGCTCGCTGAAAATCTTTTCGGTGATGGTTTGTTTCATGGATTTCCTTTAAATTTCGTGCGATTTTAGCGAAATTTTATAAATTTGAAATGAAAGAAAGCTCGCGCGATTAGGAGATAGACCCGTTTAAATGGGTCTAGGGGTTAGAATTTGATCTTTACGGTAAACATAACTTCTCTGCCGTATTTAGGTATAACTCTAAGCATATTATCGGTGGCGATAGCCGAGGCGAAATAGAGCTTATCGGTGATATTTTTGCCGTTTAGCTGAAAGCTGGCGTCGCGTCCTAAAATTTTCGTATCGTAGCTTACGAAAGCGTCGAAAGTCGTAGCGTCGCCAAATTTAAACGTTTGCCTAGTATTCGTCGCGTGGTATAGCCAGCTTCCTAAATATCTAGCCCCAGCGCCGATCCTTAGGCCTTTTAACCCGAGCGTGCTAAAATCGTAAGTAGCGAATAAGCTAGCTTGGTGTTTAGGGACTGCCGAAAGTTGCTTGCCTTCTAAGAAGGGATTTTTCTCGTCTTTTTTGGTTTTGGTTTTGGTATAGGTGTAGCTTGAAGTTAGAGTAAGGCTATTTGTTACCCTTCCGCTAAAATCTAGCTCAAGTCCTTGGCTTTGGGTCTTGCCGGTAGTCGTGCTAACTTCGTTGCTGTCGGTATATATGACGTTATTTTTATTTATGTGAAATAAGGCCATAGTCGCCGTGATATTATCGTTTTGAAATTTAGTTCCTATTTCTACGGATTTTCCGACTTCGGGCTTGATCTCTCCCGTGGTGTTTTGCCCTACGCTAGTTTGCGGCATAAACGACGTCGCATAATTGGTATAAATAGACCATTGAGAGGTTAAAAGATATAAAAGGCCCGTTTGATAAGTAATCTCGTCGCCGTGCCCGTTTAGCTGCTCCGAATAAACCCGAGAAGCGTTATATCTATATCTAAGATTATCGTAGTAGTTGTATCTAAGACCGGCTACGTATGTTAGATTATCGGTTATATTTATAGCGTCTTGCGCATAAATTCCTAGCGTTTTTAACTCTCTTACTTGGTCGTATCTCTCGGGCGTAGTCGGTCTGCCGAAGGTGCCGTAGTGATCCGTGCCTATGTTTATAACTCTGGGCGCGCCTCTATATTGGACGGGCCTTTTTTGCTTCATTTTGTATAAATCTACGCCAAAAAGTAGGTTATGAGCGACTTCGCCCCACTGCGCTATCCCGTTTAGATTAAGCGAACCCGAATGCGTGACGTGCGTAACGCCCTTTTGATACTCGGGTATAAATCTAATCGTCCCTGCGGCGGGATTTAATCTAGAAGGTCTTATCTGGCCGTAATCATGCTCCATTCTAGAATAGCCGTAGTTAAATTTCATAAGCCAATTTTCGCCGAAATGCTTTTCTACTCCCAAATCTACGCTATCTACTTTGCCTTTGGTTTCTTCTAGGTAATCAGTCATCCTCGTTTTCTTCGAGACGTCTATAAATTTCCCGTGATACGCCGTATTTGACGGTTGATTTAGCATAAATAAACCTCTATCGAACGGCTCTTTATATTTTTTATGCTTATAAGCTAAGTCTATGCGGTAATCGTCGCCCTTGTAACTAATACTAGGCGATACGGTTAAATTTTCGTATTTTCCAAAATCTCTCCAATAATCTTTCGCCCAGTAATCGGCTATTAAGCGATACGCAAATCCGCTATCTCCTATTTTATCGCTAAAATCAAAGCCTAAATCTCTGTATTTATTGTTTCCAAACGCAGTTTTTACCTCGTAAAGCGGCGCATAAAGCGGTTTTTTGCTTACTATATTTATGACGCCGCCCGGATCTTGCGTGCCGTAAAATAAGCTAGCAGGTCCTTTTAGCACTTCGACGCTCTCAGCCGTCGCGTCGAAAGTATTCGTAACGCCGCTTACTACGCCGTTGCGCAGTATTGATCCATCGTCCCAGCTTCCCTCAAATCCTCTTTTAGTAAAAACGTCAAATTGACCGCCGACTGAATTCGAGTTAGAAATTCCGCTCACTCCGGCTAAGGCTTCGTTTAAATTTTGCGCGTTTTTATCTTGCAATACTTTTTGCGTCACGACGTTTACCGTCTGCGGGATCTCTAAGATAGGCGTATTCGTTTTGCCTACTTCGCTGGTTTTGGCGCGGTATCCGTCATCCGCGCTCTCGCTAATCTCGACGCCTTGTAGCGCTACGTCGGCGGCGAAAATTTGGGTTAAAAGCAGCGACGAGGCCGCTAAACTTAGGCTGAATTTGTTCATTTATTTTTTCTCCGTTTTAAAATGCATTATCATTATATTATTCTTACGCTTAAATTTCGGTCGTATTTTAGGCTATAATTTCGGCTATGAAATACGCAAATTTAAAACAAATACAATCTTTTCTAGGCAAATTTAAAAAAATAACCGCAATCAGACGCGCGGGCGATATGGCGATATTTATAGAATTTGACGGTGAGCTCGGACTATTTTTCGACCTTAGCAAGTCTGACTCCGCGATCTACGCAAATCCTGATTTTCTAAACGTCAAAGAGTACAAAGCGCCCTTTGACGTCGCGCTTAAAAAGAGGTTCTGGGGGGCGAAAATTTTAAATTTAAGCGTGCCCGAGGGAAATAGAATTTTAAAGCTGGAGTGCGAATTTCAAGGCTCGTATAAAAGCCTCGCCTCAAGCCTATTTTTGGAGTTTACGGGGCGCTTTACCAACGCGATCATCACGGACGAAAAGGGCGTCATAATCGAGGCTTTGCGCCATATAGATAATAATTTTCGCGTGATAAAACCGGGGCGCGAGCTGCTAGAGCTGCCGCCTGCAGTGATAAAAGAGCGCCAGATGCCGCCGATAACGGACTTTGAGCAGTATTTCAGTGAGGAATTTAAGCGCGTAAATAACGCAAAACTAGAAAATCTGCGCGCCGTAAAATCTGCCGCGATAGAGCGAAAAATGCAAAATTTAAGCGAAATTTTATCGGGACTTGAAAACGAAGCCGACCTAAATGCGCAAAGCGAAATTTTAAGCAAAAACGCAGGGTTGATCTTATCAAATTTACACGCGTTAAGAGACTACGAGCGCGAAGTGATGCTAAATGATT
Organism: uncultured Campylobacter sp.; assembly: GCA_963518485.1. Lineage (GTDB taxonomy): Bacteria > Campylobacterota > Campylobacteria > Campylobacterales > Campylobacteraceae > Campylobacter_A. The sequence goes on from CAUQJW010000003.1 coordinate 18,150, forward strand.
TCGAGCGAGGCGAGGTGAGGCTCGTGCTGGATGATAGCCCTAAAATCGCCGCAAACGCGATGTTTGCCAAAGCAAAAAGGCTAAAGCAAAAGGCGGCGGGTCTAACGATAGAGCGGCAAAATTTGACCGAAAAGCTGGAGTTTTTATCAAATTTACAAACGCTCGTAAATGAAGCAAAAAGCGCCGAAGAGCTAGAAATCCTAGCGCCTAAAAAAGCCCGCGTCGCAAAGCAAAAAGAGCAAAATCAAAACGTCGAGGATTTTTACGTCGAGGGTTATAAAATCAGCATCGGACGCAACGAAAAAGGCAACGTCTGGCTGCTAAAAAACTCGAAAAAAGACGACGTCTGGATGCATCTAAAAGACCTGCCGTCCGCACACGTCATCATCAAAACCGCAAAAAGCGCTCCCAGCGAGGAAATTTTGAGATTTGCGGCGAAAATTTGCGTAAATTTTAGCGTCAAAAGCGGCGGAACGTACGAGGTTGATTTTACCAAACGTAACAACGTCAAAATTACGAGCGGCGCAAATGTAAATTATATTAATTTTAAGACGATATTAGTAACGAAGCACGACTAAAACAGGAGGCGAAAATGGCTGTAACACCACTTGGCAATACGATTTTTATCAATCAAAACGTAAACATGGTCTCAAACAAGGTCGCCGACGTCCAAAATAGATTTGACCTGCAAAACCTCGCCGCCGCATCGCTAGCAAGCGACGAAAAACAAGAGGTCTCCGAGGTGCGACCGACCGAGGAAACCTACAAAATCGACCCGCAAAACGAGCACGAAAAGCAAAAGAAAAAAGACGAGCAAGAGCGCTTTGAAGGCAAACGTTCGCAGGATTTAGAAGAAAACGACGAAGAGGCGGACGAAACGCAAACAGAAGACGAGCCGATACGTCACATAGATATAGAAATTTAAGGCTCCTGCACGCGCTAAATATAAATTTATAAGCATTTTTTGGATAAAATAGACCCTATAAAGGAAGGCTTATGAAAACTAGAATAATTACCGGCGTTGCGCTATTTGCGGTCATTTTAATCGTATTTTTAGTAGATAGTTATTTACTAAATTTTTTAATTTTAGGCGGAGTGCTTTATGCCGCGTTCGTAGAGAGCGAGAAAATTTACGGATTGCAGGATAAATCCCTGGCGCTTATAGCCGTTATTTTCTACTTTTTGGCGCCTTTTTCCAGCCCGATATTTATAGCGATTTTAGCTATTTTGATAGTGCTTTCCTTCTTGGTTCATTTTAAAAGCGAAAACCTAAAAAGTATTTTGCCGTTTTTGTATCCAATGACGCCTATTTTTGCCATTTGGATGCTTTATAGCCAGTACGGCGTAGGTTATTTGGCTTGGCTTATTTTTACGGTAGCCGCATGCGACAGCGGCGCGTACTTCATCGGTAAGATCGCCGGCAAGCATTCCTTTAGCCCGAGCTCGCCTAATAAAACTTGGGAAGGCGTTATCTGCGGAATAGCCGTAGCTACGGCGTTTGGAACGATTTACGGATGGATACTTTACGACGGATTTTTCCACGCTATACTAACCAGCTTTTTAACGGCTAGTTTCGGCGTTTGGGGCGACTTATTCGAGAGCTACCTAAAAAGGCAAGCGGGCATTAAAGACAGCGGCTCTCTTTTGCCCGGTCACGGCGGCATTTTGGATAGGATAGACGGATATTTATTCGGAGTTATCGCTATGATGTGGGCGTTATCGTGGTAGTTCTAGGCTCTACGGGCTCTATCGGTCAAAACGCCTTAAAGCTAGCCAAGAAATTTAATATTCAAATCGAAGCGATAAGCTGCAATAAAAATCATAAGCTTTTAAACGAGCAAATCGCGCAGTTTAATCCTAAATTAGTTTGCGTATCTGATCCGCAATCGGCTAAATTCGTAAAGCACGGCCGCGTATTTACGGGAGAAAACGGCGTTTGCGAAATGTTAAAAGAGTGCAAAGACGAGCTTGTTTTAAATTCTCTAGTCGGATTTGCCGGACTTAAGCCCAGCCTTCTAACGCAAAAAATCGGCAAAAAGCTTGCGTTGGCAAATAAAGAAAGTCTCGTAGTAGGGGGCAAATTTCTAGACGTAAAATCTATAAATGCGATAGATAGCGAACACTTCGGCTTGAAATTTTTGCTTCAAAACAAAACCCCGGTAAAAGAGCTAATCATTACGGCTTCGGGAGGAGCGTTTTACAAAACTCCCGTAAAAGGTCTAAAAAACGTGACCGCTAAAGACGCGCTAAAACATCCCAACTGGAGCATGGGTGCAAAAATAACGATAGATAGCGCGACGATGGCGAATAAGCTTTTTGAGGTGATGGAAGCCTTTTGGCTCTACGGAGTAAAAAATATCTCCGCTCTAATCGAGCCTACCTCGATGATACACGCGCTAGTCGGCTTTGCCGACGGCTCGACTACCGCGCACGTATCGCGGACGGATATGAGCTTAGCGATAGCTCACGCGGTATTGCCGAGTAAAATTTTATCGAATCTAAAAAATCAAATCGTACCTAGCGTGAATTTGCGCGATATGAAAGCTTTAAAATTTCATCCGATTAGCCTTAAGAAATATCCGATTTTCTCGCTAAAAGAAAAGGCGCTGGATAATCCCGATTTAGGCGCGGTTATAAATGCGGCAAACGAAGTAGCGGTATTTAAATTTCTAAAAAACGAGTGCGAATTTTTAGAGATTTCAAGGATGGTTTTAGCCGCAGCTAAAAAATTTAAAGACGTTAAAATCTCAAGCCAGAGCGAATTATTTGCGGCGGACGGCGAAGCAAGAGCTTGGGCCGAAAAAGAAATTAAAAAGAAATAAGGAAACGAAAATGCAAAAATACGAAGGATATAAGCTAAATTTAAAAGATAGCGTGATCGGCGTTCAGTTTTTATTCGTAGCGTTCGGCGCGCTCGTGCTGGTTCCTATTTTGACCGGTCTGGACGCATCGGTAGCGCTTTTTACGGCGGGCGCTGGTACGCTGCTTTTTCAAATTATCACGCATAAAAATATCCCTCCGATTTTTTTAGCTTCGAGTTTCGCGTTTATCGCTCCTATTCAGTACGGAGTGAAAGAGTGGGGCATACCGGCTACTATGGGCGGTATCGTCTTTGCCGGGCTTTTTTACGTGGTTTTGAGTTTTTTGGTTCGCTTTCGCGGAGAGGGATTTTTGCACAAAATTTTGCCTCCCGTCGTAGTCGGCCCGGTGATTATGACGATAGGACTCATACTTTCTCCGGCGGCGGTTAATATGGCGATGGGTAAAGGAAACGAGGCGTTTTATAGCCACGGCGTAGCCATGGGGGTCGCTTCGGTTTCGCTCCTAACGACGATCGCGGTTATGACTTACGGTAAAGGTATGTTGCGATTAGTACCGATTTTGTGCGGCATAGCGGTCGGATACGCGGTATCTTTCGCGCTGGGTTTAATCGATTTTTCCGCGGTAGCTAAAGCGCAGTGGTTTGCCTTGCCGAATTTTAGCGCGCCGAAATTCGAACTAAAGGCGATAGTTTATATGATACCTATCGCTATCGCGCCGGCTATCGAGCATATAGGCGATATGTTAGCTATTAGCAACGTAGCTAAAGAAAATTTTTTGAAAAATCCGGGACTTAAAAATACTCTCCTGGGCGACGGGCTAGCTACGTCGCTGGCCGGCTGTTTCGGCGGCCCTCCTAATACCACTTACTCGGAGGTTACCGGCGCGGTAAGCCTAACAAAAGCTTACAATCCGGCTATTATGACCTTTGCGGCCATTTTTGCGATTTTGCTCGCGTTCGTCGGAAAATTGGGCGCAATTTTAACGACTATACCCGCACCCGTTTTGGGCGGCATTATGCTGCTGCTTTTCGGCATTATTACGGCTATCGGTATAGAGACGCTAATAAAACACGAAACGGATCTGTCCGATCCTAGAAATATAATAATCGTCGCGCTAATTTTAGTATGCGCCATAGGCGGCATGGTGCTAGATCTGGGCGCGGTTAGCTTCCAGGGCGTAGGAATAGGCGCGATCGTCGGTATCGTTTTAAATTTGGTCTTACCTAAGACTAAACGCTTCGACGGATTCGAATGAAAAAATTAATTTTATTTTTCCTTGCGGCGGCTTGCGTTTTTGCGAAACCTTTGGAACCTGTTTTGATAAAAAAAGGCGCCGATAGCAATAACACCATGCTACTAATCGGCGGCATACAAGGCGACGAGCCGGGCGGATTTCTAGCGGCGTCGTTAGTGGCGACCGACTACGAAATTTCAAAAGGCTCCCTTTGGATAGTGCCTAATCTAAACTTTCCCAGTATAATCCAAAGAAGCCGCGGAACTAAGGGCGATATGAACCGCAAATTCGCTAACGTGGACAAAAACGATCCCGATTATGAAGCCGTTATGTGGATAAAAGAGCTAATCGCAAACGAAAATGTTTCGCTTATTTTAAATTTACACGACGGGAGCGGCTTTTTTAGGGATAAATTTATAAATAACGATAAAAATCCCGACAAATGGGGTAATACCGCCATCATAGATCAGAGCGTGCTAAAAGAAGGGTATTATGCCGACTTGCAAAGCGTAGCCGAGCGCGTCGTAGGCAAAGTAAACGAAAATCTACTAAACGAAGAACATAGATACCGCGTAAAAAATACTCGAACTAGCGAGGGCGATTTGGAGATGCTAAAGTCGCTTACGTATTACGCCGTTACCAAGGGGAAATCGGCCTTTGCGAACGAGGCGAGCAAAAATTTAAACGCCGAGCAAAGGACGTTTTATCATTTAAACGCGATCGAGGAATACTTTAGATTGGTCGGGATAGAATTTTCAAGACCGTTCGAGTTAAGCGTAAAAGGTGTAAAATCTGCTATAGAGAAGCCGGTAGAAGTAGTGCTTTTCGATAAATTTTTACTTCATCTAAAAAACCCTAGAGCAAATTTGAAATTTATACCTATACCGGAAGGCGCGATAAAATATAGCGCTTCAAACCCCGTAACCGCCGTCGTTAAAGAGGGCGCAAGCTATAAAGTACAGTACGGCAACCGCGTGCTAACTAGACTAACGCCGGAGTTTTTCGAGTATTCGGCGCTAAATATCGGCGAAGTCGGCGTAATAATAGACGGCGAAAGAAAAACCGTGAAATTAGGCTCTAAAATAGCCGTTTTAAACGATTTTGAAATCGAAAAAATAGACGGAGTCCGGGTTAACGCCATCGGTTTTTCGTCAAATCAAAAAGACGAAAGCGGCGTTAAAATAGCCAGAAAATCGCTAAACGAAAGCTACTCGGTAGACAAAAACGGTAAGATTTTTCGAGTAGAATTTTATGAAAGTGGCGCTAAAAATAAATTCTTAGGAATGTTTTTGGCGGAATTTAAATGAGCGGGCTGATTTTAGGTATAGAAAGCAGCTGCGACGACAGCTCGGCGGCGCTACTCGACATAGAAACGCTGGAACTAAAATTTCACAAAAAAATCTCGCAAGATGCCGAGCATTGCGCATTCGGCGGAGTGGTACCGGAGCTGGCCGCCAGGCTTCACACCGCCGCGCTGCCTAAAATTTTAGAGCAGATCAAAACAGAACTACCGCGCGTCAAAACCGTCGCCGTCACGAACGAGCCCGGGCTATCCGTGAGCCTAGTGGGCGGCGTCGCGATGGCAAAGGCGCTCGCCTCGTCGCTGCGCGTGCCGCTGATAGCAGTAAATCACCTCGCCGGGCACGTGTATTCGCTATTTTTATCGCAGGAGGCGCGGCTGCCTGCGGGCGTGCTGCTAGTTAGCGGCGGGCACACGATGGTGCTAGATATCGGCGCGGACGGGGCCGTGAGCGTGCTGGCTGCCACGATGGACGATAGCTTCGGCGAGAGCTTTGACAAGGTCGCAAAGATGCTGGGGCTTGGGTATCCGGGCGGTGTAGCGGTCGAAAAGGCGGCAAAGAGCGGGCGCGAGAGGTTTAAATTTACCGTGCCGCTACTTGACGATGCGCGCACGGCGTATAGCTTTTCGGGGCTCAAAAATCAAGTCCGCGTCGAAACCGAAAAGCTCGCCGCAAGCAGGAATCTGGGCACGCAGGAGATCGCCGATATCTGCCTTGCCTTTGAAAATACCGCTTGCAAGCATATCTTAAACAAGCTAGAAAAGATATTTGCCGAGCATAAATTTGAGCGTTTCGGCGTCGTGGGCGGAGCAAGCGCAAATCTAAATCTGCGCTCCCGCCTGCAAGCCTTGTGCGAGAAGCACGGCTGCGAGCTCATCTGCGCGCCGCTGGAGTTTTGCTCCGATAATGCCGCGATGATCGCGCGCGCGGGACGAGAAAAGTACCTGCGCGGCGAGTTTGCGGGGCTTGACTTGCAAGCAAGTCCTAGAAGCGAGCTAGCAAGGATTTAGATTCGGCTTTTGGCCAAAATTTGCTTTTTAGCTCAAATTAGGCGACTTCTATCGTCAAATTTTATTTGCGCGAGACGCTTAAATTTGTAATGCGGCGAGTCGCCTATTGGTTTATAAATTTAGCTCTTTTATCGCTCGTAAAATTTCGTCCTGGCGGGCTAAAAAATCCTTTGCGATGACAATAAACTCGTTATTTTTTAGCGAGGCTGCGTCGTAGATCGGGGCTTTGAGCGTCGCTAGATCGATCATCTTTGCGCCCGCGCCCGCAGCGATCATCTCGCCCGCGGCGTTGTCCCAGATAGAGCTTGGCGAGTAGCGCATGTAAGCGCCCGCGAGATTTTCGGCGATGCGGCAGTATTTGATCGCCGAGCTTAGTCGCGCGATGTCCAAATTTAGGGCGGTCGCGAGCTTGCCGGCCGTTACGTTTTTGCCGCGTTTGCCGCTGATTATCGTTTGCGGTGCATGCTCTTTTGCGGCTAAAATTTGCGGGATAAACGCGCCGTTTTTATAGAGCTCTTTTTGCGTTCGTTCGCCGTTTGCCGCGCTATAAATTTCGCCGGTAACGGGCACGTAGATAACGCCAAGAACCGGGCGTCCGTCCTCTATGAGCGCGATGCAGACGCAAAACTCGCCGCTACCCTCGATAAAATCCTTCGTGCCGTCTAGCGGATCGATGAGCCAAAACGTCCGCGCGGACTCGCCCAAAATCTTTTCCTCCGAGCAAATTTGGATCTGCGAGCTTTTTAGCGTTTCAAATATCGTAGCGTTTGCCGCGAGATCGGCTGAGGTCACGGGCGAATGATCGGTTTTTAAATTTACCTCAAAATTTGAGGCATTTTTATTGTGCGCGATTTCGCTCAAGGCCGAACGAGCTGCTAAAATCTCGTCGTCAAAGCCCTTGTGGGCGTAAAATTTCATTATCTCGTCGCCTGCTTTTAGAGCCGCAAGTTTGGCTAAGAGTAATAGTTCGTTTAAATTTTGCATTTTTGTTTCTTTTAAAAAGGCTCGTCTTTTGAGCGTCTTTGAATGAGTTTGAAATTTTCGCCCTGCGGCAGACTATCTGTCTAGCCTTGGGACGAAAATTTTAGCACAACATTCAAATTCATCTCAAAATACTTCGCCTTGTCGTTTTGTGTTCAAATTTAAAGTCAAATTTGCAAATTTGAGTTGCCCAGACTCGCACCTTGAAAATATAAATTTTTACCTTAGTTTAAATAGTCAAGGCGCCGTATTTTTTCTTTAGACGAGGCGGAAATGAGCCGAGCGAGGGCGCGTATATGAAATACGTAACCGAGCTTCGGCGAAGTTTCCAACGAAGTATAAAGGAAAAAGACAAGCCGCCGAATTTAAAATTATTTCGGCGTTCTGTTCGTCTCGCCCACGTATAGCTGCCTCGGCCTCACGATCTTTATACTCTCCTGCTCTTTTAGCTCTATCCACTGACTGATCCAGCCCGGGATCCTGCCGATGACAAAGATAACCGCAAACATATCGTTTGGTATGCTAAGGGCTTTTAAGATCAGCCCAGAGTAAAAATCGACGTTCGGGTAGAGGTTGCGCGAGATGAAATACTCGTCGTTTAGCGCGATCTCCTCGATCTTTTTGGCGATTTTTAGAAGCTCGGTGTTTATGCCGATCTCGTCAAACAGCTTATCGCACATAGATTTTAGCACCTTAGCGCGCGGATCGAAATTTTTATACACGCGGTGACCGAACCCCATCAGCCTAAACGGATCGTTTTTGTCCTTGGCGCGGGCGATGTATTTATCGACGTTTTCTACTGAGCCGATCTGCTCTAGCTGACGGATGACGCCTTCGTTTGCACCCCCGTGAGCCCAGCCCCATAGCGCTCCGATGCCTGCGGCGATACACGCATACGGGTGCGCGTGCGTCGAGCCTACGGTGCGAACGGTCGTCGTAGAGGCGTTTTGCTCGTGGTCGGCGTGCAGCATAAAGACCGTATCAAGCGCCTTGATCTCGATCGGGCGCAAATTTACGTGCTCGTACGGGTAGCTCCTCATCATGTAGAGGAAATTTTCCGTAAAGCCGCGGTCTAAATTTGGATAAATGATCGGCAGGCCGCGCGAAAATCTATAAGAAAACGCCGCAATAGTCGGGATTTTGGCGATTATTCGCATCGCCATCTCGTGGTACTCCTCGGGCTTATCCATGTTTAGGTGATCAAAGTAAAACGCGGAAAGCGCCGAGACCGCCGCCTGCAAGATCGCCATCGGGTGCGCCTTGTCCGGGAAAGCGTCGAAAATTTTCATCATGCCCTCGTGGATGAAGCTGCGTTTTTTAAGCTCGAGTTTAAATTCGTCGTATTGCTTTTTGTTCGGCAGCTCCTTATTTAGCAGCAGATACGCCACGTCGATGAAGGTTTTGTTCTCCGCTAGATACGCGATGTCGTAGCCACGGTACATCAGCTCGCCTTTTAGCCCGTCGATATAAGTGATGCTAGAGCGGCACATCGCCGTCGAGGTATATCCGCGGTCAAACGTAAACATCCCCGTATCGCTAAAAAAGGTCGAGATGTCGATGACGTCGGGCCCCATCGTACCATGCAGTATCGGAAAGTCGTAGCTTTTGCCGTTTCTGTTGTCTGTTAGCGTAACCGTATCGCTCATTTTAGCTCCTTTTGCAAATTTTTATTTTCGTAGCTCATTAGGATTTTGATACAAATCGTTACTATTATAGCCTGAGTTAGGCTCGCTAGTATGAAAGAGAAGTAAAAATTTTCATTTATGCCGCCTGATTTGTAGGCTATGGTAGCAACGGCGATGAGAAGCGTTAGGGGCATCGAGTGCGAAAGCGCGTAAAGAAGGGTCTTGCGAAGGCCGAGTAAATTTATAAAAACCGTTCCGCATAATATTCTAACCGAAATAATAGCCGCGGTAATTAGTAACGCATCCGTTACTACGCCGTCTAAAAGTAGCGCCGTAAGCTTAAACGTCGAACCGATATAGACGAAAAAAGTCGGCACTAAAAAGCCGAAGCCGAAACTCGCAAGCTTATGCGGCAGGTCTTTTTTGTGGTCAAAAAAGGTCGCTATAAAGGTTCCGGCTACAAACGCGCCGAATGCGATCTCTAAATTTAGATAGAGCATCAGCGCGATGATGCTAAAAAACAGCGCCATGCATAATCTAATATCCTTTTCGGCGTTATCCGAATAAGGCATCAGCATGGTACGTAGCTGCGGATACCACCAAAATAAAACGTTTAAAATTTTAAATCCGACTATACTAAGCGCTAAAAATCCGACTAGATAGACGATCGAAAGCAGCAGTTCGCTACCAGCGCCGAATCTCAAATAAGCTCCCGCAAAGGTAAGAAGCGCGATAGATACGACTTCTCCGACGGAACCTATTAGCATACCTAAATTTAACCAATCTTTATCTTTGCCGTATTCTTTAAATAGCGTAAAAATCATACCTACGCTCATAATCGGAATAATTAAAATAAAAAGCTTATCGAGATTTAGTCCGAACGTAACGACGACGGAGAGCAGATAAAGCAAAGCGACGTATAAAAGCCCCGTTCTTAGAATTTTTTTATCCATGGTAAAGAAAATCTTAAGATCTACTTCCGTGCCCGCCAAAAACATTAGATAAAAAAATCCGATTTCGCTTACCAGCTTAAACATATCGCTATGTCCGATCAGTCCGAAATATCCGGCTAACGCTCCCAAAATAATCTCCACCGGAGCGATAGGCATACGGAAAATTTTAGATACGTAAGGCGATGCGAAAATAATTACGGCTAAGACGATTAAGATATTTAGCTCGTTATTTACCAAAAAATTCCTTATAAATTGTCGATAAGGCTTGATTATAGCAGGTTTTTGATAAATTAAGCCTTGGAGCGTTATAATGGCGCAAGGAGACTAAATGAGGATATTTTTAGCTATTTTTGCCGCGATTTTACTCGCCGGATGCGGCATTGCGAGAAAAGAAATTACCTTAAATATGCCTGCCGCCGGCAAGGATTTTAGGGCTTTAAAATTACCCGACGCCGTTAGTTTCGACGGTAAATTTTTTAACGAAAAAATACAAAACGTCGAAAGCGTCGAATACCGCTTAGATAGCGAAAAAGAACTCGACTGGAGCGAGATCGTAAGCGTTGTGTATTATCCGAATTTTAAAAGTATCGACGAGTACGTATCGGCCGTGAAAAACGCGAACGAAAAACAAAACGCTAAAGGCAAAAGGCTTTCGCAAATCGTAAAAATATCGCCCGAAGTTTCTTATCAAAAAACGCTTTACTATCCTACCTCCGAGTTTGATTTTTACGAAGTCGATTTCGTAGTCTCTAGCGTAAAAAAGTGCGGGCTAATCGGCATTTTTTACGCTAAAAAATTTAGTAAATCAAATTCGGATAAAAACTTGATTAAATTTCTAAAAAACTATAATTTTTTGGTTAAAGCCCCAAAAATCGAGTGTAAATAAATTTAATGGCAAAGCGTAGCGAAGCTAAATCCTCGCGCCTTAAACTCGGCGATATCGCGACTGGCGACCTCGCCCTTGGTCGTGAGGTAGTCGCCGATAACGACGGCAGAGACGCCGTGATCGAAGATTTCGTATTGGCGTTCGCCTAAAATTTTCTCGCGACCGCCTGCTATCATCACGCGAGCGTTGGGTAGCGCGCAGACGGTGTCGTCGATGATTTTTAGCGCCTCGTCCACTCCCATAGGCGGCCGCTTAACGCGTAGCGCGCCATGGGGGATAAAGAAATTTATCGGGCTAGAAAACGGATCTAGCTCTTTTAGGCTAGCTTGCAAGCTCGCGCGGTCGGCCTCGCTCTCGCCAAGGCCGTAAATGCCGCCCGTGCAGAGCATTAGCCCCGCTTCTTTGGCGTCGATGTTGGTTTGCCAGCGCTCGTCCCAGCTATGCGTCGAGCAAATTTGCGGGAAAAACTCGCGCGAGGTTTCTAGGTTGTGGTTGTAGCTAAACACGCCCGCGCTTTTAAGCTCTTTTAGCTGCGGTAGCGTCGCCATGCCGTTGCAAGCGATCAGCATGAGGTTTGGGACTTCTTTGTTTACGGCGCGCGCGAGGCGGGCGATCTCCTCGGTCTTTTTGTCCGTGAGTCTTGCGCCGCTGGTGACTAGGCAAAAGCCCAGCGCATGGTTCGCCGCCGCGATCTTAGCCTCGGCGACTACTTGCTCGACGCTTTTCATTTTGTATTTTTCGATATCGGCGTTTATGCCCGCACTTTGCGTGCAGTAGCCGCAGTCCTCGGAGCAGTTGCCGGAGCTGACCGAGCAAATAGCACACAACATAATCGTTTTCATATTTTTCCTTTTTTTAGCGGCTTGTCTCGCGAGCGCTTTTCCGAGATTTTTGCTTCGTTGTACTCGCAACTGCAAGCAGAACGCAAAATTTTCGCTCCGCAGGCTACATGCCTAGCGCACGCTCAATTTTGCTTCAAAACTCGAAAAATCATCTCACGATACTTCGCCTTATCGTTTTTATGTTTAAATTTTAAATTTATGAGTTGCAATCTATAAGGCGACGTATTTTTATTCTAGACGAGGCAAAATTTAATTTTTAAGCGTAGGCTAGACCTCTGCTTGCAGTTGCGAGCAAAGCGAAGCAAAGGTAGTCTGCCGAGCTTAAAAATTAAATTTTAACGAAGTATAGGATAAAAAGACAAGCCGCCGTTATTACTCCGCGATTTGTACCTTCTTCTTACACTTCACACACTCGTGAAACGTCCCCTTTTTCAGCTCTTTTTTGATCATATCGCCGCCGCATTCGTCGCATTTTTGCGCGACAGGCTCGTAGTTTGAGACGAAGTCGCATTTTGGGTAGTTTGCGCAGCCGTAAAATTTACCCCTGCGGCTGATGCGCTCGACGACGTCGCCGCCGCATTTTGGACACGGTACGTCGATCTTTTTGAGCTCTTTTTTCGGCTTTGCCGCAGCTTCGCCTTCTTGCGCGCCTTGTTCTGCCTTGGCGATATTGCGCGAGTATTTGCACTTAGGGAAATTTCCGCACGCGATAAACTCGCCGTAGCGTCCCTTTCGCAGTAGCAGTTCGCCGCCGCACTTGGGGCACTTTTCGCCGATAGGGGTGGCGACTTTTTGGCTTTTTATACCTGTTTTGCCGGCCGAAATTTTATCCATAAACGGATGATAAAAATCGCTCAAAAGCTTTTGCCAGTCGGCTTTGTCTTCGGCGACGTGGTCGAGCTTTTCTTCCATATTTGAGGTAAATTCGCTATCGACGATATCGCTAAAATGCTCCTCCAAAACGCCCATCATCGTAAAGGCGATCTCGTTTGGCACGAGCTGCTTTTTCTCGACCTTGACGTAGTCGCGAGAGGTCAGTAGCGAGATGGTCGGCGCGTAGGTGCTAGGGCGCCCGATGCCTAGGCTTTCTAGCTTTTTAACGAGCCCTGCCTCCGAGTAGCGAGACGGCGGCTCGGTGAAGTGCTGTGAGCTTTTTATGCTTTGCAGACTCATTTCGTCGCCGATTTTTAGGTCGGGCAAAATTTTATCCTTATCCATATCGCCGTAAACGCGGTAAAATCCGTCAAACAGCACCTTGCGGCCGCTTATCTTAAACTCGCCTTTTGCTCCCGCGACGAATACGTTTTGCGTCTGGCTAATGCTAGCGCTCATCTGGCAGGCTAAAAAGCGGTTGTAGATGAGCGTGTAGAGGCGCAGTGCGTCTTTTTCGAGATATTGCGCGGCGATAGCGGGCGTGAAGCTAAGATTTGTCGGGCGGATCGCCTCGTGGGCTTCTTGCGCGCCTTTGCTTTTGGTGGCGTAAATTTTAGCCTTAGCGGGCAGGTAGCGTTCGCCGTACTCTTTTTCTATCGTCTCGCGCGCGGCAGCGACGGCTTCTTTGGCGAGATTTAGGCTGTCCGTTCTCATGTAGGTTATCGCGCCCATGAAGCCCTGATGCGTCTGCACGCCCTCGTATAAATTTTGCGCGATCATCATCGTTTTTTTCGGACTAAAGCCTAGGCGGTTGCTCGCGCTTTGTTGTAGCGTCGAGGTCATAAAAGGCGGCGCGGGCTCGGTTTTGCGCTCTTTGGCTTCGATCTCGCGGACGCTAAATTTGTCATTTTTTAGATTTTCTACTATAAATTTGGCTCTATCGCCGTTTGTTATAGTTAGCTTTTCTATCTTTTGCGCTTCAAATTTAACCAGCTCGGCGTCAAGGTCTTTTTTAAAAACCGCATCGATGCTGTGGTATTCGATCGGTTTAAAGTCGCGAATCTCGCGCTCGCGGTCTACGATGATTTTTAGAGCGGCGCTTTGTACACGTCCCGCGCTTAGCCCTTTTTGGATTTTTAAATTTAACAGCGGCGAGAGCTTGTAGCCAACGATTCGGTCTAACAGGCGGCGTGCTTGCTGCGCATTTACGCTATCCATGTTTATCGTGCGCGGGTTTTTTAAAGCGGCTTCGATGGCGCTTTTGGTGATCTCGTGAAACACGATGCGAGGCAGGCTCTCGGGCTTTTTGCCGATGGCTGCTGCGATGTGGTAAGCGATGGCCTCTCCTTCGCGGTCCTCATCGGTTGCGAGATAGATTTGGTCGGCGCTTTTGGCTAGCTCTTTGATCTCTTTTACGATCGCGGAGTGATCGGCACTGATCCTATACTCGGGCGTAAATTTTTCGCCCTCGATCTTGATACCAAATGCCGTCTTTGGCAGATCCCTGATATGGCCTTTTGATGCGATGACGTCGTAGTCTTTGCCTAGAAAGTTTTTTATCGTTTTGGCTTTGGCGGGAGATTCCACGATGATTAAGCTTTTCATTAATATAGCCTTTTTAATTTTTTGGGTAATTGTAGCAAAAATTTTAACCGAAAAAAGAAATTTAAAAATTTTTTCATTTACCCCCTAAACTTTT
>CAUQJW010000004.1:0-31572 GCA_963518485.1 uncultured Campylobacter sp.
TGGCTATGGTGGTCATGACCTGCATGCTCGTGTTTATGCTCGTGATGAGCGTGCTCGTGCTTAGCGTCATGGTGATGATCGTGGTCCGCGTGCTCGTGATGACCTTCAAATTTGATCTTTTCCACGCCCTCATCGGTTTTTATGATTTTAAGGTTTGGATAAGATTTTTGAAATTTCGGCAACCAAGCATCTTCAAACTCGATCCCGATAGCAAAGTATAGATCGCTTTTTTCAAGCGCGGTCATTTGTTTGGGTTTTGGTTCATACGTATGCGGATCGGCTCCTTTGCCCACCATTACGTTTACCTCGACCGCGTCGCCCGCGATTTGCTTGACGAAATACTCCTGCGGCAAAATACTGACGCTAACTTGCCCTTTGGCGTAGAGCGCGACTAAGCCCAAACATAAAAACGCGAAAATTTTTCTCATTTTTATCCTTTCCGTGTTAAAATTTGGGCGAAATTATATCAAAAGCAACTTAGTTGCAAATTAATCTAATTAAGATATAATATCATAAAATCTTTAAACGAGGCGACGATATGGACTTTGAGGGGCTTTTAAAAGACAACGGTATTAAAGTTACGCCTTTAAGGTTGCGTATTTTAGGTATTTTGCAATCTTTCAACGAACCTCTTAGCTATGACGAAATTTTATCGCGAATAGAAGCAAACAAGACTACGTTTTACCGCTGTATGGATATTTTTGAATCTAAAGGCTTAGTCTTAAAGACGCAAAACGATAGAAAAAGTTTTTACGAGCTTGCGAGCGAGGCTAGGGCGTATTTTATCTGCGACGTTTGTCATAAAAGAACCAATATCGACATGCCGAATTTAAAGCAAAACCACGTAAAAAGCGTAGTCGTAAAAGGTATTTGCGACGATTGTTTTTATTCTTCGTATAGTTTTATGAGTTTTTGCGGTATCGCGACGGGGCGGATTTTTTTGACGTCGAAAAATATATAATCCGTGACGGCTTTGGCTACTATTTTATCTTCTTTTATAAATTCGAAAAATCTTTGCGACATCGTCTTTTTGGCAAGCTCGGTCCAAGTTTTTATCGTTACTTCGTCGCCTAAAAACAACTGCCCTAAATAATTTATCTCGTTTCGCCTAGCCATCCACGTAAATCAGTTTCTTAAATTCTCTTCTATAAAATCCCCTACCGTTTTGGAATGGGCGTCGGCGGCTTCTTGCATCCAGATTAGATAATAAGCGTTGTTGGCGTGGCGATTTACGTCGATTGCTTGATCTCCGACTTTAAATTTATAATAAAACGTTTTCATTTCGCTCCTTATTTTGTTAAAATTGTATCTAAAAATTTATAAAAGGTTTACGATGAAAGAGATGTGGGATAAAAAGGCCGAGAGCTATACGAGATTTACGGGCGAGCTTAGCGAATTTCAAAAGATATTTTTTGCCAAACTCAAAGAACTCGGCGTCGAATTCGAAGGAAAAAGTCTAATAGACGTCGGTTGCGGAACGGGCGTACATACTCTTTATTTAGCCGGTCTTTGCTCGCGCGTAACCGGCGTAGATAGCTCGGAAGGTATGTTAAAAGTCATGCGCGAGGATGCGGAAAAATTCGGCATAAAAAATTTAAGCGTCGTACAAAGCGACTTTGAAAGCTTTAGTAGCTTTGAGCGCTTCGATATCGCGTTTTGCACGATGAGTCCGGCGATAAGCGGGAAAGACGAGTTTAGCAAATTTATCTCGCTGGGCGATGAAAGAGTTCGTCTTTGGTGGCATAAGCCTAGATTTTCAAGCGTCTTAAATCGATTTTACGAGATTTTCGGTTCTAAAAATAAAAGCCCCAAACCGGACGGTTTAGAGGAATTTTTACTAGAGCGAAAAATAGAATTTAAATCGTGTATCCTCAATGAAGAAAGGCTTGCCGTTAGAAGTTTAGACGAGGCCGCGCAAAACGTATCTTGGCATTTGCGAATGGACGGTTTGCCCGCGGATGAAAATTTCATCCGAAACGAGCTTTTAAAGCTTGAAAGAAACGGCGCAATCGAAGAAAAAATCCTATCTTCAATGAAACTTTCGGTATTTTAAGGTATAATAGCCTTAGTTTATCTTTAGGAAAAATTGGAAAAATGAGGCGAGTTTTTTTGCTTTTGGCGTTCGCGGCATCGCTTTTTGCCGGCGATAGCTTTTTGCCGATTAAAAATTTATATTACGATTTGGATAAGGCTAGGATCGGGAAAAGGCTATTTATGGACGTTAGACTTAGCCCAAGCGGCAAAGTCTCGTGCGAGAGCTGCCATAATCTTTATTGGCGATTAAGCGGAACGATGAAGGAAAACATAAATATGGGATCGGGCGGAATGCTAAATCCGCCTACGGTTTTAAACGCCGCGTTAAATTATCTATTTTTTATAGACGGTAGCGTAAGGGACTTAAGGGAACAGATAAAAAGCAGTATAAACGATATAAACGAGCTTGGAAGCAGCGAAAATTTTATCGTCAAAAAAGTGTTGCAAGATCCGGTTTATAGAACATTGTTTAAGGAAGCTTACCCCAACGGCGCGACTTACGAAAATATCGTAGACGCGTTTGCTCATTTCGAATCGGCGTTAATTACTCCGAATTCTAAATTCGACGCGTATCTGCAGGGCGACGAAAACGCGCTTACGCCTAGGCAAAAAGCGGGATTCGAGCTTTTTAAAAGCAGGGGTTGCTCTAATTGCCACAACGGCGTAAATTTGGGAGCAAACGTTATTTACGGTAGAGAATCGGAAGGAGATAACGTATTTTCGCAGATTAGAATCCCGGGCCTTAGAAACGTCGTAGAAACCGGCCCTTACGACTTCGACGGTTCGGTGATCGATTTAAGGGATATGATAAGGTTTATGAACTATAATTACGCGGGCAAAATCAAGCTAAATAACGATCAAGTCGAGCTTATCTACGAATTTTTATGCTCGTTAAGCGGAGAAAGACCGGAAATATTAAATGAAAAATAGACTAATTTACCATAAAATTTTACTTTTTATCACGGTTATCGCGATGCTAATCGGCGCCGTTATCGTAACTAAAACAAATAGGGAAATTACCGTCGCGTACTATTGGAAATCGCTTATAAGCAATTTGGTTACCGTCGATAGTAATATAAATTTTCTAATCAAAACCGCATACGCCGAGACTAATTTCGATAACGTAATGGCGTTGGGCGAAAAATTCGAAAAAGATTTAAACGATATTTTAAAGATAGACTCGCTTGATACGGTAAGTCTGGTCGGCATAGATTTAGCCGACGTTCAGAGGCTAAAAACGATGTTTAACGAAAAATTCGATTATATCTATACTTATAATTCTATAGTATCTCTAGCTAAATCTCACTATACGAATTTACTGCATAATTCCGATAGCAAATATTTTGAGGAAATAGCTTCGCGTTTCGTTTTATTTAAATATGACGTCGGCACCGAGCTAAAAAGCGTAAAAGAAAAGATAGATAAATATCTGGCTAAAGAAAATTTAAGCGAGCGCGATAAGGCGTTCTTGGAGAATGCCAAGATTTTAGCGACGTATTACGAGCAGTCGCAATACGTCTTAAACCGTATTTACTCCGTCGGCGTTAGGCTAGAGCTAAACGACTTAGCCTCGCAAAATCAAAGCTATATAGTCGAAACTACCGCAAGGCTTGAAGATATTATCGTAGTGTTTGTCGTATTTTTAGGACTCATATGCGCCGGCGGTTTTTTAGCGTTTTACGATACGCGTAAAACTTATAGATTCGCTAATTATCTTGAACAAGCTTTCGACGGCGCGTTTAGCTCTATCGCGCTTACCGATAAAAATAGGAATCTAATTTATGCGAATAAATTTTTCTTAGAAAATTACGGAGACGGTAACGGAAATATCCCTAAAGTCGGCGCCGATTTAATAAATTTAGACGATAATTTAAAGCGAAATTATCTAGATATAACCAAGGCCGTATCCGAAAATAGAATTTGGCAAAATACCGAATTCGTAAATACCTCTAGAAGCGGCGATTTGCTCTACGAGAATGTTAAAATTACGCCTTTATACGATGATTTCGGGTATAACGACGGATATATTTTAGTTAGGTTTGATAGAACTAAGGAAGTTTTTGCCATAAAAGAGCTTGAAAAACGCGAACTAGAACTCGAAAGACGCGCCTACGTCGATAATTTAACCGGACTCGGCAATTATCATAGTTTAGTTAGGACGATCGAAGAGCGCGAAATAGGAACGATAATTTACGTTAGCATCAATAACTTTATAGATTTTAGATTCTTTTACAATGCCGAAACTATAAATTTGATAATCCAGTCTTTTGCCAAATCGCTTAAGCTTTGCATCGATACTTATCGTATAAAGGCGGAAATATATCGCGTGCAGTTTGATGAATTTTATATCTATTATAGCGGAGATAACGTAAGGGACGATATCGAACGAATAAGAGAATATGTAAGATCGGACGGTCTATGCATAATCGTAAACGGTAAAAAAGAATCCGTTTCTAACATTACCACGACTATCGGCGTTTCGCTACCCCAAGATACGGCACAGACTAATCGCGTAACCCAAGCGATGTTGGCGCACTACGAGGCTAAGGAAAAGGGCGATCCGATTTATTATTACGCTGAAAATTCGGCCACCGAGAAACAGTATCACGACAACCAGATAATGACGAAAACTCTCGAATACGCGATATACGGTAATACTATAATCGTCGAATGTCAGCCTATTTACGACGTTTCCGGCGACGAACCGCGCGTTCATTATTACGAGATCTTGGTTAGACTTATAGACGAAAGCGGTAAAATTCGTTATCCGGGCGAGTTTCTTGAGATTGCTAAGAAAATATCGCTTTATAACGATATAACTAAAAAAGTTATTGAGCATACCTTTAGGCTGATAGAGCGTTTCCCGAATACTAGCTTCTCCATGAATCTTTCCAGTAGCGACATCGAAAACTACGGCATTAGGGAGCTTTTAGAGCAGAAGCTTAAAATTTGTAGCTATCCGCAGCATCTATATTTCGAAATTTTAGAGAGCGAAGGCGTGCGGGATTATCAGATGGTAAACGACTTTATCCAAAAAACGAGAGGATATAAGACTAAAATTTCTATCGACGACTTCGGTAGCGGATATTCGAACTATTACCGTATTTTAGAGCTTGACGTCGATACCATCAAAATCGACGGCTCGCTTATCAAAAAGCTACCGTTTGATAAAAATGCGAGGGATTTACTAAGCACGATTATAGACTTTGCCGAACACCAAGACTACAATATCGTAGCCGAGTTCGTAAGTACGCCAGAAATTTTAGCAGAAGTTAAAAAGGCCGGCATCAAATACGCTCAAGGCTTCTTGCTCGGTAAGCCTATTTCTCCGGACGCGATAACGCAACAGCGAAAAGTCTAAAAATTATAAATTTAGCCTCATCGTCCTTTTGCCTTTGGGGTTTATTTTTTCGGCCGTTTCGGGTGCAATGTTTATGTTGGGAGACTTTATACTTTTAGAACTTCATAAAATCGTCGCGATCGTAGTTTTTGTTGCGTCCTTACTTCATATTTATTCTAAGCGCAAAAAACCAATTAAACTTTTTAATAAATTTTAGACGTCGTTTTATCGAGCAAAAATTCCAGCTTTTGCTATGGAGTATTTAGCGGGCGCGACGGAAAACTATACCGTAAAGCAAATCGCTAAAGCTAGATATAGATTGCGCCTAACTCGTAGGTAGATTTCGCAAGGGCGGCGTTAAATTTAAAGAAAAGAATCAGACGTTACGTTAAATAGCAAATTAAACGACGAAAAGATTTTCTATGCTATCGTTTTGACTACCGAGATAAAAATTTTGCTCCGAATAACGTTAAAGTCGCAGCTTATTGCGATAAAACCTAAAATCTTTAATCCTTAAATTTTCGCTTAACTAATGCAAGGCAAACTATAAACGAAACCGCCGCCAAAGCGTACAATATATAGCTAAAAATAGGATTTGCGCGCGTTTCGCCATCTTTTAGCTTTTTAACGGAAACGGCGTTTCTAAACATATCTAGCACCGCGATGCGCCAGCCGTAGTATTTGATCTGCGCCCTGCCTTCGCCGACTAGACTCTGGGCGGCGGCTTGGACGTCGGTGGAGTTAAATTTAAAATAAAGCGGCAAGCTCCAGCCCGTGTCTTCGTTTCTATACGGCATCACCTTCGTGCCGTTTAGTTCCCGCGTGTAGATGAAGTACACGTCGCGCGTCGGGCCGTCGGCGTGATTTTGCGCGTCGATAAAGCCGTCTTTGTCCATGCGTTTGACCTCGCCTCCCGTGATGATCGCCTCGTCGTAGTGCGGAAAAGCGTAGTTTATCGCCGCAAACGCCAAAACGTGCAGGGCAATCAAGAAGCCAAAGATAAAATTTCGGAGATATTTTTTAAATTTTTGCATTTTCGTCCTTTGGGACGAATTGTACAAGATAGAAGTTTAGAAGAAGCTAAGCCCCTAAAGTAGGGGCTTATAGGGGTTAGGCTTTGGCCTTGCAGCCGCAGCTTCCCGCGATAAATTTAAGAATCTGGATAAAGAAGCAAATGCCGCCGATGATGAAGATCGTATCGCCGATCATCCTTAGCCAGCGTAAATTTTGCAAGTGATCCATCTGTAAAAACTCCGCGCTTCTAGCGTACCACATGCCCACGTCTATCGCGGCGACGGCTTGATAAAGACCGATCGGGAGCAGCGACGCTAAAATCATTAGCATTAGACCCGCATTTAGCGACCAAAAGCCCACTTTCATAAGCTTGTCGTTAAATTCTTGCCCTTTGAAAAGGTAAAGCGCCACGAGCCAAACAAAGCCCAAAGCCAAAAATCCGTAAACGCCAAACAGCGCCGCGTGTCCGTGCACCGAGGTGGTGTTTAGACCCTGGATGTAGAACAAAAATAGCGGCGGGTTGATAAGGAAGCCAAACACGCCCGCACCCAGCATATTCCAAAACGCCACCGCGATAAAGCAGTAAAGCGGCCATTTGAGATTTTTCGCCCAGCTTTGCGCAAACTGAAGCGAATACTGATGGAAGGCCTCGGCTCCAAGAAGCACCAAAGGCACGACCTCAAGCGCAGAAAAGCTAGCGCCCACCGCCATGATCGGAGTGGTCGTTCCCGCAAAATAAAGGTGGTGGAAGGTGCCAGGGATACCGCCCATTAAGAATAAACTAGCGCTCGCCAAGGTTGAGTAAGTCGCGAATTTTTTGCCGACTAAGCCCAGAGATGCAAACACGAACGCAAGCGACGCGGTCGCAAATACCTCGAAAAAGCCCTCGACCCAAAGGTGAACGACCCACCAGCGCCAGTATTCCATCACCGGTAGCGGACTTCTTTGACCGTAAAATAGTCCCGCGCCGTAGAAAAGTCCCACCGCGATAGCAGAAGCCGTAAAGATAGCTAGCAGGTTTTTATCGCCGTCAGCCTTAAATCCGCCGACGAATCCGCGAAGTACGAGCGCCATCCAGATAACAAGACCGACAAACAAAATAAGCTGCCAAATCCTACCAAGCTCGATATACTCGTATCCTTGGTGTCCTAGCCAAAAGCTCAGGCTAGTGTCCATCTTGCCCGCTATCGCCATGTACTCGCCGATAAAGCTACCCACGACTAGGAAAAGCAGCGCGTAAAATAACAAATCCACACCTAGTTTTTGAAATTTAGGATCCTTGCCGCCGTTGATGATAGGCGCTAGGAAAAGTCCGGCCGCCAAAAAGCCCGTCGCGATCCAAAAAATGCTCGCCTGGATGTGCCAAGTGCGCGCCAAAGAGTACGGGATGTGCTCGGATAAATTTATACCGTAAAACTCCTGTCCTTCGACCGTGTAGTGCGCCACGAAGCCGCCTATCATGATCTGGAAAACAAATAGCGCGAGTGCTACGAAAAGGTATTTGCCAAGCGCCTTTTGAGACGGGGTCAAATTTAGTCTTGAGAGCGGATCGGCATCGATAGGAGCGAGTTTCTCGTGATCTTTTTCGCCGTAGAAATTTGAAAACCAAACTAGCAAGCCCACGCCCGCAACCAAAATCGTAACGCTAATAATCGTCCAAAATACGTTTTCTTGCGTTGGGACGTTGTCGATTAGCGGCTCGTGCGGCCAGTTGTTCGTGTACGTAGCTTCGCTATTTGGGCGATTCGTCGCCGTAGCCCAGGTCGCCCAGAAGAAGAAATCATTTAGCTGCTCGCGGTTTTCTTCTTTAGCCAGCGTGTTATTTTTCATCGCGTAGTTTTCGCGTAGTTTTTGGTATTTCGGATCGTTACCGAAAAGCCCGTTGTACTCGTCGCGCACTACTTTTGCCGCCGCGATCCTCTCGTCGCTGATCGTTATAACGCCGTTTTTTAGCGTATTCGTGCGGTATTCGCTCTTGGTTAGAGCCTTGATGTTGGCTTGTTGCTCGGCGTTTAGAGCGTCAAATTTGGCTCCGTAAAGCTGAGCGGCCTTGATATCCATAAACGCGACTAGCTCTTTATGCAGCCAATCAGCCGTCCAGTCGGGCGCCTGATACGCTCCGTGTCCCCACACAGAGCCGACCTGCATACCGCCGATGCTCTGCCAGGCCTCTTGACCTTTATAAATTTGCTCTTGCTCGACTATTATTTTGCCGTTTTTATCGGCGAAACTCACCACCGGCGGCGCTTCGCGGTAAACCTCTACGCCGTAATAGCCGAGTATCCCGAAGGCGATAGTAACGACTGCTACCAGCGCCCACCAATACTTCTTGTATTCACGCATACTTTGTCTCCTTTTGAAAAATTCGGACAAAGTTTATCCAAAATAAAATCTCTAAAAAATGATTTATATCAAGAATAAAGGCAGTTTATGTATTTTATTTAATATTTTAATTCTATATTATATTAAATTATATAATTAATATATAGTATTAAGTTTTAAATATAAAATTACTTTCTAGTTCCCAATATATAGGCTTAATAAACTTAAATAGTATTTAAATATTTAAAGAGTTATTCTAAAATAACGCCGAATACTTTAAGCAATTTTTTTATATACTTTTCCTAAAAATTTATCATGAAAATTATATAAGGAACGAAATGAAATTTATCCTAAAACGCGACGGCACGAAGCAAGAGTATTTGCCGTATAAGATCGCGGACGCCATAAAAAAGGCCTTTGAGAGCGAGAGTAAAGAATACGACGAAAAGGTCTTTTTAGACGTTATGAGCCACGTTTTCGACAAGGAAATTTTAAGCGTCGAAGATATCCAAGACTACATCGAAAAGGCGCTTTTTAACGCGGGACATTTTGGCGTAATGAAGAGCTTTATGCTCTACCGCCACACGCACAAGCTTCAGCGCGAGCAAATTTTAGGACTAAACGAAGACACCACCTACATCAACTCCACCCAAACCATCAGCGAGTACATCAACGGTACCGACTGGCGAATTCTCGCCAACTCAAATACCAGCTACTCAAACGCAGGCCTCATCAACAACACCGCAGGCAAGGTCATTGCCAACTACTGGCTAGATAAGGTGTATAGCAAGGAAGAGGGCCTCGCGCACCGAAACGGTGACTACCATATCCACGATCTTGACTGCCTTACCGGCTACTGCGCGGGCTGGAGCCTTAGGGCGCTTTTAAACGAGGGCTTTAACGGCGTGCGCGGCAGGGTAGAGAGCAAGGCGCCAAAGCACTTTAGAGAGGCGCTGTATCAGATGGCAAATTTTCTAGGGATTTTGCAAAGCGAGTGGGCGGGCGCGCAGGCGTTTAGCAGCTTTGACACCTATCTAGCGCCTTACGTTTTTCGCGACAAGCTAAGCGATAAAGAGATCAAAAAGGCGATAACGAGCTTTATCTTTAACCTAAACGTGCCGGCACGCTGGGGCCAGAGTCCGTTTACCAACGTAACGATCGACATTACTTGCCCGTCCGATCTGCGCGACCAGATACCTACGCGCGAGGATAGGCATATATTTAGCGATTTAGAGGACGCCGAGCTAGCGCAGGAGGCTGCCAAACGAGGCTTTGGCAAGCTAACCGATATGACCTACCGCTCCTTTGAACCCGAGATGAACCGCATCGACAAGGCCTTTTACGAGATCATGACCGAGGGCGACAAGTGCTCTCAGCCGTTTACCTTCCCGATCCCTACCGTAAATATCACCGAGGATTTCGACTGGGACAGCGAGGTGGCGAAGGTGCTTTTTGAAAACACGGCAAAAATGGGCTCGAGCTATTTTCAAAATTTCGTCGGTAGCCAATATACGGTCGATGAAAACGGCAACCGCGTCGCAAACGATAAAGCCTATAAGCCCGGACACGTGCGCTCGATGTGCTGCCGTTTGCAGCTTGATTTGCGCGAGCTGCTAAAGCGCGGCGGAGGGCTGTTCGGTAGCGCGGAGATGACCGGCAGCATCGGCGTCGTGACGCTAAATTTAGCCCGACTAGGCTATCTATATAAAGGCGATAAAAAGGGGCTCTACACCCGCCTTGAGTATCTGCTAAACTTAGCCAAATCCACGCTCGAAAAAAAGCGCGCCTTTATCCAGGAGATGTACGAACGCGGCCTGTATCCGTACACCGCGCGCTATCTAAAGCATTTTAATAACCACTTTAGCACCATCGGTATCAACGGTATGAACGAGCTTTTGAGGAACTTCACGAACGACAAGGAAAACATAGCGACTGATTTCGGGCGGGAGTTTGCAACCGAGATGATAGAGTTTTTGCGCGGCAAAATTCGCGAGTTTCAAGAGAGCACCGGCAACCTCTATAACCTCGAAGCCACGCCTGCCGAAGGTACTACGTATCGCTTTGCCAAAGAGGACAAAAAGCGCTATCCGGACATCATCCAGGCGGGATTTGGCGAAAATATCTACTACACCAACTCCACGCAGCTGCCGGCAAATTTCACCGACGACGCGTTCGAGGCGCTCGATCTGCAAGACGAACTGCAAAGCTCCTACACGGGCGGCACGGTGCTGCACCTGTATATGAAGGAGCGCATCAGCTCGGCGCAGGCCTGCAAAGATCTCGTGCGCGGCGTGGTAAATAACTACAAGCTGCCATACATCACGATAACGCCGGTCTTTAGCGTCTGCGCCAAGCACGGCTACATCAGCGGCGAGCACGAATACTGCCCAAAATGCGACGAGGAGCTTTTGGCGGAGTTTAAAGCGCAAAATGGCGCGAAATAGCGTAAATTGAGGCGGCGAATTTAGCTTTTAAATTTGCCGCCGCTAGCCGTGCCGACGCATTTTTAAAACCCGCCAAACTCAATCAAATTTAAGCATTTTTAGGCAAAATACGCCAAAAATTTACGGAGCTTTTATGAAGAGACATTACGAAGTAGCCGTCGTAGGAGGCGGAATTTCGGGCTGCGCGCTATTTTATCAGCTCGCGCGCTACACGGACGTAAAAAGCCTTGCGCTTTTTGAAAAATACGAAGACTTAGCGACGCTAAATTCGCGCGGAGAGTGTAACTCGCAGACGATCCACTGCGGCGATATAGAAACGAACTACGATTTTGAAAAAGCCAAAAAGGTAAGCGTCGCGGCGCGCATGGTCGTAAAATACGCGCTGATGCACGGCTACGCGAGCGAGTTTATGTTCTCGCACCAAAAGATGGTTTTAGGCGTAGGCGAGGAGGAGAGCGCGGCTTTGCGCGAGAGATTTAGTAAATTTCGCGAAATTTATCCGTATCTGCGGCTTTTTGAGAAAGACGAGCTAAAAATCCTCGAGCCAAACGTCGTTTTAAACGCCGATAAAAGCGGCGACAGAAGCGAAGAGATCGTGGCGATGGGCGTGCAAAGCGGCGAATACACGACGATTGATTTCGGGCGCGCGGCTAAAAGCTTCGTAAAAAACGCCCGAGATACCGCATCTAATGAAAACCGCGACGCGGACGTGTTTTTAAGCTGCGAGATAGAGCGGATAGTCCGCGCTAGCGATGGCTTTTGCCTCACGGCTAAAGACGGGCGCGAATTTAGCGCGAACTACGTCGTAGTCGATGCGGGCGCGCATTCGCTGTTTTTGGCGCACAAGATGGGCTATGGGCTTGATTACAGCTGTTTGCCCGTCGCCGGGAGCTTTTATATGAGCGACAAACGCCTACTAAAGGGTAAGGTCTATATGGTGCAAAACCCAAAGCTGCCTTTTGCCGCGCTACACGGCGACGCCGATATCCTAGCGGACGGGCGCACGAGGTTCGGCCCCACCGCGCTAATGATGCCAAAGCTCGAGCGATACCGCGGAAGCGCGACGTTTTGGGACTTTTTAAAGACGCTGAGGTTTGACGGCAGGGTGGCTAGGTCGATGTTTGAGCTGCTTTGCGATAGCGAGATTAGAAATTATCTATTTAAAAATTTCGCCTACGAAATCCCCTGTATAAATCGCCGCCTATTCGTCAAAGCGGCGCGAAAGATAGTGCCTTCGCTAGCCTACGAAGACGTGAGATACGCGCGAAATTTCGGCGGAGTGCGCCCGCAGGTTCTGGATAAAACAAGCGGACTTTTGATGCTGGGAGAAGCGGGCATAAACACCGGCGAGGGCATTAGCTTTAACATGACGCCAAGCCCCGGAGCTACTAGCTGCATGGCTAACGCGCTTCGCGATGCGCGCGAGGTTTGCGCCTTTTTAGGAAGGAAATTTAACGAAGATAAATTTGCGGCCGAGCTTCTGGATTAGCCTAAATTTATAAATACAATAAGGCGAGCCGTAGTCGATTTTATCGATTTATCGACCTACGGTTCGACGCATTATTTTAAAATCTCATACATATCGCAGGATTTTTGCCGAGTTTCTTTAAATTTCGGCGATGGATTAATGAAAGGACTATCTTTGCCGGAATCGCAAGCTTTTTTATAATACTTCGCGGCTTTATTTTTGTCTTTTTCGACATAATGATTAAAAATCGCGAAGTTATAGCAACCCAAAATTCTCCTACGAAATCGCAACCTTTTTTATAATAAACCGCCGCTTTTGTTGCACCCATTTTGACGCCGTATCCTTTGACGTATCTCTTCGCCGACATAGCGCAAGATAATCCTTCTCCTAGGTTGCAAGCCTCGCGGTGACGGATTGTTGATTTTATATATCTTTTTTGACTACTTGCGTCGCTATGCATGGTTCTCGGTAATCCGCAATCGGTAGATTCTCCCGCATCGCATCTCTTTTCTAGGTATTCTATGCCTTTTTTAGGGTCTTTTTGCATCATTATGCCAGACATTGTAAGGCAACCGAGTTTGTTTCCGCCATCGCAAGCTTTTTTAACTAGTTTGAGTTTTTTTGTCGTCGTCTTCGTATTGAAAAGCGGCTTTAAGGCAAGACTCCATATTACCGTTATTGCATTCTTTTTCTGGCGTTTCAAATTTAGACGAGCAAAACGCAAAATCAGCCGTGAACTCTAACACAAATAGTGTTTTTCTCCTGCATCTTTTAAATTTATCGCGAATTTTTGAAAGACGATGAAATTTATTTGGCGGCGGAGCTTAAATTTTTACCCAGTATCGTTAGGCTTTCCGGTTTGCCGTCCATATCGCAGACCTCGGGTAGTTCGCCCCAGCGCGTAAAGCCGAATTTCGCGAACAAATTTAAGCTAGCGGAGTTGCTAGAAAATATCAGCGCGACGACGTTTTTGATGCCGAATTCCGGCGCGCGTTCAAGCATAAAATTTACTAGCCGGCCGCCCAGTCCTTTGCCGCGAGCTTCGGGCGCGACGTAGACGCTGATTTCGGCGGTTATGCGGTAAGCTTCTTTCGGATTAAAATCGCTAAGACTACCCCAAGCTAAAATTTTACCGTCGTTAAGTTTTTTTAACGCGTAAATCGGACGACTGGTCTCTTCGTGCGCTTCAAACCACGCCTCGCGTTCGCAAAGACTAACCGGCGTCAGTCTAGCCGTGGCGTTTTTCTCGGCTATGCTGACGTTATATATGCGCGTAATTTCCTTTAAATCGGACTTTTGCGCCGAGAGTATTTTATACATAGTTTATTTTTGCCTATTTTTACGATTTTACCTAAATTTAAGTTATAATCGCCTTTTAAAATTATACTTAGGCTTAAAATTTGAAAATAGCGTTTTTTGATTCCGGCATAGGCGGACTTAGCGTTTTAAACGAGGCTTTAAAGCGCTTTAGCGGGGTTGAATTTTTGTATTTCGCCGATACGGACAACGTCCCGTACGGTACGAAGGATAAAGAGGAGATAAAAAATCTCAGCGCCTATGCGATAGAGTTTTTGATCTCGCAAGGCGCGCAGGCCGTCGTAGTGGCGTGTAATACCGCTACAAGCGCGGCCGTAACGTATCTTAGGGAAAAATTTAGTATTCCGATCGTAGGCATGGAACCCGCCGTTAAGCTCGCTTTCGATAAATTTCCGGGGCGCCCGACCTTGCTGATAGCTACGGAGCTAACTATAAAAGGCGAGAAGTTAAGGCTTTTAGTAGAAAGGCTCGGAAATAAAACGTTAGCTTTACCTTTACCTCGTTTGGTCGAATTTGCTCAAAAGGGCGAGTTCCAAAGCGCTACGGTAAGCGAATATTTGCGTAAAGAGCTGTCTAAATTTAATCTAGGCGAGATCTCGTCGGTAGTGTTAGGGTGTACGCATTTTAATTATTTTAAAGATACTTTAAGAAAAATTTTGCCGCCGAACGCAGCTATGATAGACGGTATCGACGGTACCTTGAAGCATTTGACGGATATACTTGGACGGAGCCGTTTTTCCGATACCCCAAATAGCGTAAGATATTTTAATTCGTGCGTAAAAGCTGATCCTAGCGAGGTAAAAATCTTCGAAAGCTACTTAAAAAGGCTTGAAAAGATGAGCCGTATCGATTAATTTACCGCTCGTTCAAACAGTGGATATACTAGCTTTACGGTCTGTTTTAGATCTTTTATTCTGCTTTCGTTAGAAGGGTGCGTGCTTAGGATTTCAGGTATAGCGTTATCGCCGGATTTAGACATTTTTACCCAAACGTTTACGGCTTCGTTAGGATCATAGCCCGCTCGCGCCATTAATTCCGCGCCGATACGGTCGGCTTCTCTTTCGTGAGAGCGCGAAAACGGTAGCGAGATGCCGTAAGTCGCGGCTAAATTTAGTAGGTTCGCCCCGACTTCGCCCAAACCGCTAGCTTGCGCTACGGCAAAAATTCCTATATTTTTTAGCTGATCGTTGCTAGCTTGTTAGCGACTATGTTCTCTTAGCGCGTGCGCCATTTCGTGTCCTAAAATAGCCGCTAATTCGCCGTCGGTTAAATTTAGTTTCTCGATTATACCGCTATAAACCGCGATTTTACCGCCCGGCATACACCAAGCGTTTAGCGAGCCGGAATCGATAACGTTTACTTCCCACTTCCACCTCAAGGCGTCTTGCCTAAAGACTCCGACTTGCGATGCTAGCTTTATCGCTATATCGCGAACCCTTTTCGCCATTACGGGATTGACGTTTAGCGCTCTTTCTTGTCTGGCCGAACTTAAGGTCTGCACGTAGGCTCTCGCCGCCAATTCATCCATCGTTTGCGCGCTTATTAAAAATATTTGCTTTCTATTTACTCCCACCGCGCCGCCTCCGGTCGAGCTAACGAAGCAACCCGTAAAAAGCGCGCCTACGATTAGCGCCGATAAAATTTTATAGGATAATTTTTTAAAGCTCATTTTAAAGCTCCGATTCGGCGAATTTATAGCCGATATTTTTTTCGAATTCTTTAAGTCTTTTGTAAATCGAACGAAGCTCGGTGATAACGGTCCAGTTATTCATAAATACCGCTAGAGAGCCGCGTACTTGCGAGAACGCGTTTACGACTTGCATCATAACGCCTAAGGTTATCGCGCCGGCAAGCACGCTAGGACCCATCGCGATAAGCGGAACTATTACCATGCTTTGACCGAACATATAGCGCCAGATATCGAAGTAGCCGTAGTGTAAAAATAGCTTAGCGTAGTTGCGTTTAAGGTCGAGAAATAGCTTTCCGAGCTTTTCGGGCGCGCCGAAATTGGCTTTATCGTCCTCGGCATAAACTAGCTCTTTTCTAAAGGCCGCTTCGACTTTTTGATTGTTATACTCTAGTCCCGGTAATTTAATGCCTACGAACCATGATATTATCAGCCCGCCGACACTGACTATCAGCGCTATCCACACGAGCGAGCCTTCGCTTTTACCTAGCAGCGGAATGTCGACTTGCGCGCTAAGGCTCCAAAGTATCGGAATAAAGGCGATTAGAGTCATTGCCGCATCTGCCGCTTGCGAACCTAAATTTTCTACAACTTTGGCAAATCGGTAGATATCTTCCTGGATACGCTGCGAGCTACCCTCGACGTCTTTGGGCGTATTTCGCCAGTATTCTAGGTAGCTAAAGGTCATCGCTTCGCGCCATTTAAAAGTCCAAACTCTAGTAAAATAGTTCGTCATCGTAGCGAGTAAAACGTACGGAAAAGCTATTTTTGCGAATTTGATTACGGTTGCCCAAAATTCATCGATCGTATGCTCTTTTACGTTTTGCAAAATGTCGTAAAAATCCTTATACCAATCGTTTAAAAGTACGATCATTTGTACCTGCGCGTAGGTCGAAGCCAGCAATGCCGCAAGCCCCAAATATGCCCAAGCGGCCCATTTTTTGTCCGCAAAAAAAGACGAAAACATTCATTTGCCTTTAAAATTTAGATTTAGTCGCAAAGTATAGCAAAACCCGGCTAAATTTATGCGCGTTAGATTTCTGTTATGCTTATTACGTTAAAATCCGGCGATTTTTTTACAAAGGATGAAAATGAAAAAGACTATTTTGGGATTTGCGCTATTTTCGGCGCTTGCGTCGGCGGTGCTGGGCGGCGAGACGATCGAAGTTTATAAAAGCCCGGACTGCGGTTGTTGCGGAAAGTGGGGCGAGATAATGAAAAAAAGCGGCTTTGAGATCGTAGAGCACAAAACGAACGCGATAATCGAAACAAAAAACAAGTACGGCGTTCCGCCGGAGCTATCTAGCTGCCACACCGGTATAGTCGGAGGTTACGCTATCGAGGGGCATGTGCCGGCTGAAGAAATAAAGGCGCTTTTAGCCGCCAAACCGGCTGACGTCGTGGGTATCTCGGTACCCGGCATGCCGCTGGGAAGCCCCGGCATGGAGCAGGGCGGCATCGTCGAGGATTACGATGTGATTGCGTTTAAAAAGGACGGCACGAGCGAAGTTTTTGCAAGCTATAAAAACGGCAAGAAGGTAAAATAATTTAGCGAGATCGGCATAAAATTTACCAACGCCGCGGCCATCGTTTTACTGGCTTTCGCGGCGATATCTATCGCGAGACTATTTTTTAAATTTGAGTGCCGCATCTCGTCAAATTTAGCGCAAAATCAAGCTAAATTTAACCGCCGCCGCTGTATCATTAAGATAAATTTACAAAGGAGCGGGCGTGGCGAGACTAATTTTTATCCTGTTTATTTTGGGCTTTCTCACGTGGCTTTATATGGGCGGCACGACCAAAACGGTGGCTGATTACAAAGGTATGAGTCGCGACGAGCTTGAGACGCTGTGCCTTGAGAAAAAGGACAAAAAGGCCTGCCAGAAAATAGCGATCGACTTCGTAAACGGCGCGAAGGCAAACGGCGGCAAACCGCAGTTTTAGGACTTAACGCGTCAAATTTGCCGCTAAATTTGACGGCGTAAGCTTGGTTAAATTTTATAAATTTAACCGCTAGCATTTTTGCGGTGCGTGTCTAGGCGCGTCAAATTTGGACTCAAATTTAAATAGTTTTTGCAAATTTAGACCAAAAGCCGCATAAAATAAGCAATATTTGTATTACAAGTTTAGCGCGGAGGTCAAATTTACGCTCAAATTTAAACGGAAAGCAGGGCTCGCACGCCGCCAAAAGCGCCAAAACGCGGCAAAATAGCCTCCGCAGCTCTCGCTCGCACCGGTGGCGGCAAAAATGCGCTTTCAGTTTAAAATTCCCGATTTTCTGCTATAATCGCCGCATTTCATTTTAATTTTTTAAGGATTTTAATTGCACCCCAGTAGCGCCGACTCGCTTTTTATGATCGTTCTCGCGTTCTTCTTCGTATTTCTAAACGCTTTTTTCGTCTTATCAGAATTTTCCATCGTCAAAGTCCGCAAGACCCGCCTAGAGGAGCTTGCCAAGGACAAAGTCCCAAATGCAAAAACCGCGCTTGATATGTCAAACAATCTCGATACGTACCTCTCCGCCACGCAGCTAGGCATCACGCTAAGTTCGCTAGCTCTTGGTTGGATCGGCGAGCCTGCGGTCGCTAGGCTGATAGAAGAACCACTAAAAACATACTTTAATCTAAACGATATCTTAGTCCATACCGTCGCGTTTGCGATCGCGTTTACGCTGATCACGCTCATGCACGTGGTGCTAGGCGAGCTAGTGCCAAAGTCCGTCGCCATCGCAAAATCAGAAAAAGCGGTCCTTGCCATCGCGCGTCCGCTACATGTATTTTGGGTGGTTTTCTCGCCGCTTATCAAGACTTTTGATTTCTTAGCCGGCGTTTCGCTTAAAATTTTAGGCATCAAACCTGCCAAAGAGAGCGAGCTAGCCCACTCCGAAGAGGAAATAAAAATCATCGTAGGCGAGAGCCTAAAAGGCGGCGTTTTAGATAGCTTTGAGACCGAGATCATCAAAAATGCGGTCGATTTTTCCGACACAGTCGCCAAAGAGATCATGACTCCGCGCCGCGATATGGTCTGCATAAATAAGCAAAAAAGCTACGAAGAAAACATCAAAGTGATCTTTGACTCCAAATACACGCGCTATCCCTACATCGACGGCAGCAAGGACGCGATACTAGGCATGATCCATATCAGAGATATCTTGCAAATCGATCTGGGTAACAAAAAGCGCGAATTTGACAGTATCGTGCGTAAATTCGTCATCGTGCCCGAAAACCTCTCGATATCTAAAATCCTCGTGATGATGAACAAGCAGCAAATCTCCGCTGCTCTAGTCGTGGATGAATACGGCGGCACCGCAGGCTTGCTAACGATGGAAGACATCATGGAAGAAATTTTGGGCGACTTTAACGACGAGCACGACGACGCCGACCCACACTACAAAAAAATTAACGAAAATATCTACGAGTTTCAGGGGCGTTTTAATTTAGAGAGCGTCGAAGAACTGATGGGGATCAGCTTTGCTGACGAGACCGAGGAGCTGACGATCGGCGGATACGTCTTTAATCTCATCGGTCGCTTGCCGGTCGTGGGCGACAAGATCGAGGACGAAAACTGCTACTACGAGGTGCGCAAGATGGACGGTGCTAGCATCTCTAGCGTCAAAGTGCGCAGAAAAATCGAAGAAAAAGAGGACGATGACTGAGTAAATTTGAGAGCGGATTTGGCTCGTGAAAATTTGAGTCGCGAAGACAGCTTCTCAAATTTAAACCGATCTAAATTTGAAAGGCTCCGCTTCGTTCGCAAATCAGCTCAAATTTAAGCCGTTTCGTCAAATTTTAGCTTGCGGCATTGCTTTAAATTTGCCTTGCTAAATTTCAGCCTATTTTTCTCTCAGACTCTCTCAAAATCCACAAATTTAATCTAACTTTTTAGCTTATTTTGATAAACTTCGCGAAATTTAACAAGAGATAAAAATTAAATTTTATATTTTGAAATTTATAAAACAAATTTAACACAGGAGGACAGATGAGAGTAGTTCAAGCGGAATTAATCTCCAAAACCGTCAGCGAGCTTTGCAAGCAGGCCTGTTACGTCGTAACGCCCGATATGAGAGCGGCTTTTGAAAAAGCTAGAGAAAACGAGAGCTCGCCTATAGGCAAAGACATCCTAGGCAAGGTACTCCAAAACGCCGATCTAGCCCAGAAGCGCATCGCGCCGATCTGCCAAGACACGGGCATGGCGGTCGTGTTCGTCGATCTCGGACAGGACGTGCATATCGAGGGCGGATTTTTAGAAGACGCGATAAACGAGGGCGTAAAAGACGGCTACGTGGGCGGCTATCTGCGCAAATCAGTCGTAAACGACCCGATCTTTGAGCGTAAAAACACGACGAACAACACCCCCGCCGTCATAAACGTAAGGATAGTAAGAGGCGATAAAATCCATATAAAAGTGGCTCCAAAAGGCTTTGGCAGCGAGAACAAATCGGCTCTAAAGATGCTAGTACCCGCAGACGGCCTAGAGGGTGTGAAAAAGGTATTTCTAGACGCCGTTAAGCTAGCGGGTCCAAACGCCTGTCCTCCGATGGTGATCGGCGTAGGCATAGGCGGCACGATGGATAAGGCCGCGCTAATGGCAAAATACGCCGCCGCTCGCGACGCAGACAGCAAAAACCCAGACCCGAGGTACGCCAAACTAGAGGAGGAGCTGCTAGAGCTCGCCTGTAAAACGGGCGTCGGACCGCAAGGTCTAGGCGGCGATACGACCGCGGTAAAAGTAAACATCGAGTGGTATCCGACCCACATCGCGGGCCTGCCGGTCGCTATCAACATCAACTGCCACGCCGCTCGCCACGCCGAAGCTGAAATTTAAGGAGAAAAGATGTCAGAAGTAAAAAAGATAACCGCGCCGTTTGATAAAGATGTCGTAAAAAGCCTAAAAGCGGGCGACAACGTGCTAATAAGCGGCACCATCATCGCGGCTCGCGACGCCGCACACAAGGCGCTAACCGAGACTTTGGCTCGCGGCGAGGCCTTGCCCGTAAATTTAGCCGGCGAGACGATCTACTACCTAGGACCAAGCCCCGCAAAACCAGGCGACGTCATAGGTGCTGCGGGACCGACTACTAGCGGACGCATGGACAAATACACTCCGACGATGATAAATGAAGTGGGCATCAACGGCATGATAGGCAAGGGCTACCGCTCCGAGGCCGTCGTCGAAGCGATGAAAAAATCAGGCTGCGTATACATGGTCGCTATCGGCGGAGCAGGCGCGCTGATTAGCCAAAGCATCAAAAAATATGAAGTGCTAGCCTACCCTGAGCTCGGCCCCGAGGCGGTCGCAAGGCTTACGGTCGAGGATTTCCCGGCTATCGTAGCGATCGACAGCGAGGGCAATAACTTCTACGAAGTCGGACAAGCTCCGTATAGAAAAATATAAATTTATCGGCGCGGGTTATCGCTAGCTCGCGCCCTGGTCTACGCGCCGCTCTTTATGGGCAAATTTGAAACCAAACGGCGCGTTAAACTCTCAAATTTTACGCTCACTCTTTAAAAATTTTGCCGTAATTGCTCGGATACGCTTTTTTCAAAGATTTCTTGATCTTAGCCTTTAGCGAGCCTCCATCGCTAAGCTTTACGTCGTCGATTAGGCAATCTTTGTCGCAAATTAGGCGCAAAGTTATATCGCGTTTTTCGCCGAATAGCTCAAATTTTACTCGTACTTCGTTCTCTGAGACCGCTTTTGCACTAAAGTTTTTGAGCTCTTCAATCTCGTGCGAGCCTATAAAAGGGCCAGGATCTAGATCGGACGATACGCGCTCTATGCCGCTCAGACGTCCCAGCGCAGAGCCGAACTGATCGTAAATCAGCCCGTCAAGCTCGGACGTTAGCCACTCCGAGGCGCTAGGCCGTATCTAGCATTGCCGTAGTTTGTTTGGTAAAAATCGATTACCGTTTTTTCCATTAGCTCGGCTTTCGTCGTTTGAGCGCTTAGATTTGCGCCGCCGAGTCCGCAAAAAATTATCGCCAAAAGGCAAAATTTAGATACTTTCATGGCCTTCCTTTTAAATTTGGCGGTTGCGTGATTTTGGCGTTATTGGGTTAAAATTTACTCCTCTTTTCGAGACTAGGTTTGGCGTAATAAGTTGCGAGTTAAATTTTAGCAAACCGGCGTTAATCTTAAATTTGCACTAGCCTTCGAGCCGTCAAATTTTACCCAGACGGCTCGTTAAATTTAGCGGGATCACTCCGTAGTGCTGTTTATGTAGCTGTTTTCGGAGATCTGCGTCCAGACTCTAGCCTTTTTCATAAAGGCCTTTTGCGAGTCCAAAATCTCCTTAAACGTCGCGTCCTTTGCCGAAAGTTCGCCTAGGATCTCGTCCGTGGCTTTGCGCAGCGCGGCGATGATCTCTGGCGGAAACGAGGCGATTTTCACGTCCGGATGCTCGCTTTTGATTTTATCAAGTACTAGCGAGTTTTGATAGACCGCCGACTCGTAGACATCGGCCGCTATGGCCTTGGTTGCGGTTTCTACTATAGCTTGGAGGTCGGCGGGTAGCTTGTCCCAGAACTTTTTGTTGATATAAAATTCATTTTCGCTCGCAGGCTCCTGCCAGCCTGTGTAGTAAAATTTAGCCACCTTTTGAAAGCCGAAATTTATATCGATCGCAGGGCAGACCCACTCGACGGCGTCGATCGTGTTCATCTCCATCGCCATGTATAGCTCGCCGATCGGGATCGTGTTGATGTTTACGCCCAGCTTTGCCATTATCTCGCCGCCAAGCCCAGTCATGCGCAGTTTTAGTCCCTTTAGATCGTCCGTGTTCTTGATCTCTTTTTTAAACCAGCCGCCCATTTGCATGCCGAAATTTCCGCCGTGAAAGGTCACGATGCCGTACTCGTTAAAGACCTTTTGCGCAAGCTCCTTGCCCCCGCCGTACGCGTACCATGCGTCTTGCTCGGCCTTGTTCATACCAAAAGGCACAGTCGTAAAGAGCATGAGCTTGGCGTCCTTGCCCTTATAAAAGTAGCTCGCAGTGAAAGCCGCGTCGTACTGGGAGCTTTTGACCATATCAAGCAGCGCAAACGCCGCCTTGTGCTTGGACGGATAATCGACGCGAACCTCGATACGGCCGTCGCTCATCTTTTCCACGAGCTCTTTAAATTTTTTTGGAGCGTCGCCTAGTACAGGGACGTTGCTCTCGTACGTGGAGGCGAGCTTGATCTTGTATTTTTCCGCAGCCTGCGCGCTAAGCATTATCGCTGCGCATAGAGCCAGAGCTGAAAATAGTTTCATTTTTTCTCCTTTCGGTTTTAAATTTACCGATTATAGAGTTTTGTATTATATTTTTTGATTAATTTTAAAATTTAAGCTATAAAAATTTATGACAAATGGGTAAAAAAGTAAATAAATTTATAAAATGTTACGAAAGTTAAATTTTACTATTTGCGGATAAATTTGACGATTGTCGTCGTTAGGGTGGCGACATTTGAGCGATACGACTCTGCGAATTTTGTTTGAGTGGGCGGTGGAAATCGACCTGCGGATACGGCTTTAAACTATTAAGTTACTTTTTCGCGACGCGTCAAAATTTAGCGGGCAAAATTTACTCGTTTTTTTGGTTGCAAGATTAAACATTGGCGTAGTCTTAAGGCGCATTGCGGCGATTTTATAAGCCGTAAATGCTAAATTTAAGTAGCGCCGCTTGCGTTTGCAAAGATAAATCAGCAGGCAAATTCGCTGCGCGCTTTGGTAAATCGTCTGTATATTTTGAGCCGTATTTTCGCCGTCGCCGATTAAATTTAAGCGGCAAACTTGGCAAGATGACTTTTCCATTAAATTTACTAGATAAATTTGTAAAATTTAAGCCGCCGAGTACGAAAAAAGGCAAGCGAGTAGGTAAATTTAGGAAGAGCGGGGAACGTCGTTAGCGTATGGCGTATTTGGCTAGAGTATTTTGCGCGCGACTTGTCGCTAGCTCCGGTCTTGTAGGCGTTTGCTGGCATTTTGGCAAAAATATACGACGAAAACGACTTGATTAATCCAAGCAAGCTTAAATTTTCGTTTGGATACCTGGCGTATTTTCGATCTCTTTGTCGCAAATCTCGCAAAAGCGCTCCAGCAGCGAGAATAGCTTCTGGGCGTTTTTTTCGCCGAGCCTAGCAAATACCCGCTCGCCCAGCTCATCGCTAGTGCGTACGATAGGGTCTACCGCGTCGCGCCCTTTTTGCGTGAGGCTCATCGCGCGCTCCCTTTTATCAACGTTTTGCTCGCCTACCTGCACTAGCCCTTTTTGGCGAAAATCCTTGCAGACGTTAAAAACCGTTTGCTTTGGTATAGCCCACTCCTCGCTGATCTTTTTTTGCGTCGAGCGGCCGTCTTTTGCTAGCGTATAAAGCACCGCAAATTCGCTGTAGCTAAGCCCTGTTTTAGCGATCAGCGCGTCTATACGCTCGTTAATCTCGCTGATTTTTTTGCCTAGGTCGTCAAAGTTATACATCGTTTTCCTTTTTTATTTTTGGGCGAATTTTAGTAAAATCCCAAAATATTTTCAAGGTTTTAGGATTGACTTTTAGTCCTAAATTTTGCTAATATGATAAATCTTAAGACTAATTCCAAGGAAAAATTTTATGAAATTCGGCAAAAATTTAAAGGCATGTTTTTTATCGTTTGCGCTGATTTTGACCGCGCAACAAACGGCGGCGGCGCAGGAAAATAAATCGGCGCAAGAAAATAAATCGGAGCGAGAAACGCCGCCGCAAAACAAGCAAACGGCTCAAGCGGGCGTAAAAGACGGCGACGCTAGCAAATCAAACGTCAGCCAAGACGGCAAAAATTCGGATGCTAGGCAAAATCAAAGCGACGAAGCCATAAAGCTCACGGTAGTCTCGCCCAAGATTGCAAAATTTAGCCCAAAGCTCAATTTACACGGCGAGCTGGTCGCTAAAGACGACGTTGCCGTAGGCTCGGCGCTGCAAGGCCAACAAATCGCCCAGGTCTTAGCCGAAGCTGGCGAAAACGTGCAAAAGGGGCAAATTTTAGCCCTGCTAGATAATGCCGGCGTAAAAGCGAAATTTGACCAGCAAACCGCCGTGCTTGAGGCCGCAAAGCAAAATTTAAACTCCGCTAAGGCCGCTTTTAGCGAGGCTAGTTCCGTGCTAAAGCGAGCTAAAGACTTGGCCGCAAAAAAGGCTATTAGCTCGCAAGAGCTCGAACAAGTAAACGCAAAAGAAGCAAGCGCTAGAGCGACCCTAAACTCCGCAAAAGCCCAAATTTCGCAGATAGACGCGCAGATCGTGGAAGCTAAAGACCAGCTCGGCAAAGCTAGCGTGATAGCGCCCGTTAGCGGCGTCGTGACGGCCAAAAAAGCCCAAATCGGCGCGCTAACTAGCGGCGAGGCTTTGTTTAACATCGCAAAAGACGGCGTCATCGAGCTATCTGCGGACGCGGACGCTAAGGAGCTTGCGCAGATAAAAGTCGGTATGAGCGCGCAGGCTCAAATTTACGGCGTAAAAGAGGCCGTAAACGGCAAGGTACGGCTGGTGCCTGTTGTCGTGGATACGAGCTCGCGCCTAGGTAAGGTCAAAATTTCGCTAGACGGCGGGGCTAAATTTATCGGTTCGTACGCCAAGGTCGTCATCGACCTGCCCGAATTTAGCGCGTTAGCGCTGCCTGTGCAGGCGGTTTCGTTTACGGAGGCGGGCGCGTTTGCGACGCTAATAAAAGACGGCAAGGCGCAGAAGCGAAAAATCCAAATCGGACTTAGAGTAAACGGGCTAGTGCAGGTGATTTCGGGCGTTAGCGAGGACGATGAGGTCGCGTTAAAAGCCGCCGCGCTGGTAAACGACGGCGAAGCGGCGCAAAGGGGCGCGGAGTGAAAATTTCGTCTTGGGCGATCCGCCATCCTATCCCTATTATCGTGTTTTTTATCGCGCTTAGTTTAGGCGGCGTAGCGTCGTTTTTACGCCTACCGATAAACGCGAACCCAAATGTAAATTTCCCTATCGTTAGCGTCACGGTCACGCAGACCGGCGCGTCGCCTACTCAGCTGGAAAGCTCGACTACTAGACGCATCGAAGACGCCGTGAGCGGGCTGGCGGACGTGAGGCACGTTAGCTCTACGATCTCCGAGGGCAGCTCGGCTACGACGGTGGAGTTTGCTATCGAGACGGACGTCGATAGAGCCGTAAACGACGTGCGAAACGCTATCTCGCAGATCAGAGACGAACTACCGGCCGGCATCGATACGCCGCTAGTAGAGCGCGTGGACGTCGAGGGCGGCGCGCTCGCGTTTTATTCGGTAGGAAGCGTAAATTTAGACCAAAGCGAGATATCGCGCCTTATAGATAACGAGATAAAAAGGCAGCTGCTAGCGATCCCGGGCGTTCAGCAGGTAAAGCGCCTAGGCGGCGTTACGCGCGAGATTAGGGTGCTTTTAGACCCCGCCTCGCTTAGCTCGCTAAAGATAGACGCTGCTTATATTGACAAGCAGCTCGCGCAAAATAACGCCGATTTGCCCGCGGGCAGGACCGTTTTAGACGGTGCGGAAAACAGCCTGCGCGTAACGGGCGGCGCAAAGAGTATCGAGGAGCTAGCAGATACCCCCATCCAACTGGAGGGCGGCGGTAGCGTCCGTCTGGGCGATATCGCTCGCGTGAAGGACTCGCATGCCGAACCTAGGTCGCGCTCTAGAATGGACGGGCTGGAGACGGCGGGATTTAGCGTCTCGCGCTCAAAAGGCGCCAGCGATACGGTCGTGATGCAAAAGATCAAGGAGGAGCTGGCTAAATTTACCGTAGAGCATGCAGAAGTAAAGATAGACGAGATATACACTTCGGCAGACGAGACTAAGCAAAGCTACGACCAAACGATCTGGATGCTAGCCGAGGGCGCGATACTGACGGTTTTGGTCGTGTTTGTTTTCTTGCGAGACGCGAGAGCGACTCTGGTGGCGGCCGTGTCGCTGCCTCTTTCGATCTTGCCGACGTTTGCGGCGCTTTATCTGCTGGATTACACGCTAAACGGCATCACCCTGTTAGCTCTCATGCTAGTTATCGGCATACTCGTAGACGATGCGATCGTGGAGATAGAAAATATCAAAAAACACCTAGCTCTAGGCAAACGCCCGTATCAAGCCGCCATAGACGCGGCTGATGATATCGGCTTTGCGGTGGTTGCCATTACGCTAACGATAGTGGCGATATTTTTGCCCGTTAGCTTTATCGGCGGGGGCATCGGGCAGTACTTTAGGCAGTTTGGCATAACCGTAGCGGCGGCGGTTTTAGCTTCGCTCTTAGTGGCGCGCTTAGCCACTCCGCTGCTAGCGGCCTACGTCCTAAAACCCGAGGCTAAAGAGGAGCGCGAAGCGGGCAAGCTAAAGGCTGCCTATCTAAATTTGCTAACTTTCACGCTAGATCACCGTAAATTTACGCTTTTTATCGGCTTTTTGCTGCTGCTGGGATCCTTTGCGCTAATTCCGCTTTTGCCGACGGGGTTTTTGCCTCAAAGCGACTCGGGCAGAAGCAGCGTAAATATCACGCTAGCTCCCGGCTCTACGCTAGAGCAGACCGACGAGAGGCTGCTAAATTTAACCCGCGTCGTTAAGCAAAACCCGGCCGTGCAGTCCGTTTTTGCTATAGCCGGGGGCGGCGGCGAAACGCACAAGGGCGAGCTGCTAATCGCGCTAAAACCGCACAAGCAGCGCGGCGTTACGCAAAAGCGGTTTGAAGACGAGCTGCGGGCGGAGCTGGCTAAATTTAGCGATATGAGATTTGCCTTCGCTAACGATATGGCCGCGCGCGATATCTCGGTAATCTTAACCGGCGAGGACGCGGACGCGCTCTCTAAAACCGCCGCGCTGATAAAATCCCAAATGAGCGGAGTTGCCGGCGCGAAAAACGCTCAAGTAAACGAGCCTTTGCAAAAGCCCGAAATCCGCGTAAATTTAATCAAAAAAGAGGCCGCGAGGCTAGGCGTGAGCCATCAGACCGTTGGCGAAGCTTTGCGTATCGCTACCGTAGGCGACACGGACGCGGCGTCGGCGAAATTTGACCTACCCGACCGCCAAGTGCCTATCCGCGTGAGCCTAGAGGAGGACGCTAGAAACGACCTTGAAGTCCTGCGTAAAATTTACGTCCAAAGCGCGGCGGGGACGGCCGTGCCGCTCTCAAGCGTAGCTCAAATCTCTTATTCGCAAGGCGCTGCTAGCATAGAGAGGTTTGATAAACGCCGCAAGATCGCGCTCGAGGCCGATTTGCAGCCAGGATTTACCGTAGGCGAGGTTTTGGAGCAAATTTACGCGCTGCCCGCGATGAAAAACTTGCCCTCTGGCATCTCGTCGCCCGAGTACGGCGATAGCGAGTATATGAGCGAAATGTTTGAGCAGTTCGGTATCGCGCTGGGCTTTGGCGTGACGATGTTTTTGCTGGTTTTGGTCGTGCTTTTTCGCGATTTTTTGCAGCCCGCTACGATATTTATCGCGCTTCCGCTTTCTATCGGCGGCGCGGCGGGCGGTCTGCTACTTTACGGCGGCGCGCTTGATCTATCCGCCGTCATCGGCATCTTGATGCTCATGGCTATCGTGGGCAAAAACTCGATCTTGCTCGTTGATTTCGTCATCGAAAAGCGTTTGCGCGGAAGCGGCGTCAGGCAGGCCTTGTTAAGCTCTGGCGCTGAGCGTGCGCGGCCTATCGTGATGACTACGATAGCGATGATCGCCGGCATGGCGCCTGCGGTGTTTGCTAGCGGCTCTGGCGCGGAGTTTCGCGCGACGATGTCGGTAGCCGTGATTTGCGGACTAGCCGTTTCTACGCTGCTTAGCCTCGTTTTCGTGCCGACTGTTTATTCTATCGTGGACGATGCGAAAAGATTCCTCGGCAAGCGTCTTTCTAAACTCACGTCCGTAACCGAACAAGATAAGCAAAACGCGGCAGGATAGGAAGCTCGTTAAATTTAGCGCGTAAATTTAGCTTTAAATTTATCGCTTCGCTCCGCGCGGATTAAATTTGAGCCTGGGTTTTACGGCTAAATTTAGCTAAATTTGCAAGCCAAAAAGCCTAAATTTACGCGGCTTAATAATACCCCAGGCACATCGTTTCTGTTAGCTTTATGCGCTTTTCAAGCGGTTCGGGCGAGAAAAACGAGCACTTTTCGATGTAAATTCTATAGCCGTAGTCAAGCCCGAAATCGTCGTAAAATTTCTTTAAATTTATAAATTTTATCCCGCAAATTTCGCGTAGATCAAAAAGCGGATAGAGTTTGGAGCCGTTTTTGGCGACTAGATGCGAGGGCGCTAGCGTCGTAAACGAGCAAAACGCCGACGTGAGCGTTAG
This sequence comes from uncultured Campylobacter sp., assembly GCA_963518485.1. GTDB lineage: Bacteria > Campylobacterota > Campylobacteria > Campylobacterales > Campylobacteraceae > Campylobacter_A. The sequence goes on from CAUQJW010000004.1 coordinate 28,913, forward strand.
TCCGGCTAGGTCGCTGCAGCGCGCGGCCGCCTCGCAAAATCGCGCGGGGATGCTTTTTTTATGCAGAAAAACGGTGCGCGAGTTTTCAAATTTAGCGCAGATCGCGCCGCTCCAAAACAGATACGCGTTGCCCGAGATTTCGGCGTTTTTCGCAAATTCGCAGCCAAGAACGTAATCGTCTAAAAACTCGTTTGGAGCAAGGGTGATTTTCATATTTTTAGCGCCTTTTTACGGGAAATTATAGCTAAATTTGCAAATTCGGCGCTAAACTGCTAATATTCGCGAAAATTTTTACAAAGGACGAAAATGAAAAAGGTTATCTCTACAAAAGACGCCCCGCAAGCGATCGGACCGTATTCGCAAGCGATCGCGGCTAACGGATTTTTGTTTATTTCCGGGCAGCTAGGCGTGACTACTAGCGGCGAATTTGCGGGCGCGGACGTAAAATCGCAGGCGCAAAGATCGCTCCAAAATTTGCAAGCGATTTTGAGCAAAGCGGGGCTTGGCTTTGAAAACGTGGTAAAAACGACGATTTTTCTAGCAGATATCGCGGACTTTGCGGCGGTAAACGAAATTTACGCCGATTTTTTTAAAGAGCCCTATCCGGCCCGCAGCACGGTTGCTGTAAAAACGCTGCCAAAGGGCGGTTTGGTCGAGATCGAACTTATCGCGGCGACGAAGTAATTAATTTTAATATAAACATTTTTTAAATTTAGCCGATATAGTCGTTATAAAATAAAAAGGATCGCAATGACTATCGGCTCTACTATTAGCATTTACGATTTAAAACCTTACGCACAGTCTTTGTATAAAGCGTCGCAAACCGATACTCAGATAACTGTCGGCAGCGTATCTATGGGCTTTAGCGAATACGAAAATAGGCGCAGACTAATCGAAAAAACGGCGAAGAATTTAATAAAATCTAACGCAAACGCGATAGCTTCCGGCGTATCGGTAGATAAAATAAGCGAAATTAAAAGCTTTGAGCATAGCGGAGATTTTTACGCAAAATATCAAGTAATAAGCAGCGGCTCGAGCGGGGGAAATTTAAGTTCGCCGTTTGATCGCCCGGTACTGCTTTCCGGATCTATGGACGGCGGAAGTAGGTATTTCGGCGGCATTTTAGATAAAGAATTCGACGTATATTACGATATTAGCGACGGTTCTAAAAAGAGCAAGCTTCACTATATGGCGGCAAAAAATACCAAGGAGCGAAATCTAAACGATTACGCCGAATCAAAGTATTTGCAAACGCCTTACGGAGAAGTCGAAATTTTATTAGATATGCACGGCGGCGATGAGTCGGGTATAGTAAAATTCGAAAGTAATGCAACGTTTTTTAATTTCGATAGTAACGGCGACGGTTTGGTGGACGATCGCGACGAGTATTTTACCAAGCTAAAAGCGCGCGGATACGATAAGGACGGCAACGAAAAAATAGTAAATTTGAGCGACTTGGTTAGCGAAGTAGATCTTAAAAAGTTTATAAAAGAAAAAGTAGTAAATCACAATATGAACGATATAGACGCGTTTAACGAAGAACAACGAAAATTTAATAAAAATAATCCGCAATTTATCGACAAAAGCGATTTTGACTATAGGATAACGGAATACGCGAGCAATCCTTATACGCTTTTTAAGGCCGAATATCGATATAAAGAGATGAGCAAGGACGACGTAAAATATTTTTTCGAGTCCTTTGCGAATAAAGACGGCTGGGTCGATTTGCGAAAAAATAACGTTTTTAACAAAAATAGCTCGTTTAAAAATTTCGCTTATTTAAAAGCGGGATTCGATAATAACTTAAGACTAAGCGAATTTAATCCGATAATCCAAGCCGAAAAAGGGCTAGAAGGTGATTTCTCGTACGTAAAATTTCAGCGAACGAGTTTTTATAAATTTTACGACGACTATCAAAAAGAATCGCAGGCTAACGAAGATCGAGTAAATAGCCTAATAAACTATATAAAGGCCTATGGCGTCGAAAATAGCGGTAGGTTGATAAGCTCTTTAAAAAACGTAAAAAGTCCCAAAATGATAGCGATGGAGAAAGAATTCGAAAAGGCTACGGGATTAAAATTTAGCGTCGCGAATATGAATATAGTAAAAAGAGAGTTCCAAGCCGACGATAAAAGGGCGGCGACGAAGCTAAGAGACTCCGATAGCGTTATAGCTATGAAACTAAACGAAAACGGTTCGATAACGTTAAAATTCGACAGCGGACGCGAGCTGGTCGTGACTAGGCTTTTTACCGATACGGGTAAAGTAACCGGTAAAAACGCGCTGCTAGAGCCTATAAAGCCGGATAACGATATAAAGGTAAAAGCGCCTTCTACTAAGGTTAGCGAGAGCGTCGGTAAAAATTTGCGCGATCTAAAAGAAGTCGGCGTAGATATGGCAAAGGGTCTTAGCCGCGATAAAATCTTGCTTCGTATGCTAGACGGAAGGCTTATGGACGCAGGCGATATCCTTAACGTTAAATTTATGAATGATTTTTTAAACGGCGAGAAAAATATGAATAAAATAGACTTAAAAGATAGATTTTACAGAAAGATTAACTTTAAAGCATAAATTTATTTGATTTTTGGGGTCTATTGTAAGCCCATTTTAAGCTTCCCCCTTGTATAATTCCAGCTCACGATTTAAGGAACCACTTTTAA
>CAUQJW010000005.1:0-30459 GCA_963518485.1 uncultured Campylobacter sp.
CGAGGATGTTTACGCAGATGACGAAAAATTTGCTCGTATCTATGCCCTTACCCTCGCCCACTAGCGCGTCCCACCAGCCGAATTTCTGCTCGTTTTCGTATCTGCCTGCGGCGTGGTGGCTGCCCGTTAGCGCGTGACATACGACTATGACGTTGCTTTTATGCTCGTTTAGCTCGCCGTAAGTTTCGTAAGCGAGTTCAAATTCGGGTAAAATTCGGCCGCTTTCGAGATAAAGCGGCTCATTAAATTTTACTTTGCCGGTTTTTAAATTTAGCACTAATTGACTTTGTAGTTAGGGGCTTCTTGCGTGATTACTACGTCGTGGACGTGGCTCTCTTTTAGTCCTGCGCTCGTGATCTCCACAAACTCGGCTCTTTCTTGAAAGTCCGCGATATCCTTTGCGCCCACGTAACCCATCGAGCTTCGCAAGCCGCCTACCATCTGATGCACGACGTCTTTTATAGAGCCCGCATACGGCACGCGGCCTTCGATACCCTCGGGTACGAGTTTGTCTTGCGCAGTGCCTTCTTGAAAATACCTATCGCTGCTGCCTTTGGTCATCGCGCCGATGCTACCCATGCCGCGGTAGGTTTTATACTGGCGTCCTTGGAATGTTATCATCTCTCCGGGACTCTCGTCGCAGCCTGCTAATAGGCTACCGACCATGATGCAGCTAGCGCCGGCGGCTAGGGCTTTAGCTAGGTCGCCGGAGTATTTTATGCCGCCGTCTGCGATAACCGGGATGCCGTATTTTTTAGCCTGCGTTGCACAGTCGTCGATGGCTGAAATTTGCGGTACGCCTACGCCTGCGACTATACGAGTGGTGCAGATAGAGCCGGGTCCTATGCCTACTTTTATACCGTCAGCGCCGGCTTGCGCTAGGTCTTTAACGGCGGCTGGGTTCGCGATGTTGCCGACTACGACGTCTACGTTTAAATTCGCCTTGACCCATTTTAGAGTGTCGATAATGCCCTTTGAGTGTCCGTGCGCGGAGTCGATGACGATGACGTCTACGCCGGCTTCGGTAAGAGCGCGAGCTCTCTCGAAGTGTCCCACTCCGATGGCTGCGGCGGCTCTTAGACGGCCTAGCTTATCTTTGTTGGCGTTTGGATACTCTTTTCGCTTTTTTAGGTCTTTTATGGTTATGAGACCCTCTAAGCGTCCGTCTTTATCGATGATGGGGAGCTTTTCTACGCGGTTTGAGTGGAAAATTTTCTCCGCTTCGTCTAACGTGCAGCCTTTTGGAGCCGTGATGAGCGGGGCTTTAGTCATCCTATCTTTTACGGGAGTACCTCTGTTTGTCTCAAAGCGCAAATCGCGGTTGGTAAGAATGCCGATTAAAATTTTATTCTCATCCACGACCGGAACGCCCGAGATATGAAGGTCGGCCATGAGATCAAGCGCCTCGCCTACGGTAGCATCGGGGCTAACGGAGATCGGATCGAAGATCACGCCGCTCTCGCTTTTTTTGACGCGGCGTACTTCGTGCACCTGCGATGCGACGTCCATATTTTTGTGTATGACGCCAAGACCGCCCAGACGCGCCATCATGATAGCTGCTCTATGCTCGGTTACCGTATCCATCGCGGCTGAGACGAGAGGGATGTTTAGCGAGACGTTTTTACTAAACATTGTTTTTATATCGACCTCTTTAGGCAAAATTTCAGAATACTGAGGCACCAAAAGAACATCCTCGAAGGTCAAAGCTCGCTTAATTATCTTCATATTTTATCCTTTTATTAAATTTTCAAGGCTAAGAGCGCCCTCTAACAGCGTTTTTTCGTCCCACGCTTTGGCGATGAGCTGAGCCGAGACGTTTAGTCCGTCCGCATCCTTAGCCACCGGAACCGAAATGGCGGGTAAGCCGGCTAAATTTACGCTGATCGTGTAAATATCCGATAAATAGGCCTCTAGCGGGTCTTTTAGATCGCCGAATTTATACGCCGTGCGAGGGGCGACGGGCATAAAAATGAGGTCGCATTCGCTCAAAATTCGCTCGTATTTGGCTTTAGCGTAGGCTCGAGCTTTTTGCGCTTTGATGTAATACGCGTCGTAATAACCGCTACTAAGCACGAAAGTGCCTAGTAGGATTCGTCTTTTCACCTCTTCGCCAAAGCCCTCCGAGCGTGAATTTACGTAAAGTTCTTTTAAATTTTTAGCCTCTGCCCTGCGTCCGTATCTCACTCCGTCGTAGCGGCTGAGATTCGCGCTGGCTTCGGCGGTGGCGATGATGTAGTAGGTTGCGATATCGCATTTTGAATTTTCTAAATTTTTATAGATTATTTTATGGCCTGCGGATTTTAAAATATCGACCGCTTTTAAAAGCGCTTTTTTAGTCTCCTCCGAGGCTTCGTTTACGTAGTTTTCGATTACGCAGATCGTGAGCTTTTTGTTTGCGTCTAGTTTGTCTGCGACGCTTTCAAATTTTACATCCGCGCTCGTGCTGTCTTTGTCGTCGTGGCCTGCGATGATGTCGTATAGGATCGCGGCGTCTTCTACGTTTTGCGCTATAGGGCCGATTTGATCGAGCGAGCTGGAGTAGGCGCCAAGACCGTAGCGGCTAACGCGCCCGTAGGTGGGCTTTAGCCCGACGCATCCGCAAAATGCCGCAGGCTGGCGTATCGAGCCGCCCGTATCGCTGCCAAGGGCTGCAACCGCTAGCCCCGCCGCTACTGCAGCCGCCGAGCCGCCCGAGCTGCCGCCCGGCACTCTCTCGCGGTTTAGGGGATTTAGCGTTTTGCCGTAGTAACTGCTCTCGGTCGTGCTTCCCATGGCAAATTCGTCCATATTCGTACGGCCAAACGGTGCTAAGCCTGAGGCTAGCAGCTTTTTGACGACGGTCGCGTTATAAGGCGCGACGTATCCTTGTAAAATTTTAGACGCGCACGTTACGCTCCAGCCTTTTACCTGGATGTTGTCTTTGATGGCGATCGGCACGCCCGCGCCCAGTTTGTCAAGCGGCAAATTTGCCAGCTGCTCTACGTAAGCGCCAAGCTCCCTATCCGCGAAAATTTTCTTTTCTAGCTCGTTTCTAAGCTCGGCTACTTCGCCGGCGCTTAGCTTTAGAGCTTGCTTTAGAGTTATCATTTTTTATCCTTAAATTTATTTACCGCTACGATGCCTACGGCCGTAACCGCGAGGATGGCCGCGATGGTCGCCGCTATGAAGCCAAAGCTAACAGGCTCAGAGAGCATTTAGCGCCTTTTCGCATCTAGGGCAGGTTTCGCCGTCGTGCTTAGCGGTAAATTTCCAGCATCTCGGGCATTTGAAGCGTTTTGATAGAACAAGCTTAAATTTATCGTTTCCGATGTCAAATTCGGCTAGGCCGTCGCTGCCGTCTAAGCTTTGGACGTCGCTAACCATATACCAGTCGCTGATCTCGTTTATATCTTCGCTTAGGATCAAATTTGAGCTGGTTTGTAACACTAGCTCTAAGGTCGATTTTATCTTTTTGTCTTTTTTGAGTACGTCGATTAGCTCGAAAAACTTCTCGCGGCTAGCTACTAGCAGCTCGTCGTCCACGTTAAACTCAAAATCTAGCGGCGCGTACTCTAGATCAAAGGCGTCGGTCGCGCCGTTTTTTATGATCTTAGGCGCATAGTCCATCGCCTCGTCCGCGGTGTACGTTAGCGTCGGAGCGATGAGAGGCAGTAGCGCTCTTGTGATTAGCGCCATCGCGCTTTGAGCCGAGCGGCGCGTATCGCTGTCTTTGGCGTCGCAGTATAGGCGGTCTTTACAGATATCAAGATATATGCCGCTTAAATCCGCGCTTAAGAAATTCATCAGCAGGCTAAAGCCCTTTGAAAAGTCGTAGTTTCTAAACGCCGCTTCGGCCTCGTCGAATGCTTTTTTCGCGCGGCTTAGTATCCAGCGGTCTAGGATATTGAAATTTGACGTTTCGATATCTTCTAGATCGTTTACGTTGGCTAGTAGAAATCTTATAGTATTGCGTATTTTTCGGTATTGTTCGCTTACTTGTTTTAGGATGTTTTCGCTGATTTTTAGGTCGCTTGAGTAGTCGCTAAGCGCAACCCAAAGGCGTAAAATTTCCACGCCGTAGGTTTTAGCTACGTCCGCCGGAGCCACGACGTTGCCCTTGCTCTTACTCATCTTTTGACCGTTTTCATCGACGGTAAAGCCGTGCGTGAGTACGCTTCTATACGGCGCTCTTCCTTGTGCGGCGCAGCTTAGCAGTAGCGAGCTTTGGAACCAGCCTCTGTGCTGATCGCTACCCTCTAGATACATATCCGCAGGATAGCTACCTGCATCGTAGTCGCCGCTTTTTAGCACCGCAGCCCACGTCGAGCCGCTGTCAAACCAGACGTCGAGGATGTCCATTACTTTTTCTAAATTTTGCGGGTCGTATTTGCAGTTTGCCGGCAATAGATCCTTTATCTCGCTATTCCACCACGCGTCCGCGCCTTTTTGCTCAAATATCGCCGCGACGTTATCTAAAATTTCATCGTCAAATATCGGCTCTTTAGTATCCTTGCGTCTAAAAAACGCTATCGGCACGCCCCAGTCGCGTTGGCGCGAGATACACCAGTCGGGACGATTTTCTATCATCGAGCCTATCCTTTTTACGCCGCTTGCAGGGTAAAATTTGACGTTTTCAAGCTCTTTTAGCGCGACTTCTCGTAGCGTTTTGCCCTCGATTTTCGGCTCATCCATGGCGATAAACCACTGCTTGGTAGCGCGGTAGATAACGGGCTTATGCGTCCTCCAGCAAAACGGATAGGAGTGGACAAATTTACTCGCTTTTAGCAAATTTGAGCCTAGAAGCTCTAAAATTTTCTCGTTGGCTTTAAAGATATGCATGCCGATTAGCTCGTCTACTACGTCCTCGGGAAATAATTTTTTCGCCTTTAGCGTCTCGTCGTATAATCCGCCTTCATCAACCGGCATGATGGCTTCGATGCCGTATTTTAGGCCCACGTGGTAGTCGTCTTCGCCGTGACCGGGAGCGGTGTGCACTAGACCCGTACCGCCGTCCATCGTGACGTGATCGCCTAGGATAAATAGCGATTTTCTGCCGTTTAGCGGATTTATAGCGTGCAGGTTTTCAAGCTCGGCCGCGGCGAATTCTTTTAAAATTTCGCCCTTAGTTAGCCCTTCTTTTTCCAGCTCGCCAAGCATCTCTTTGGCAAATATCAAATTTTCAGACGTTAAAACGTAAATTTCGCTAGGGCTTAGCGAGATGGCTTGGTTTGCCGGTAGCGTCCAAGGCGTGGTCGTCCAGATAACCGCGCGAGCGTCTTTTGCGCCTATTTTAGCCGCGGCTTCTTCGCCTAGCTTAAACGCGACGTAGATGCTGTAGTCCTCTTTATCCTCGTACTCAACCTCGGCTTCAGCTAGAGCGCTTTTAGCCGCCCAGCTCCAGTACACCGGCTTGCTTCGCTCGATCAAAAGTCCGCGTTTGGCGACTTTGCAAAGCGTTTTGTAAATTTCGGCTTCAAATTTAAATTTCATCGTTAGATATGGGTCGTTCCAGTCGCTGGCGACGCCTAGCTGTTTAAAGCTCTCCTTTTGCACGCCGATAAATTCTCTGGCATGTTCTCGGCAAAGCTCGCGGATTTGCGTTTTGCTGAGGCTTTTTTTCTTATCGCCCAGTTTTACCTCGACTTGCTGCTCGATCGGTAACCCGTGGCAGTCCCAGCCAGGCGTAAATCTCACGTTTTCGCCGAAGAAATAGTGCGTTTTTGCGATGATGTCTTTTAGGGTTTTGTTTAGCGCGTGTCCTATGTGGATGTTGCCGTTGGCGTATGGAGGGCCGTCGTGCAGAGTGAAGCTTTTAGCGGCTTTTTGCCTTTTAGCTTTCATTTTTTCGTAGATTTTTCTATCTTCAAACCACGATTTTAAGCGTTTGGGTTCGTTTTCCGGCAGGTTGCCGCGCATGGGAAATTCCGTGTTTGGGAGTAGCAGAGTGTCTTTGTAGTCCATAAAATAAACCTTGAAGTAAAATTGGCGAATTTTATCAAAGCGGCGATTAAATACCACTGAAAAAACGCAACTTTAAGCTATAATTTCACGGATACTACTTTGATTTTAGCGAGGAAATAAAAATGAAAAATGCGCTTTTGATAATCGGCGAAGATATAGGCATTAATTCGCAGTTTTTAGACTACGCGTTTAACTCCTACAAAGAGCATTTCGGCGAGTTGGGCGAGTTTAGATTTATCGGCAAAAACGATAAAGATCTGCCTTTTGCAATAGAAAATTTATCTATCGGCTTTGATTCTCTTTGTATATTCGCGTCGCTAAAAAACTATGCGGTTGCGGCTAAAATTTTAGCAACGCTTAGCGGCGATAGCCTAGAGCTTAAAAACGGCGAAATGCTGGCGCCCGTTAAGGCTCATGCATATATCGGAGGCGGTTTTTTGCTAAGAATAAACGACTGCGATGTAAATTTGCTCCTTTGCGAGCCTACCCGAAAAATACCGGAAATTAAAATAAAAGCGGAAAAAAATTTCGAGTATTTTTGCCTCGTCGATTTAGATGAAGAAAGCGGCAGAATTTTACTCGATCCGCTAGCTAAGACCTACGACGTCAGGATTCACGCTTCCAACTTAATAGAAAACATCGTACTTTTAAAAGCCGAAGAAAATAAATTCGGACAAATTCAAGGCTTTATGCAAGGGGTTAAAAATTTATTCTCGCAAAAATTAATTATAGGCAAAGATATAATCGAATTTATAGCAAAAACGCTGATCGAAAATAATCTAAAAGTTACTTTTGCCGAGTCTTGTACCGCCGGACTCGCCGCAGCGAAATTCGGCTCTTTCTCGGGCATTTCGGCGGCATTTGACGGCTCGCTGGTAACATACGCTAACGATATAAAAAGAGACTGGCTGGGCGTAGACGAGGAGATTTTGCGAACTTACGGCGCGGTTAGCGAAGAGTGCGTAAGGGCTATGCTTAGCGGAGCCGTAAGCGCTTCCGGAGCCGATTTTGTGCTGGCTATAAGCGGTATCGCGGGTCCCGACGGAGGCAGCGAAACAAAACCGGTCGGAACGGTATACGTCGGCGTTTTAGCCAAAAACGGCAAAAGCGTCGTAGAGAGGTTAAATTTAAAAGGGAATAGAAATTATATCAGGGAGCAAAGCGTTTTATACGCTTTTGCGGCTTTGCTTAGATTAAAGCCGGAATTATTTTTCAAAGATTAATGGCGCGCTTTAAGAAAGCGATGCGCATAAAAGCGATACGAATTCGGCCGAGTTTTCGACTCGGCGGTAAAATTTATTTTTTATAAGGGACGGTTTTATAGCCTTGATCTATCAAACGACTCATACCGCCGTCGAGATTTATTATATTTAGCTCGGGCGCATCTATTGCCGCAGCTGCCGCAGCGCTTCGTCTGCCGCTTCTACAAATTAAAGCGACCGGCTTTTTAAAGTCTACGCTTTTACTAAGTTCTTCTAAAAATTTTTGCTTATCGCTAGAATCGAACGTAACGGTTTTCGCACCGTCTATTATACCGCTATCTTCCCACTCGGCAAGCGTGCGAATATCGACTATCTGTTCGTAATTCTTAATTATTTCGGGCGTTACTTCGACGGTTTGTATTTTAGCGAAAGCCGCAAGAGGCAAAATACTCATAAAAATTAGTCCTTTTTTCATTTAATTCTCCTTAAAAATTTGCGGGAATTTTAACCATGTATATCTTTAAAAAAGCTTTGTTTTATAAGCTGGGCGATTTTAATAAAATAATTTTCGTAAATTTATTATGTTAAATAATTAATATTATTCTTAAATACTCAATATTGTAATTGCGAAACATACGCCAATACAAAGGATAAAAACAAAAAATTTCGCGCTTAGCTTGTTTCAAGCTTTTTATTTACCGCATAGGCAACTCAAAACGGGCATCCAAAGACTGCGATAATTTAACAAAATCCAAGCTAAACAAATCGCTAATCGGAAGTACGACGGCTTCGTATAGCAACGCTACTAGCCGCTATCATCGAGGCCGGCGGCACAGGTGCTGCTACTAAATAAGCGGGATAGCGCGTAAAATCTAGCCTGCGATCCAAAAGACGGCACAGAGGTCAAGCTAATGCTGTTTACGCAGGCGAGAGCGACGTAACGGCTGACGCTTACCGGCAGGCTCCTTACCAACATCTTCAAAAACCGAAAACGTAAAGGCTGCTAAAATAAAAAACGCCGTTAAATTTATGAAGTTTACGATAAGCCTTGAAGCGCACGAAAGATATTCGCGAGTATAAATTTCGAGAATCCGATCGGCGTAGAGGTCGAGCCGACAACATTTTAAAAAGCTTTAGCGATTTTAAAGAAGACTCCGCTCCGCCTTGTAAAATCATGTAAAACACGAAAGGCTATTAAAATTTACGACGTATCCGGCTAGAAATAATGAAAGCAAATTCGGGGCGACTTTTATCGTCCTTATAGTTTTGAACCCTATTTTAGCATATTTTTGAAATGCTTTGGATGGCTACTTATTTGCTCGAGTACTTTTTAAATATCTTTTTATGAGATATATTCAAGGTACTTTTGTCGTCGAGGCAAGCATTTTGGTCTTAGTCTGGTTATCGCCGTATTTCGGCGTGACTAGCGACAAACTACCGCTTCGCGCTCTCAAAATTCTTTGACTATGCCCCTCATCCTTCCGTTTGCGATTTCTATATATATTTAGCTTCTGCTACGTCGAGATTATAGATTACGGCGGATATTTTCATCAAATTTTCGGTTTTAGGCTGGAGTTTATGGATATCTACGGAGCGATTTTCATGCTTTCGTTGTCGCTTTATCCATACATTTTATATACTTGTTAAAACTTCGTTTATAGGACAGTCAATAACGATATTTCTGCCTCGCCCCGCTATCGCAGGCGAAGCTATGCTGGCGCTCATGAATACGCTTAGCGACTGCGGCACGGCTGCATATTACGGCGTAGAAACTTTTAGCGCGGGTATTTTAAGCTATGGTTTGACATGGGCGACTCGTACTCGGCATCCATGTTGGCGGAACTTTTGATAATGTTCGTCTTTATTTTGATGATATTTGAGCACATCAGCAAAACCTCTAAAAGATATAGCTTTGATACGCACGATACGTCTTAAATTTATGCAAAAGCGAGAGCTTGGCAAATTTGCCTCCAAGGCTGCTTTTTATGGTACGCGATCTTGTTTTTACTTGCGTTTTTATTTCCTTTTATCTGGCTTTTGCATTGGAGCTTACATGAGATAGGCTCATTTAAATTCGGGTTTATGCAAATGAAGGTAAATTCACTGCTAATAGCTACGGGCGCGACAATACTCATTACAGCGATTAGTTTTTCTTATTTTTACGGCGAGACTTATCTAAATATCTTTTTACCGAGCTACGAAATATCGCTAATAAAAGGCGGCAAGGCTTTGGCTTTTGGGTATATCAGGGGGCATATTTTCACTCCGCATCTTACGAAATAGCCTGTTTTTAAGTGGTATAAATCTAATGGCGTAAACCTACTTACCGAGTTTAGAACATGGTGGAGACAAAAAACTTTATGTTTCGTTTATAACTAATCATGAACGGTAAAAATACGAAGCAAGCGTAATGGAAGCAAAATTTTAGGCACATTCTCGAGCTAAATTTGGACTTTTACGGAGTTAAATTTTAGACTCTGGCTAACCCAAATCTACAATTTGCGATAAATTTGAATTTGATCTAACTTAATTTCTTTGATTTTTTGACTACAAAAATAACCGCTTAGACGTCTAATGTAAAAGACGGCGGTGGTGTCCTCAGCGAGATTCGAACTCACGGCCTCAGAATTAGGAATTCTGCGCTCTATCCAGCTGAGCTATGAGGACATACAAGTAATAAATCGACTAAATTTAACAGCTTGTCAAATTTTATTATATAAAAACACGACTTGCCCCGACTACGAGAAGTTACCGGCAGTCGTTTAACTTAAATTCAAGGCGAGGACTCGCATCCCCGCCAAATTCGGCTTAGCCGTTTCTTTTCTTGATAATCTCTTCGCTGACGTTCTTTGGAACTTCCTCATAGTGGTCAAATTCCATAGAATAAGTCGCGCGACCTTGCGTCATAGAGCGAAGGTCCGTAGAGTAACCGAACATCTGAGCTAGCGGGCAGAAAGCCGTGATGATCTTGCTTCCGTTTCGCTCATCCATAGAGTTTACTTGACCGCGGCGTTTGTTTAAGTCGCCGATAACATCACCCATATAATCCTCAGGCGTCTCAACCTCGACCTTCATCATAGGCTCAAGGATAACCGCGCCCGCTTTTCTAGCGCCCTCTTTGAAGCCCATAGAAGCAGCTAGTTTAAACGCCATTTCAGACGAGTCGACTTCGTGGTAGCTACCGTCAAATAGTGTAACTTTAACGTCTTCGACCGGATAGCCGGCAAGTACGCCGTTTTGAAGCGCTTCTTTGCAGCCTTTTTCAACTGCAGGGATGTATTCTTTAGGAACCACACCGCCTTTGATGTCGTTAACGAACTCAAATCCGCTAGCCGCAGGTAGCGGCTCAAGACGTAAGAATACGTGTCCGTACTGACCGCGACCGCCTGATTGCTTAGCATATTTATACTCTTGCTCGACTGTTTTGCGGATAGTCTCGCGGTATGCGACTTGCGGTTGGCCCACTTCGGCATCGACTTTAAATTCACGTAGCATTCTGTCTACGATGATCTCAAGGTGAAGCTCGCCCATACCGCTAATGATGGTTTGACCGCTCTCTTCGTCGGTACCCACTCTAAAGCTTGGGTCTTCTTGAGCTAGCTTTTGAAGCGCGATAGCCATTTTTTCTTGGTCGGCTTTAGTTTTTGGCTCGACGGCAACGCTGATAACCGGCTCAGGGAAGTCCATCTTCTCAAGGATAACCTTGTCTTTTTCGCTCGCAAGCGTATCGCCGGTTAGGGTATTTTTTAGACCTACGACCGCGCCGATCTCGCCCGCGTGAAGAACCGAAATTTCCTCGCGTTTGTTTGAGTGCATTTTTAGCAAGCGACCGATTCTTTCTTTATTATCCTGAACAGTATTGTAAGCATAGCTACCGCTCTCAAGGCTACCGCGATAAACACGGATAAATGTAAGCTGTCCGACAAACGGGTCGGTCATAATCTTAAACGCAAGAGCTGCAAATTCGCCGTTATCGGTGCTTTCTACCGTTACTTCGCTACCGTCTTCATAAACGCCCTTAATCGCCTCGATCTCATCCGGTGCAGGCAAATACGCTACGACCGCGTCAAGTAGGGGCTGGATGCCTTTATTTTTAAATGCCGTTCCGCAAAGCATAGGAGTTATCGTCATTCTTAAGCAACCCGCTTTGATACCTTTCTTGATCTCTTCTTCGCTTAGCTCCTCGCCTGAGAAAAATTTCTCCATCAAGCTATCATCGGTTTCAGAAACCGCTTCAATTAACTTAGTGCGGTACTCTTCTGCCTTTTCTTTTACTTCCGCCGGGATCTCTATCTCTTTATAATCAGTAGGCTTTTTGTCGTCTTCCCAAACGTAAGCTTTCATTTTAACCAAATCGACTACGCCTCTAAAGTTATCCTCTGCGCCGATAGGAATTTGAATAGGCACCGGATTTGCTTTTAGACGGTTTCTGATTTGAGACTCGACGTTATAAAAATTTGCGCCGATTCTGTCCATTTTGTTTACGAAAACAATTCTTGGGACGTGATATTTATTTGCTTGTCTCCAAACGGTCTCGGACTGAGGTTGTACGCCGCCGACTGAGCAGAATACCGAAACAGCACCGTCAAGAACGCGCATAGAACGCTCAACTTCGATAGTAAAGTCAACGTGGCCCGGAGTGTCGATCAAATTTATCTGGTGATCTTTCCAAAAGCAAGTGGTCGCCGCAGACGTAATCGTAATGCCGCGCTCTTTTTCTTGTTCCATCCAGTCCATCGTAGCAGCGCCGTCGTGAACCTCGCCGATCTTGTGGCTCATACCCGTAAAGAACAAAATTCTTTCGCTGGTCGTAGTTTTACCGGCATCGATGTGAGCAGCGATACCGATGTTTCTAACCATATGTAAAGGGGTTTTTCTATCTGCCATACCAGCCTCCTCTTACCAGCGGTAGTGAGCAAACGCTTTGTTAGCTTCTGCCATTTTGTAGGTGTCTTCCTTCTTCTTGAAAGACGCGCCTTTTGAATTTGCAGCATCAAGTAGCTCGTTAGCTAGCTTATCGATCATGGTTCTTTCGCTTCTTTTTCTAGCAAAACCGATAATCCAGCGGATAGCAAGAGCTTGCTGGCGAGCCGGGCGAACCTCTACCGGTACTTGGTAGGTAGCGCCGCCGACGCGACGAGATTTAACCTCCATAAGAGGCTTAATGTTTTCGATAGCATCGTTAAATACGTCTATACCTTTTGCGTCGCCGCTTTTTTTCTCGATAGCTTTGATAGCGCCGTACATGATCTCGGTAGCGACGCTTTTTTTGCCGTCGTACATAAGAGAGTTAATAAATTTAGTGATTACTTTATTGCCGTAAATTGGATCCGGCATTACTTCCCTGACGGGAGCTTTTCTTCTTCTCATTTGATTATTCCTTCAAATTTTATAAATTTTACTCAAACCTATGCCGCTAATAGCATGGTCTGCGAACCTAAATTTTTATTTCTTTTTACCCGCTGCGGCT
The DNA here is from genome assembly GCA_963518485.1 of uncultured Campylobacter sp. Lineage (GTDB taxonomy): Bacteria > Campylobacterota > Campylobacteria > Campylobacterales > Campylobacteraceae > Campylobacter_A. The sequence continues at coordinate 12,613 of CAUQJW010000005.1, forward strand.
GCCGCTTGACCAGGTTTTGGACGTTTAGCGCCGTATTTTGAGCGAGAAACAGTTCTTTTCGCAACGCCTGCCGTATCAAGAGCGCCGCGTACGATGTGGTATTTAACGCCCGGTAAGTCCTTAACACGACCGCCGCGCACTAGCACGATGCTGTGTTCTTGTAGGTTGTGGCCTTCACCGCCGATATAGCTGATCACTTCAAATCCGCTTGTAAGCCTAACTTTGGCAACTTTTCTCAAAGCCGAGTTTGGTTTTTTAGGAGTCGTAGTATAGACCCTAGTGCAAACTCCTCTTCTTTGAGGACACTCTTTTAGCGCTGGAGATTTTGACTTAAAAGTAACTTTCTTGCGCTCTTTTCTGACCAATTGATTAATGGTTGGCACAGTAATTCCTTTCGACTAAATTTATTAAAAAGACTTGATTTTATTTAAATTTGCCTTAATATAAGGTAAATTTCATCTTTAAAGCCGAGTTTTATCGCGCTAATCTTTTCTAATCGCGTATTTTCCGCTTCCGTTAAAGATGATGCAAAGCGACAAGGCGATATAAAGATATAAAATTTCGGCCTTAAAGCCGCCGACATTTGTAAGCTCTAGCAAATTTCCAAGCCCGTGATAGGCGTACATTATCGTTAGGCTAGTGCCGATTACGAGTAGCGCGCCGATCCTTGAAAATATTCCCAGAATTATCATTATCGGAGCTATAACCTCGCCGACATATGAACCGTAAGCCATAATCTCAGGCAAGCCGGCTTTTGCTAAAATGCCTTTCACGCCGCCTATACCGTGTAAAATTTTTGCAAAGCCGTGCATAAAAAGACAGACGCCAAGCCCTAGCCTCGCAAATAAAATTCCCAAATCGAAATTTTTCATTTTTACTCCAAATTTTCGAATTTAAAGGATTGATTTTAACTGATTAGTTTTAAAGCGAGATAAAATTAAGCCCCGCCGAATTTGGCGAGGCTTGCGGGGTTAAATTTAGTTTTGTTTTAGCTTGATCTTTTGATCTTGATAAAGACCCGTTCCAACAGGAATCATGCGTCCTAGAATGACGTTTTCTTTTAGATCCTCGAGGTGGTCGATCTTAGCTGCGATCGAAGCCTCGGTTAGAACCTTAGTCGTCTCTTGGAACGATGCCGCAGAGATCACGCTATCGCTTCCGATAGCAGCGCGCGTAACGCCTAGCAAAATAGGCTCGGCGATCGCAGGATTGCCGCCCATTCGCATTATGCGCTCGTTTTCTTCCTTAAATCTCGTTCGAGAGATCATATCGCCGGTGATAAAATTCGTATCGCCGCTATCGACGATCTTGACCTGACGAAGCATCTGAGAAACGATGATCTCGATGTGCTTATCGGCGATCGCAACGCCTTGAGAGCGGTAAACTTGTTGGATTTCGCTAATCAAATAGTAATGTAATGCCTTTTCGCCTAGAACCCTTAAAACGTCGTGGCTGGAAATTAAACCGTCGGTTAGTTTCTCGCCCGCATGGATAAATTCGCCGTCGCGAACTTGAATTTGACGGGTTTTATCTATCAAATACTCTGCCGTAGCGCCGTCTTCGGCTTCGATAATAATTCTCTCTTTAGATCGAAGCGGCTTGTCGAATTTTACCACGCCGTCGATTTCGGCGATGATAGCGGTATTTTTCGGGCGCCTAGCCTCAAAAAGCTCGGATACGCGCGGTAAACCGCCGGTAATATCTTTCGATTTCGCAACAGCCTTAGGCGTTTTGGCTAAAACGTCGGCTTGCGCCACCTTAGCACCGTCAGCTACGAATATCGCCGTTTTAGGCTCCAACTGATAACGAATTAATCTGCCGTCTTCCGTACTTATCACGATAGTAGGTTTGATACCGGACGGTAAATATTCGTTTATAACCAAACGACTTTGTCCGGTCGTTTCGTCGTACTGCTCGGCGGCGCTATACCCCGGCTCTATGTCTTCGTAAGCTACTACGCCTGCGACCTCTGCAATAGTCGGAGTAGAATACGGATCCCATTCGGCGATAAGAAGTTTTTCTTCGCCTTCGGCTTGGGATATTACGGTATCGCTACCTACTATATCGCTATCGTTAGCCATAATGACGGATTTTCGCGGTATATAGTGACGTACCGCTTCCCTATCCTCGCTATCGGCCACGACGACGAAAAATCCTTTTTCGGTTACGACGTGACCTTTTTTAATATTTTTAACGCGCTCTAAATAATCGCCTTTTAGGACGTAAAATTTAAGCACGCCTTTTGCGCCGGCCGTCATTCTTCTAGGGATGGGTTCACCGTCTTCTACGTTTATCTCGCTAGCAAACGGGATACGATTAGGCACGTTCCAACCCTCTTTAATAACTTCAGCCAAACTATCGTTTTCTTTTACCTTATCGCCGTCGGCAAACGGTATATAAATTTTACCTTCCACCTTACCGCTAACGCCCGCAAGTTCGTTAGGCTTTGCGACGTCGTTTCTACGAATAATATATTTAACTTCGTCTTTTTTGCCCTTAACGATAATGTTTATATCTTCGTGAGCCGTCTCTATACTAACCTCACCATCAAACGGAGCTTTAATCTTAGGCTCGACAAGCAATATCGCTGAGTTACGCCTATTAGCTACTATTTTTTTACCGTTATTTTCATAAACGTTTAAGTTGTAATAACGTATAAAGCCCTCTTTTTGAGCGACTACTTGTCGATCTTGCTGCTCGGTCGATGCCGTACCGCCGATGTGGAAGGTTCTTAACGTTAGCTGAGTTCCCGGTTCGCCGATAGACTGAGCCGAGATAATGCCGACGGCTTCGCCAGGTTTTACAAGTTTGCCCTCTCCCAAATTTATGCCGTAGCATTTAGCGCATACCCCTTTTGCGGCTTTGCAAGTTATAGGCGTTCTGATATTTACGGCTTTAATACCGGCTTCGGTTATAGCCTTGGCTTTCTCTTCGTCTATTAAAGTACCTTCGCTAAATAAAATTTCATTCGTAATAGGATCAATTACGTCATCGGCTAAAACCCTACCCAATACGCGCTCTTCTAGGCTCTCTATAAGCTCGCCGTTATCGGTAATCTCGGTAATCTCTACGCCTTCGTGGGTGCCGCAGTCGTCTATCGTAACTTTAACGTTTTGCGCGACGTCGATTAGCTTCCTGGTTAAATATCCCGCATTCGCCGTTTTTAGCGCGGTATCGGCAAGTCCTTTTCTAGCGCCGTGCGTTGAAATAAAGTATTCAAGAACGTTTAGTCCCTCGCGGAAATTCGAAACGATCGGAGTCTCGATAATCGAGCCGTCCGGTTTTGCCATAAGTCCGCGCATACCGGCTAGCTGGCGAATTTGCGCTGCAGAACCTCTAGCGCCTGAATCGGCCATCATGTAAATCGAGTTAAATCCGCCTTTGTCGCCTTGTATAAGCTTCATCATTTCGCCTGCGACGACGTTGTTCGTATCCGTCCAGATATCGACTATTTTATTGTATCTTTCGGAATCCGTTAGCAAACCCGCGCCGTATTGATTTTGTATCTCGCGGACTTTTTTCTTGGCTTCGTCGATATATTTTTGCTTGCTATCGGGTACGATAATGTCGGCGATCGAGATCGAAATACCGGCCTTAGTCGCATAGCGGAAGCCTAAATTTTTAAGCTTATCTAAAAATCCGGCCGTTACTTCAAGGCCGCCGTTTTTGTAGACGTAATCGACCAAATTAGCGATATCTTTTTTCTTCATAACCCTGTTCCACATATTTTCCGGAACGAAATCAGGTAATATAGAACGAAGTATCAAGCGACCCGCAGTCGTAAATAGCGTCTTGCCGTCAATCATAGTCTTTATCTTTGAGTGCACTTCTAGGCAATGAGCCTCCTCGGCGATCATTACTTCGTCTACGGATGCAAAAATTTTATTCGCGCCCTTGCTGTCGGTTTTCTCTAGGCTTAGGTAGTAAATTCCAAGAACCATATCTTGGCTAGGTACCGTGATAGCCTTGCCGCTTGCAGGAAGCAAGATATTCATCGAGCTAAGCATCAAAATTTTGCACTCTGCGATAGCTTCCTGCGATAGCGGCACGTGAACGGCCATCTGGTCGCCGTCGAAGTCCGCGTTAAATGCGGCGCAAACTAGCGGATGTAGCTGGATAGCCTTGCCCTCGACTAGCACCGGGTGAAACGCCTGGATAGATAGTTTGTGAAGCGTCGGAGCGCGGTTTAGCATAACCGGGTGATCTTTAACGACCTCCTCTAGACATTCCCAAACCTCGTTCGTCTTATCCTCGATCATTTTCTTGGCTTGTTTTACGGTCGTAGCGTAGCCCTTCTCCTCGAGGCGAGCCAGCAAATGCGGTTTAAACAGCTCAAGGGCCATTCTTTTCGGTAGTCCGCACTGATCCATGCGCAGTTTCGGTCCGACCACGATAACCGAACGACCCGAAAAGTCGACGCGCTTACCTAACAAATTTTGACGGAAGCGGCCTTGCTTACCTTTAATGATTTCAGAAAGCGATTTAAGCGGGCGTTTGTTTGCGCCTTTTACCGCATTTGCGCGTCGTCCGTTGTCGAATAGCGCATCCACGGACTCCTGAAGCATACGCTTTTCGTTTCTTATAATAATCTCAGGCGCGTCAAGCTCCATAAGGCGTTTTAGGCGCGCATTTCTATTGATAACGCGGCGATATAGGTCGTTTACGTCGGAAACCGCAAATTTACCGCCGTCAAGGCTAACTAGCGGACGAAGATCCGGCGGTAGGACCGGCAAATTAGTAATCATCATCCACTCGGGACGGTTACCGGAATTTAAAAAGCTCTCGACGACTTTTAGTCTTTTTACTATAGTTTTTTTCTTAGCTTCCGAATTCGTCGCGCTAATCTCATCTTTTAGAGTATTTAAAAGCTCGACTAGGTCGATATCGGCTAACATATCTCGAATCACCTCTCCGCCCATTCTAGCTCTAAATCCGCTATCCTCGAAACGGTTAGCTAAAGTCACGTATTGCTCTTCGTTTAGGACATCGAAAATTTCTACTTTTTTATTGCTTTCCGTATCGTAAACCGCATCACCCGCGCTCTCGACAATATAAGCCTCGTAGTAAAGTACGCGCTCAAGGTCTTTCATTTTTATGCCAAGCAGCGTTCCTATGCGGCTCGGAAGCGAATTTACGTACCAAATGTGCGCCACGGGAGTCACGAGCTCGATGTGACCCATTCTAGAGCGGCGTACCTTTGAACTAGTGACCTCGACGCCGCATTTTTCGCACTTGATACCTTTGTAGCGCATTTTTTTATACTTACCGCAAAGGCACTCGTAGTCGCGTATCGGACCGAAAATTTTAGCGCAAAATAGACCGTCGCGCTCAGGTTTTAGCGTGCGATAGTTTATGGTTTCCGGTTTTTTGACCTCGCCGTGACTCCACGACTTTATCCTCTCCGGACTTGCCAAACGAAGCTGAAACGCCTCAAAATCGCGCGGCCTGTGCTCTTCTTTTATCTCAATAGGTTTTAGCTCACTCATTATTTTTATCCTCATCGTATATCTCGACATCAAGCGCCAATGATTTTAGCTCGTTTGTTAGAACGAAAAACGTCTCAGGAATTCCCGTTTCAGGTACGTTTTCGCCTCTGGTTAAAGCCTTGTACGCAGCTAAGCGTCCTTCGACGTCGTCTGATTTAACCGTTAGCATCTCGCGAAGCGTATGAGCCGCGCCGTATGCCTCAAGCGCCCAAACTTCCATCTCTCCGAATCTTTGTCCGCCGAATAGCGCCTTACCGCCGACCGGCTGCTGAGTAACAAGGCTATACGGTCCCGTACTTCTAGCGTGGACTTTTTCGTCGACTAGGTGGTGGAGCTTAAGCATATACATACATCCGACGTTTACGCGCTCTTTGATCTTTGAGCCCGTACGTCCGTCGTATAGCTCGGTTTTACCGTCCATATCGACTTTAGCCATCTCGAATAATTTAGCAAATTCGTCGGCCTTCACGCCTTCGAAAATCGGGGTAGCGAATTTAACGCCCTTTGCCCAATCTCTAGCATAATCCAACAAATCTTCCTCGCTCATTTTGCTAAGAGTTTTTTTAGCATCCATTAATTTAGAAACAGAGGCTATTTCAATCATTTTAGCTCTTAGCTCTTTTATCCATTCGCCTTTTCGCTCTTCAAAAATTTGATTTATCTGTTCGCCTAAGCGGTAGCCGACAAGACCCAGGTGACTTTCTAAAATTTGCCCGATATTCATACGACTCGGAACGCCCAGCGGATTTAGCACGATATCGACCGGCTGACCGCTCGGTAGATACGGCATATCGACTTCCGGAACGATATTTGAAACGATACCTTTGTTTCCATGGCGGCCCGCCATCTTATCGCCCACTTTTAGCTTGCGCTTGGTCGCGATATAGACTTTGACGAGCTTAACTACGCCGCTTGGCAAGATGTCGTCCTTTTCTAAAATTTCAAGTTTAGCGTCATGCTCTTCTTTGAGTTTTTTCTTTTCGTTTTGGAAGTAATTTTTAATATCTTCGTATTGCTTTTGAATATCTTTGGCGAAACCTTTTACGATAGCGCCTATCGTAAATCGATTAATATTTTCAAGCTCTTCCTTAGGTATGAGACCGCCTTTTTTGTATTCTTTTTTACCGATAGTTTGGGCTGAAGTTAAAGGATTTTTAGATAACAAAGACGTCACTTTCAACATCTCTTCGCGGTCTAGCATCAAAAGTCTATCATGGTGCTCTTTTTCAAGCGCGGCTTTTTCCTCTTCATAAACCTTATTGGCGCGATTATCCTTTTCGTGTCCTTTTTTAGTAAAAATTTTAACGTCGACGACTACGCCTTCTAACGAAGAAGTCGCATATAGGGACTTATTTACCACATGACCGGCTTTTTCTCCGAAAATCGCACGAAGCAAGCGTTCCTCAGGCGTCGGCTTAACCTCACCTTTTGGAGAAACCTTACCGACTAGGATCATGCCGGGTTTTACTTGCGTACCGATTTTGATTATGCCGCTATCATCTAGGTGAAGCAGATCTTCTTCTTTGATATTCGGGATATCTTTAGTAATCTCCTCAACGCCGTCTTTTAGCTCGCGCGCCTCAATCTCTTTTTCGTAAATATGCACGCTCGTAAACGCATCCTCTCGGATCATTTTTTCGCTAATTACGATCGCGTCCTCGTAGTTGTAGCCGTTCCAAGGCATGAAAGCTATAAGGGCGTTTTTACCGATGGCTAGCTCGCCGCGCTCCATGGACGGGCCGTCGGCGATGATCTGCCCGGCTGCTACGCTTTCGCCTTTTTTGACGATAGGGTGTTGGGAGAATGTCGTATTTTGGTTAGTTCTTAAATTTTTCTCCATCGCATAATGATCGATATACGGGCCCGCATCATCTTCGCCGAGGATAAAGATATTTTTATTATCCACCTTTTCAACCACCCCGGCACGCCTAGCCTTGACGGCCTCCCACGCATCGCGAGCCACGATACTTTCCATGCCCGTTCCCACGATAGGAGCCGATGAACGAAGAAGCGGCACGGCTTGACGCTGCATGTTAGAACCCATTAACGCACGGTTCGCGTCATCATGCTCCAAGAACGGAATAAGCGACGCCGCAACGCCGGCTATCATACCGGAGCAAAGGTCAATAAGCTTTACGTCCTCTCGGCGCGCCAATATCATTTCGCCGTCTTGTCTAGCCTCTATCAGATCTTCTAAAATATAGCCGCTATCGTCAAGCTTTGTGGAAGCAGGAGCAATAACTAAATTTTCCTCTTGGGTCGCGGTCAAATAGACGATCTCGTCGGTTACTTTGCCATTCTCGACCTTTTTATAAGGAGCCTCGACGAAACCTAAACTATTTACCTTTGCATATGTAGAAAGCGTATTGATAAGACCGATATTTTGACCTTCCGGAGTTTCTACCGGGCAAATCCTACCGTAATGCGTCGGGTGAACGTCGCGCACTTCAAATCCGGCCCTTTCTTTAACTAAGCCGCCCTCTCCTAACGCTGAAAGTCTACGCTTGTGCGTAACTTCGCTAAGCGGATTGGTTTGATCCATAAACTGACTCAACTGACCGCTCGTAAAAAATTCCATTATAGTCGTCGTAATCATCTTAGGGTTAACTAAATCATAAGGCATTAATTCCTCGGTACCGCCGCTAATCGTAGTAAATTTATCTCTTATAGCCTTTTGCATTTTAACGAAACCCAAGTGAAGCTCATTAGCCAAAAGCTCGCCGATAGAACGGATACGACGATTGCCTAAATGGTCGCGATCATCTATATGTCCTTGTCCGTTCTTGACTTTGATTAAATATTTTGCTGTTTTTATAATATCTTCGTTTGTTAAAACGGTTACGTATTCAGGTACTTCAAGCGCCAACTTGTGATTCATTTTCATACGGCCGACGCCGGTTAGATCGTATCTTTCGGGATTAAAAAATAAATCGTTTACAAAAGCCCTCGCCGCATCTTTAACGACAGGTTCGCCCGGACGCATAACTTTATAAATTCTAATTGCGGCCAAATCGTTCTCGTCGTCTATACCCTCCGTCTGACGAAGCACTTTTAGGGTTTCGTTATCGGCGATAAATGAATTTATTATAGCGTCGTCAACGCCTGCGGCTAAGTCGTTTGCTATCTCGATACTCTCTTGTTCGCTTAAAATTTTAACCAATTTATTTTCATCAAGCTGAACTAGAGTATCGTAAATTACCTCGCCGCTATTTTTATCGATAACCGGGGTAGCCAAAAATCTATTTACCAAAATCTCGGCCGGATATTCCACGAATTTTACCCCGTCGGCGATAATTTTGTCGGCCTTTTTCCTGGTTAGCCTTTTACCGGCCTCATGTAAGACGTTGCCTTCTTCGTCTTTTATGTCGTATTCTACTCTGCCGATATAATCTTCCGGATTAAATACGGTTAAAAATTTATTATTTCTTATAGTTAGAGTTTGAATAGGATAAAAAAGTTTAATAATATCTTGTTTTTTATAGCCTAACGCTCTAAAAAGTATAGTAATAGGTACTTTTCTGCGCTTATTTATACGAACGTATAAAACATCTTTCGCATCGTATTCAAAATAGAGCCAAGAGCCGCGATCCGGGATGATCTGAGCCGTATAAATTAGCTTATTTACTACGGTCGGGCTTTCTTCTTCCTTAAAAATAACTCCGGGGCTTCTATGTAGCTGATTTACCACTACGCGCTCGACGCCGTTAATAATAAACGAAATTCTATCCGTCATCAAAGGAATTTCTCGTACAAAAATTTCTTGTTCTTTTATATCTTTTACGCCTATTTTTTCACCGGTTTTTTCGTCTTTTTCATGAACGATTAGGCGAATTTTCATCTTCAAATTTACTGAGTAAGTAAGGCCTCTCTCCATGCACTCCCTAATAGTGTATTTAGGTTTACCTATTTCGGAACTTACATACTCTAAACTTAAGCGATTTTGCGGATCATGTATAGGAAAAATGGATTTAAAAACTTTTTCGATACCGCTTTCGCTTTGGCTGTTGTCTATATTTAAAAATTGATCAAAACTCTTTTTTTGTAGTTGTAGCAGATTGGGAACGTCGATGTCTTTGGCTACGTTTGAAAAATCAACCCTAAGACGATTTCCCGAGTATAAACTATTTAACATATTTTACCTCATGGTATAAGTTTGTAAGAAAGTAAATAACCGCACGTCTGCGGCATCTTTATAAAGTTTGGAAGGGAGCTTGGCTCCCTCTTTGCGAAATAAATAAAAATTTATTTAAGCTCGACTTTGGCACCGGCCTCTTCAAGCTCTTTTTTGGCAGCTTCGGCATCAGCCTTACTAACTCCTTCTTTAAGAACGGAAGGAGTTTGTTCAACCGCATCTTTAGCCTCTTTAAGTCCGAGACCGGTAAGAGCGCGAACCACCTTAATAACGTTAATTTTCTTGTCGCCGCCGTCAAGTAGAACGATATTAAATTCGGTCTTCTCTTCTACCGCTTCAGCGCCGCCGGCTACTGCGCCGCCGGCTACCATTACCGGGGCAGCGCTTACGCCGAATTTTTCTTCAAATTCTTTTACCAATTCGCTTAGCTCTAATACTGAAAGATTAGAGATAAAATCCAATACGTCCTCTTTAGTAATTGCCATTTTTCATCCTTTTATATTATGCTGATTTTTCTTTTTTCTCTTTAAGCGCATTTAGTCCAATAGTAAAATTTTGGATAGGCGCATTCCAAACTTGCAAAAGCATAGCAAGCAACTCATCACGGCTAGGCATCTTAGAAAGGGCCTTAACCTTTTCGACACTCGCAACTTCGCCGTCTATGTAGGCAGTCTTAATCTTAAATAGTTCACTATTAGCTTCTTCGAATTTTGCCGCCACTTTAGTAGCCGATAGCTGATCTCCCCAAATGAAGATATTGGTATCTTTTAAAGATAGCCCGCTTTTACCGACATTATTTAAGGCTATATTAGCAAGCGTATTTTTAATAACCTGAACTTTTACATTAACCGCTCTTGCAGCATCTCTTAAAGACTCCAGCTTTTTAGTACTAAGACCGCGATAATCGCAAACTATAATCGACTCGTTTTCTTTAAATTCGACTTCAAGTTTACTAATTATTTTAGACTTTTCATTTCTCGTCATCTAGTTTTCTCCTTTCCGACCAGTGATTTCAAGCAGGAAGACATATGTCAATTAAGCTAAAACTCCTACTATCTCCAATCTAAGATATAAATTCGCTTTAATTAGCGTAAATCCATAAGTTCCTGAGTTTCCAATAAAACCGAAGGGCTCATAGTTAGCGACAATGCTGCGCTTTTAATATATCTACCCTTTGCTGCAGCCGGTTTTTGCTTATTAATAGCTTTAATAAAGGTCGATATATTTTCGTTTAGCTGCTCTTTTGAAAAGCTTACCTTGCCTAAACCGGCATGAATATTACCTTGCTTATCGACGCGGAAATTTACTTGACCGCTCTTCGCATTATTAACTGCTTGCGCAACATCCATGGTAACAGTTCCGGTTTTTGGATTAGGCATAAGACCTTTTGGCCCCAGAATACGGCCTACTTTGCCAACCAAACCCATTAAATTAGGAGTAGCTATAAGAACGTCGAAATTCATGATACCTTTTTGGATATCCTCAACAAGTTCATCACTACCAACGATATCTGCGCCGGCAGCCTTCGCTTCATCAGCCTTAGCATCCTTAGCAATAACGGCTACCCTAACAGTCTTACCGGTTCCGGCAGGAAGAACGACCGATCCCCTAACCATTTGATCCGCATGCCTAGGATCGACGTTTAATCTTAGAGCTATTTCTACTGTTTCATCAAATTTTGCGCTTTTAAGCTCCTTTACGGCATCAATAGCCTCCGCTAGACTGTACATCTTACTAGCGTCTACTTTTTCAAGAAGCTTGCTGAATCTTTTAGTAATTTTCTTTGACATAATTTTCTCCGCATCTATTTAAATTTTATGCTTCCACATCAATATATTTCCATATTTATCTAAAAATATCGACTCAAGATGTAAATATAAAGTAATTCGTTCATCCTTATGTGGTAAAAGGATTAATCTACTACGGAAATTCCCATAGAACGAGCGGATCCAGCTATAATTTTAGCCGCCTGTTCTTTATCTTTAGTATTTAAGTCGGCTATTTTTTTCTCAACTATTTCAAGTATCTGAGCCTTAGTTAGTTTAGCTACTTTATTTTTTAACGGATTGTCCGAGCCTTTTTCTATTCCAGCGACCTTTTTTATCAAATCGGTAGCTGGCGGTTGTTTTGTTATAAATGTAAAGCTTTTATCCGCATAAACGGTAATAACAACCGGAACCCTATATCCGACCATATCTTTAGTTTTTTCATTAAATGCCTTACAAAATTCCATAATATTAACGCCTTGCTGTCCAAGCGCCGGGCCTACAGGAGGACTTGGATTTGCCTTAGCAGCCGCAATATGCAACTTAATTTCGCCTACAACTTTCTTAGCCATAAACTTCTCCTTATACTATCTTCTCAACTTGTGAATATAAAATTTCTACTGGCGTACTTCTACCGAAAATAGAAACATTTAATCTTAATTTTCCGTGTATCATATCGTATTCTTCGACTATACCCGTAAAATTAGCAAAAGGTCCCTCGTTAATACGAACGCTTTCTCCGTTCTCAAAATATATTTTCGGTTTCGGAGCCGCTCGCTTTTGAACTTTTTCCAGAATTAAATCTATATCCTTATCACTCAGAGGCGTAGGTTTTTTAGCTTCACCTATAAATCTGCTAACTTTTGGTAAAGACTGAATTTTATGCCACAAAGCCGTATCAAGATCTAAATTTGCAAAAACATAACCAGGATATAAACTTCTTTCATTAATTTTTTGCTTACCGTTTTTAATTTCTATTACATCTTCGGTCGGAACGACAATCTCTTTTAATTGCTCTTCTATATTATTATCTTTTACTAAATTTTCAATAGCTCTCTTTACACTCATCTCGCTACCGGCATAAGTTTGAATCGCATACCATCTATGTGCCATAAACCTATCCCTTTTAAATTAAATTCGAAATAGAAAAAGACATAACCATATCGACAAGAGCAAGAAAAAGCGAAACCACAGCTACAACGGCAAAAACCGTTATAAAAGCATTCCTAATCTGTTCTTTTAGCGGAAAGATAACTTTCCCTAGTTCAGCACGAGAAAGCTTTATATAATTTATTATTTTTCCCATCTCTAACCTTTTTAGCTGGCAGGGCAAGAGGGATTCGAACCCCCAACCATTGGATTTGGAATCCAGCGCTCTACCGTTGGAGCTATTGCCCTAAAGAGAGCTAATTAACTCTTTAACTTAATTTCTTTATGAATCGTATGTTTTTTTAATCTAGGACAATATTTTTTAAGTTCTAACTTTTCCGTGGTAGTCTTACTGTTTTTAGTCGTAGTGTAATTTATATCACCGCTTTCAGAACACTTGAGTCCTATCTTCACTCTACTATTATTTTTTGCCATAAAAAACCTTTAAGAGTAGGAAAGTTATCTTTCCTACTAAAAATAAATATTAAATTACGCTATGATCTTAGAAACAACACCTGAACCTACGGTTCTACCGCCTTCTCGAATCGCGAAGCGAGTTCCTTCTTCAAGAGCTACCGGAGCTATAAGCTCAACCGTAATTTTTAAGTTATCGCCAGGCATTACCATCTCGCGACCTTCAGGTAGCGTAATAGATCCGGTTACGTCTGTCGTTCTGACATAGAATTGCGGTCTATAATTATTGAAAAATGGGGTATGACGCCCGCCCTCTTCTTTGGTTAAAATATAAACCTCTCCTTCAAATTTTGTATGAGGCGTAATTGATTTCGGCTTGCAAAGAACCATACCGCGTTCAACATCTTCTTTTTTGGTTCCTCTTAAAAGTACTCCAACGTTATCACCGGCCTCGCCTTGATCCATTTCTTTTCTAAACATCTCAACGCCGGTAACAGTCGTTGTTTGCGTATCTCTAATACCTACAATTTCGATCGTATCGCCTACTTTAACGACGCCTTTTTCAATTCTACCTGTAACGACTGTACCGCGACCAGAAATAGAAAAAACATCCTCGATAGGCATCAAGAAGTCTTTATCAGTAGCACGAACTGGGGTCGGTATGTATCTATCGACTTCTGCCATAAGAGCTAGAACTTTTTCTGACCAAGGACCATCGGTACCCGCTTTCGCCTCATTAAGAGCCTGAAGAGCAGAACCTGAAACGATCGGTGTATCGTCGCCAGGAAAATCGTATTCGCTTAATAGCTCACGAATCTCCATTTCTACTAGTTCAAGAAGTTCAGCATCGTCAACCATATCGGCTTTGTTCATGAAAACAACTATATATGGAACGCCTACTTGGCGAGATAGCAAGATGTGCTCTCTAGTTTGAGGCATTGGACCGTCAGCAGCAGAAACAACTAGGATAGCGCCGTCCATTTGGGCCGCACCGGTAATCATATTTTTAACGTAATCGGCGTGACCAGGGCAGTCAACGTGCGCATAGTGACGATTTTCAGTTTCATACTCAATATGAGAAGTTGCAATCGTAATACCGCGCTCTTTTTCTTCCGGAGCATTGTCGATATTGTCATAATCTTTTAGCTCAGCAAGACCTCTTCTTGAAAGAACAGCTGAAATTGCAGCCGTTAAAGTAGTTTTACCGTGGTCGACGTGACCTATGGTGCCAATGTTTACGTGTGGCTTGTTACGTGAAAACTTTTCCTTTGCCATCTCTTCCTCCGTAGTGATATTATAAATTTGAAAACAAAAATTTATGAACCCAATTCTTATATGTCCGTGGAGCTCATAGCGGGACTTGAACCCGCGACCTCTTCCTTACCAAGGAAGTGCTCTACCTCTGAGCCATATGAGCGTTAATAAACGCTTGGCGCATAGAGAATAAGAAACATAAACAACTTCATGGAATAAACTAGATAAAACTGTATTAGTAATGCATAGATATCATACTTACAGCTCCCAGTTTAGTTCCAAATTCTGGAGCGGGAAACGGGACTCGAACCCGCGACCCTCAGCTTGGAAGGCTGATGCTCTAGCCAACTGAGCTACTCCCGCAGTAGCATGGTGGTGAGACGTGGATTCGAACCACGGAAGACATAGTCAGCAGATTTACAGTCTGCCCTCGTTGGCCGCTTGAGTATCTCACCCTAATTTTAAATAATAAATGCTATGGTATTTCTGGTCAAACACTGTTATAAAATGGAGCTGGTGAACGGACTTGAACCGCCGACCCACTGCTTACAAGGCAGTAGCTCTACCAACTGAGCTACACCAGCACTTAAAACGAAGACGAATTATACATCTTTTTTTTTATAAAGTCAAGAGTTATCGGTGCATTAGTCTATTTTTAGGAATTATTTTGTATCAAAAGCACCAAATTTACTCTATCTTTTACACCGACTTTTTCAAAGATAGAGCTCATATGCGCTTTAACTGTTCTAATTGAAATGCCCATATTTTCCGATATATCTTGATTGGTAAAACCTTTATAAACCAACTCGCATATCTCTTTTTCCTTTGAAGTCAAACTTTCGAATACATCTGAAGTTTTACTTAAAACGGAATCTTTTGTCATTAGCCAAATCATATTTTGTATAAATTCCGGATAAAGCCAAACATCGCCCTTGGCTATCGCTGCAAGAGAATCATTAAAGTGAGTAGAAAGCATATGGCAGTTTCCATATCCCTTAACGCCCAAAGCCAGATACTCTTTTCCTTCGCTAAAATTCGGCTCTTTAGCGAGCGCAAAAACTTTAATATCTGAATTTAATTCTAAAACTTCTTTTACGCAATCTTTAGCGCCGTCTTTCAACGAAGAAATATCCAAGCAAGCCACGTCGCTATTTAAAGCTTTCTTTAAAAATTCGTCGGTCGACGAAGCAAAATCTATATCGCGCTCGGTTATTTTCTCTTTCCATTCGTTAAGTAAAATATCACTAGGGGTATATAACAAAACTCTCACTTGAACTTCCTTAAAATACTTAAAATTTTATCCCGGTTTTGTAAACCAACTTTCCGTCAATAATAACATAAATTTCTTTTAAACAGCTATTTTTTCCGGATATTTTTTTATACGTAAAGCTTTTTAAAATATCAGAAGCCGTTTTGGCATCCAATTCACCGATTATAGACATCTCGATGGCATCGGCGGCTATCTTATATTTATAAAAGCTATTTTGATTTAGCAATTCTAAATTTAGACTAACGCTTTCGCTATTTTCGTCAAAGCCGTTTATAAAAATTTTAATACTCTTTACGCCGCTCGTTATTTTAAAGTCGTTTTCAAAACTAAAAAATAAACGATTGCGCCCGCTTACCGTTTCAGCGGATAAGTTGCTTAAAAGATCGCTAAAATTTTTAACTTCGTCCCTAAAAACGAGTTGTTTTACGGACGAGTCGACGACGTCTACGCCGTCTCTATCGCTAAACATATCCGCCACTATCAGAGTATCCGCGGAAGAGCGGGCTTTGCTAACTATATAATCGCCGAAATTTCCGCTATATACAGCCTCTTGGACGCTTGTCTTGTCGGCCTTATTTTTTTTACCTTCTTCCACTACGAAACCGGGCATCATCTCTCTCTTAAAGCGTTTTGCTTAGCTTTCAAAATCGGTTTTAATAAATAATCCAGCACGGTTTTTTTACCGGTAATAATATCCGCGCTAGCAACCATACCGACCTTTATACGCAGCGGTCTTTCTTCGCTTCCCAAATAATTTTTATCGGTTTGAATTCGGACGAAATAATAACTCTCTCCCGTTTTTTCATTCGTCTCGGTATCTGCCGAAATTTGAGTAACTTCGCCTTCGAGTCCGCCGTAAATAGAAAAATCGTATGCGGTAAGTTTGACGACCGCCTTTAAACCGGGTCTTAAAAAGGCGACGTCCGCCGGTCTTACTTTTACTTCGGCTATCAATTTGTCTTCTATCGGAACTATCTCCGCTATATCCATTCCGGGCTTGATAACGCCCGAAACCGTATTTACCATTAGCTTACTTACGATACCATCGACCGGAGATCTAACTACGGTCCTTTCGACTCTATCGCTTAAGCTTATTTGGTTTTCGCTTATTCGAGCTATTTCGGCAGATACTTCGTTGAGCTCCTTTTTCGCATTGTTTTGAAATGCTAGCTTGGCTTCACTTATTTTATTTTCCGCTTCTTTTATAGTAGATTTGACTCTAGGGACCGATAGGCTTGCAGCGTCTAGATCACCTTTTAGGCTATTTAGATTTCTTTTAAGCTGCAAAAATTCTACTTCGCTAACTAAGCCTTTTTTGAATAACGGCTCAGTGATTTGCTTTTCCTTTAACATCAGTTCATAACTACTCTTAGTCTGAGAAATTTTATTCTGTAACTCTATTAGCTCGTTTTCTCTTTGTTTCACCTGCTCTTTAAATATCCCTACTTGCTCGTTAAGTCTAGCGCGATTGGTATCGAAAAGGCTTTTTTCAAACATAACCGATTTAGTCATATTTACATCTCTAACTTCATCGTAATCGAATTCTTGGTCATTTGCCTCAGCGTAAAGACGTAAATACTTAGCTTGCAGTTCGTCGAGCCTTAGTTTGGATTCGCCATAGCTACTAACGAAATTTTTATTATCTATTTTTAGCAATACTTGGTTTTTTTTAACTTCATCGCCTAGGCGAACTAAAATTTCTTCTATTATACCGCCCTCTAGATTTTGTACTATCTGATTTTTTCCAGAAGGTATAATTTTACCAGATCCTCTCGTAATCTCATCTATCTCGGCCTGCGAAGCCCAAATAAGCAACCAAAGAAAGGTTATGGCGATCATGTAAAGTATCTTTCTAGATGCCGTTGGAGCTTTTGCCAAGATGGCTTCCGAAAGGCTAGACATAAAGCGAAGATCGTGCGCATCGTAATTTTTAGACTGGATAATACTTTTAACGCCCTCTAGCTCTTCTTTTATATTCTCGCTAGAGCTTTTTTGCTTTAGTAAATTTTCGTTTATAAATTTTTTTATCGTATCTCTAGAGACGATACCGGTTTGTTTAATTATATCTATATTCGAGTTTTTAGGAGTTTTATCGTTTTGCATTCATGTCTCCTATTTTCCGCTAAGCTTGGCCAAGACTTCGTCTCTAGGTCCGTCGAGTAAAATTTTACCCATATCTATAACGATAAGTCTATCGACTAGCTCTAAAAGCGACGTTTTATGCGTAATTAGTATCATAGTCTTATTGCTCGTATTGTGCTTTAAGTTATTTTTTAGCTTACCTTCTACGCTACTATCTAAAGAGTTGGTAGGCTCGTCTAACAAAATAATAGGACAATCTAGTAAAAATGCGCGAGCCACCGCAATAGCCTGCCT
>CAUQJW010000006.1:0-28862 GCA_963518485.1 uncultured Campylobacter sp.
ATGTTGCCCATTGAAATCGGGGCATTGCTATCGGCGATTACGTTTCATCAAAACGACCTTTGCTATCACTCTATCGGGATGGCAAAACCTCTAGGTTACGGTAAAATAAAGCTTTCAATTTTAGATTTAAAAGGATTTAGCAAAGATATCAAAGAATACTTACGAGATTTTGAGTCGGCTATTAATAGCGCAATTTTCAATGGCAAAACAAAATGGCACGAAAGCGAACAGATAAAAAATTTATTTTCTATGGCTAGCGAGCAAAATAATACGGGCGATTCCGAACTAAAATATATGGAGCTAGAAGATTTTGCAAAAAGTAAAACTAAAAACTATAACCTAGAAAAATATATCCAACTTACAAATATAAATGCAATACAAGCGACCACTTTGTCCGATCAACAAAGCATATCGTGCTACAAAAAATTTATAGACGATTTAAAATTAAAAGAAAAAGCTATAAAAGAAAAGGTGGAGCTAGAGAAAAAAGAAAGAGAGATTAAAGAAAAAGAAAGAAAGTTACAAGATGCAACTAAAAACATGAGCGAATTCGATAAGAAATTTTATCTCCTTAAAAACGATACAAATTATAAAAATATGCCGGAGATTACGGCACTATTTAAAGCAGTTAGCGAAACGGACATATTTAATGATATTAAATTCGAAGCGCTTTGCGAACTACGAAGATTATTTAAAGACAGTGGCAAATGGAAAGAAGAAACAAAACAAAAGAAGCCTGAAAAAGACCGAGATTATAAGGATACTTTAAAAATAATAGCAATGTTTAAGGAATTTGAAAAATGAATAAATACCAAAACAGGGAAATTCAAAAGATAGTAGTTTCGCTCTTGGGAAGCTCGCTTTTGGGATTTAAGGCGTTTTTTATAATAACTGGCGTAGCGGTATTTTTCGCTTGGCTACCCGATGGATTATCATCGTTGCTAGATAAAATTTTTGGCAGAGAAATTTTAGAATGGGGTTCTAAAGACGGCACTATGATAACTCAAATTTTAGGCTCGATCTTAGCTCTTTTACTAGTAAGACAAGCGATACCCAAAAGTGTCGCCAACGTCGATATACACATAAACGATAGGCCTAGAAAGGCTAAGGTTTTGGTAGCTTTTATAAGCGATAACAAAAAGTCTAAAGAAGCTTTAGCAACTAAAACCATAAGCGAACTCGGGATAAATAACTATAGGATGCCACTTACAGCTATTGACTATCATAAGGATAAACTAGTTAAGATAATAATAGCTTGTTCGAATAAATCTTGTGAGCAAAAAGATGACTTTATAAATTGCGTTAAAGGTTTGCTTGGAGAAAGGCTTTCGAATGCAATTAGCGTAAAAAACATAGGAGATTTTGAAAAAGCTAAAAATGTTTATGAGTTTTTAGAAAAAACATATGAGGAGCTTAAAAAAGAGGACTTTAAAGAGGACGATATAGTCTTTGACGTTACAGGTGGGCAAAAGGCGGTAAGTATAGCTGGAGCGATGTTTGCGATACCGAACGAGAGACATTTACAGTATGTATCCACAAGTGATTATACAGTTAAACATTACGATCTAACTTATGCCAATGAGGAGTAAGAAGTGAAAGTAGTAACGGTTTTGGGCAAAGGTTTTCCTCAAGCAATTGAGGAAGAAAGACCGATTTATCAGTATGATGAGAAACTTAAAGGTTTGTATTCCTTAAAAAAGCAAAGATATACAAATATGCTTCCGCTTTTATTGGATAATTTTGGAGCGCAAAACGTTTCGCCTATTTTTACAAAAACTGCAAAAAATACTAATATTGACGTTTTAGATAAAGAATTTGGTGCTGATTTTACTGAAATATTTAATCCTAAAAATTACATCAATGAAGAAAAGGATTTTTATAAAATTTTACATATCATCAACGAGGCTACTGGGGGTGATGACGAGTATATCATCGATAACTCACGGTTTTAGACACATTCCTATTTTAGCTACTATCTCGCTTATATCGCAAAGCTTAAGCGGTACGAAAAAGATAAAACATATATTTTTCGCAAAAGAGATAATAAATTTAAAAAAGTATGAAATTATCGACTTAAAGGAGTATTTGGAACTAGCTAATATGTCTTATATGTTAGAGACTTTTAATCAAAATTACACGGTATCATCTATGATAAGCTTTGAAAATGAGAAATTTCAAGAGTTAGCTGATGAGCTTAGGCTATTTTCAAACCATATAATGTCAAATTCACTAAAAGCTCTTAAAAATAGTTTTAACAAGTTACTTTTTAATATAGAAAATATACAAAATTACGAGCAAATAGAAACTTTTAGAAATAGTTTAGAGGATATTAAAGAGCACATAAAAGAGCTGGAAGCTATAAGCAAGATGAGCGACTATCAAAGCCTTTATGAAATGGCTCGCATATTAAATGCTAAAGGCTATTTGCTAAATGCGATAACTCTATTATTTGAGGCTATTGGGTATTACTGTGCTTGCGGCATAGAAAGTATTAATCCTCAAATAAATAGCTATGTTAAAACATTTAAAGATAATAGCCGCTTTGACGCTTATAATTTAGTAAATGAGTCAAGAATTTTAGTTAAAGTTGGTGAAAAAAAGACGTCTTATCTATTTGGAATAGAGAGCGCGAAGGAAATTTTTAGACTAAGTAGATCAGAAGCCCAAAATTACCTAAAAAATATTAAAGATACGATTATCAGCAATTTAGATAACATTCAAAATATTAAAGAATTCAGAGATTTTATTTTTAAAGCAGAAGTCTTTAGAAATAATCTTACCCATGGAAATAGTAGTAAAGAGATAGACAATTCCAAACAAGAGTTATACACTATCCTTAAAGAGTATAAAAAATTTTGCATTGACGGCGATATTTTGAGGGTTAGATAATGAAAACCTTCTTTATCCTGATGAACCATGCCTTAACGCCAGAGCAAGAAGAGGATGCAAGGCAAAATTTAAATATAGCAAAATTTATAAATATAGCTGACGCAAAGTGGAGCGATATCGATCCGTGCGAAAAAAGCGTATTAAAAATCGTTGAAATTTATAAAGATAAATTAAAATCGCATGCAAAAGCTGGCGATGTATTGCTAGTGCAGGGTGATTTTGGGGCTACATATAACATGATAAAATTTGCTAAAAATATGGGCTTAATAGCTGTATACGCAACTACAAAACGGATCGTAAGCGAGTGCTTAGAGGGCGGAAAAGTCGTAACAAAGAGAGAATTTAAGCACGCAAGATTTAGAGAATACGAGGATTTATAATGTCATCAGACTCAAATAATAAAACGCTAACTATATTTAAAATTTTAAAAAAATTAGTCGAAAAACAAGAAATTTATCCCTCCGATGCGCAGCTTTTAGATGAGCTTAAGATAAAAGAAAGAACGCTGAGAAGGTATATCGAGGATATTAAGGACTTATTCCCAGAGACCTTCGTGACAGAAAACAAGCTCATAGGTCAAGGCAAAAGATCTACTGGCGTGCTAAGGGTGTCTGATAAAAGCAAGGATGTAATCACGATCTTGGAATATCTTTTAAAAAATAGCAACGACATAGGCTGGCTCATCACTTTACTAAATGAAAACGACCCCAACTTACTAAGTGAATTTGAAAAAGAAATTTCTAGACAAGTAAAAGAGGATTCAAAAGTATTTTTATTTAAAACAAATCCTCTGGAGGCCTTGCAAGATGAACCTAGTAAGAGGTATTTGGGCGAACTCCGCAGTGCCGTAATGAGACGAGAATACCGAGATATAAGATATAAATATATCGGCGAAGTTGAAAATTTAATGGACTCGAAGTGTTTAAAGATAGTATTTACGGATGGCAATTGGTATTTGGCTATCGAAGATAATGAGGAAAATTTTAGGCTTTTAAGAGTGGCTTTTATCGTCTCGCTAAGCAAGAGTTCGAAGAACTATCAAAGCAAAATTTTGGATAAGTATAAAACGCATTTTAATAAAATACAAAATGCCATGAGTTTACCATCAGAACCGTTTCAAAGAGCCGTTCTAAAAGCCTCGCCAAAGGTGTCCATATATTTTCGCAAAGGCATGAAATCATTTTTTCCATCTCAAAAATTAAATGAAACTATGAGCGACGGTAGCGTTATTTTTAGTATAGATTTTACTCAAGATATGGAGATATTGCCGTTTATAAAGCGGTGGCTTCCCGATATAGAGATATTAGAACCTAAAAGTCTACGAGATAAATTTAAAGATGAGTTAAAGGCTGCTCTTGATTTATTAAACAAATAAGCAGAAGAATAAGTGATTATAAATTTATTAAGGAAATAGCGTGCTAGCGGTTAAAACAGTCTTAAATAAAGATAAAATTTTACAATAAAAAGGTATGGTCTAGCGGGGCTTTACAAAATTATAAATAAATTTTCATAGGATTTAGACTTTTCAATAAAGACGGAAAATTTACCTATATAGCCGAAGATGATGAATATGCGCTTGCGAATATGTGGAAATTTTGTCATAGCGGACCTATGAGATGCGACTGGTTTATCAAAAACATATCTGAGTGGATTTGGCTTGACAACGAGGGTGACAAAACTGATTTAATGAAACAAATAAATATCGATTTAAAAAATACTAGGCATTAAAACAGTAGGTAATTAAATTTTAGTAGTGAAATTAGAGAATCAAGGTATTACAAGTGCTGAATATGCATATTCAGCACTATGAAACGTCTAAAATTTACGTTAAATATTTTAATTTTCTCATAAATTTTACCGAATTTCATATCTCTTAAATATTAAGTATATTCGCTTTTATTCAAAAAGTACCATCATCCATAAACGCAAATTTCATCTTACTTTTTAAATCGTAAGACGATTGATTTTGGCTAGATGGTAGCCTAACCGAAGTTAGGCCGTTTTTAGTCTCTCGGGACGATAAATCGCTCTAAGCCGTTTAGGTTGAACGCTACGAATTTATCGCGCTCGTTTTTCTTCCCGCTCTTGTAGATTATATCGCTCATACGAATATATAGTTTATCCTTATAAATAAAGAACTCGTTTAATTCGGCTAGGTCCTCGATAGGTTCGTCGGACGACTCGTTTAGTTTTTGAATAAATTCGTCGCTAAGAGCTAAAACCGCTATTTTACCGCCGACGTATACTGAGTAGTCGGTCTCTCCGCGAGTAGACTCTTCGTCGCCTATCGTAGCGGTCGAAACGAGGTCTCCCGAAACGAATATAGGTAATTGTTCGGTATGTCTATTTATAGAATCCTCGTAATATATTCTAGGTTTATCTCCGTTTCGTTTTATCCATTCGGGGTCGAACGTTAAATATACTTCCGAAGTCTCTTCCGTATCGGCTAGACGGTCTTCGGCGGCTGGACTCTCCCCTCTAGCCGAGAAATAACTAAGTTTATGCTGGAAATCCTTAATCTTATCGTTTTCCCACCCCGTAAAAACGCAATCTACGCCGCTTTGTTTATCCGCTTGTTCGCACGTATAAAAATATAGGGAATACTTATCGTCGCCGGGGAAGCGTATTTTTATCGTTACTTTACTTTCGCTTTTAACGTCCGACAAATAAGCGTTGCCTTCTTTATACCAAGTATCCTTATTTGGTTTGGAACTTTGAGCCGAATCTAGTCTGGGAGCGTTTGCGTTAGAGCCTGAAATTTGATCGCTAGGAATCATCTTTCCAAAATATTCAAGCGCCGAAAAAAACTGCGATGCGGAAATGGACTGCGATCCCGATTCGTACTTTTTAATATCCTCTCCCATCTTATCAAAAGCCGTATCTATAGCAAGGTATCTTTTGCCGTTTACTTTGTTGGCCGTTAAGTGGTTTGGGACGACATCCGACAATATAAAAAACATCAGACAGTACGGCTCATCCCTTTTTCCGCTATCGCACTCGTTCATCATATGTCTCCAAATATCGACCGATAGCTTCATGGCCGCATCCGCATTCATATTGTCTTTTTTTAAAGACGATGCGAAATTTAACATTTCTTTGCTTCGTAATCGAAGGTAATCGTATTTAGAATTCATTAAATTGTAAGACATCAGTACGATAGCCATGTCGAGATCTCTTTGCACGCCTACGCCTAGCATATACTGCTCGCCCAGCCTTTGGCATGCTTCGTAAAACCCTTTCTTGCAATATCTCTCTCTAATGCTAGCTAGCTTTTCGTATTCGTCGTTTCCCCAAAGTTGACCGATGCCTTCATCCATATATTCGTTAAAAGCTCTTTTATACGCCTCGCCTTGTAATGCGGACGGAATACCCAGCTTTTCAAACTTGTCCTTAAAATAGCTCGACGCAATCTCATAATCAGTCGGCTCGGCGTTAGCTACGTCTAGCAACACCATAAAAAGCGTCAAAAACGCAACTAATTTTTTCATTCTAATTCCTTTGCTTTATAATTTTTAAAATCTCTTTTAAAAATATGAATAAATTTCGAACGTAAAAATATCCGAAATTTACATTATCTTACACATCTGACGGAGTAACTAAGTGTTTTAACGCCGTATAGGTAATCACTTCCGCCCGTATTAGGATCGATGACAAACGCCCTTACGGAATCAAATCGAGTTGAGCTCCAATACAGACCAGAGTTTGTGTATTTAAATGCGGAATTGCCGGCGATACTTTCAAATTCATCTACGCTAGGCAGTCTCCAGTCGCTGTATCCGCCTAAACGAAGCGTATCGCAAGTTAGCATCGCCGTATTCCAAACCACTTTATCCCTTTGTTCGTTATCTTGCCACATAAGTTTGCCAAATCTTTTGTCGTTGCATATTACTATATTCTTAGTGTCGTCCCTACGACAATCTGCGGCATTAAGTGCCACGCAAACCAACAAAAACGCAGTTACATACCTTTTCATCTTTATCCTTTCTTTGTTAAATTTCAAAAATCAATCCTGCCGGACGCACCGCACGAAGTGGCGATAAGAAACATCGGACCAGTCGCTATCGCCGATCCCGAAACCCACGATCCACGCACGACGAGACGAGCCGTCGGCGCTTTTAGTTTGGCTCCAGTACCATGGATCGTAGGAGTCTGTTATGTATTTAAAAGCGGTATTTAGAGCGGGATTATACCTGCTCTTATCCGCTATGCTTAGTAGCTCCGCTCTCGTAGGTAGCCTCCAGTCTTTATATCCGGCTAGATTTACTAGCTTGCAGTACTCCTGCGCCTCATCCCACGTTCCTTGAAAATTCCGTACCTCATCCTGCCACATCAGTCTTCCCAGCTTTTTTTCGCTACATATCACTACGTTTTTATCGTTATCTCGGTAGCACGTTGGGCTTAGCGCTTCTGCATTTAGCAATCCGCAAAGCAGCAAAGAAACGGTTATATGTCTTTTCATCTTTATCCTTTCTTAAATTTTAAAATCAATAATCCCTGACGCACCGCACGAAGTGGCGATAAGAAACACCGCCCCAGCCGCCACTGCCGCCTCTGAAACTCACGAAACACGCACCAGACGAGCCGTCGGCGCTTTTGGTAGAGCTCCAGTACCGGCTATATCTTTTCTTGCCCTCATCGTTCGTCTTGTATGCGACGTTTTTAAAGGCTTTGTTTATCGCAGGCTCAAACCTAGTATCGTCCGTGATGCTTAAAAGCTCGTTTATCGTAGGCAAACGCCAGTCGTCAAAGCCGGCAAAATTTAAATCATAGCAGTATTTTACCGCCTCGTCGTAAGTCATTGGATTGTTGTATTTATCGCCCATTGCACTCAATGGGGAGAGGGTAGCTGAACTACCCATAAATTGTTGATCCTGCCACATCAGTCTATAAATATCGTCTTTGACGACTTCTAAGCGGTCGTCTCTACTAAATCCCGCCGTAATCCCGGACTCCTTTCGCCCGCAACCGAGCCAAACGCCTTTTTCACCGTTCCTATCGGATCAAAGTCAAACGCAAACGCAGAGCCGCAACACAGCAAAAGCGTAAGCGCAAAACAAATTTTCTTCATTTTTATCCTTTCTCATTAAAATTTTATTTGTAAAACTGTTTGTATCTGACATAAAAGCCGTAAAGCAGTATCGCCGCGCCGACGGCAGCAACCAGCCAGCCGACTATGTCGAATTCGCCCGTGCTTTCTAGCAGATTGTAGGCTTTAAGCCCGTTAAAAACCAACAAAAGCATCCCTATAGATACGCAAGCATACACCTTAAACGTGGTCATGAGTTTCCTTTTGAGATAAATCTTCAATATGAATAATTATATATATATTATACTTATTGAATAATGAAAAAGAGGGAAGCTGAAACGAAATTTTAAAGCAAACGATGTGGTACCAAGGAAAAGTAAATTTTAGGAAAACGTATAGGAGAAAAAAGAGGGGGAAGCGGGTTGAAATTTATCGGCGGTTAGCGGAGCTTGTGCGGCCTACAAGCCAAATTCTAGTCCGCTCATACGTTTCATATTTTTTAGGGAGGCTTGTTTGTTTTGTTCTAAAATTTCTATGAGTCTTTCAAGCATCGGTGCAGAAGCGTATTCGCACAGCTCGATGATTTTTACCACGGCTTTGCTTTTTTCGTCTGCGTTTTCGCTCTCGCCTTGTTTTTTGATAAAATCTTTTAAAAACTCAGCGGAGTCGTCTAAAAATAGCTCCTGCTCGCTCACTTCAAGAGCCTTTGCTATATATGGTATTAGCTCGGCCTTAATCTCTCTGGTGCCGTTTAGGTAGTTATATATCGTAGGGACTGAGGGGATTTCGCCCGTACTTTTGAGTCTAGGCTCCAAAGCGGTAAAACGCTCTAAAAAGTCCTTTTTCTTTAAACCTTTGCTCTTTATGATCGAATTTATCCTCTCGTAGATCTGCATAATTTATCCTTTACGGCTAATTTTTGCGATTATACTTCTACACTTTATGCTTATAAAATAATCTTATGCTTATAGAATAAAATATGCTATAATCTCTCATTTTAAAATTTACGAGGAGTAGAAAATGAAAAATACGATTTTAATGAGCTTGGCAGGCAAATTGCCTAGCACGGGCGAGGTCGTCTTGCGCAACAAGCTTGACGGAGTAAGCGATGAGACTTTAAACAAGATAAGCGCATCGATACCTATGCTAAATTTAAAAAGTCCGGGCGCAGGGCTTGTGCTTGGGTTGCTTTTTGGAGGGCTTGGCGTAGATAGGTTTTATAAAGGCGATATAGGGCTTGGGTTTACTAAACTTTTACTATTATTTATTTGGGGTATTCTTTTTGGTTTGGCACAGGCGGAGCCTAGCGATGCGACTTATATGATACTAGGACTCTTTGTCGTCGTGGTGGCCACTATTTGGGCGTTTGCCGATCTTTTCTTGGTATTTAGCGGTATAAAAAAGGATAATCTAAACAAAATCCTTATGATACTTTAATTAACCTCGCGCTTGCGTCCGTCTGCGGCGTAAGCTTTTTCCTTAAACTCTAAAATAGTATAATCTACGTAAAATTTCCAAAAATAATCATATCTTCAAAGGGTAAAAATGAGCGATTTTAAAATTAAATATAAAGATATAACCAAAAAAAACAAAAGAAAAAACGAGCTTGAAAACGGAATTGCGACGAGCCGTATTAATCTTTATGCTTTAATTTTATTTGTAAAGGATTTTTGTGAATTTCCACATAAAAAACTAGACCGCAAAACATTTGAAAAAATGACCTTTGAAGTGGGCAAAAATACGTATGACGTAATAAAAGATGACGAAAAAGCAATATCTATAAGCGAAAAGTGTTGCGAGGAACCCCAAAAATACGTAGTAAATGAACGATATATTAGAGATGGTATTGATGGATATAACCCCGAAACGCACTCTAAAAATATAAAAAATAACTTACAAGTTATTTTTGAATGCTTTGCCTTATTATATATAATCGACAAAACTAAAAATACTCAAAGCAAAAACAACAGAAATACCTATATGCTATGTCCAAGTAATATACTCGAAAAACATTGCAAAAAAATCAAAGCTTCTAACGTAGAAGATAATACAAAATATGAACGCTTTAAAGATACGGCTTTTATCGTTTTAATCTCTTTGAATGGGACCGATTATATATGGGAAAAGAAAGACGAGTTAAAACAAAAGCTCGAACAAGAAGCCCGGGAAGCGGCTAAAAAGCTACATCCTAGTATCGGTGACATGGTTATAAATTTTGCAGTCGCCCAGACAGATCCGAAATATAAAGAAATTTGGCGCAATGTTGAGTATATCTTGAAGTACGACGACTCTACCGTAGCGCTAATCGCTTACGAAAAGGGCGTTACGCTTATCGATTATGAAAACCGCCCGCTAACGCTAACGGACGTCGGATTTGAGATTTTCGAACTTTCGCTATTTAGCGGCGAATGGATAAGTTTTAGATATGAAGATTGTCTAATCATACTTTCTCCAAAATACGTCGGGGGCGATTTTTCGCAGCTAGCCGAGAAAATTTATAAAATCTTGGACGAAAAAAGCAAGCATAAGGCAAGCGATTTTAGTAAAATTTTAAAAGGCTATACGGGCGATAAATTTGATACGTCCGCTTTAATAAAATACCTTGAAAATAGCGATGCTTTGCTTTCCGAAAAATTTAAAGATAGGCTATATCAGTTTAGCCGAAGCAAACTTTTTGAGAGCTTTAACGAATTTGAAAATTCGCCGCAAAACGAGTGGATAAAGCCTGGCATCAAGCTCGATCTAAATCTGCTATATAAAACTACTTCGCCTTGGCTGGATAAAAATATGGCGCTTGAGGATGTTTGTTTGGCGTGGTATGAGCAAAAAACGGGGTTTAATGCAAAAGAATTTATAAAAAAATATAAAAATCGGGACTATAAACCCGTAACCGTCAAATCCGATCGCTCATTTGATATAGAGCTTTAAATTTTTGGCCCTATGCAACCGATTTTGATAGCGGTAAGCTAAAATACTCAAATTCTATCCGGTCTTATCTATAAAATTTTAAAATACTAGCCAAAAACCATAGTTTGACTCGTTTTTGCGGGCATTTTATAGGTGGAAAATTCTCTTACTCCTTTTTTGACATAATTCCATCATAATTTATGCGCATAAAAATAAATCAAAAAGGTAAAAAATGGCTACAAAAGATTTAGAGCAAACTATGGTGGATATTAGGGCTAGCTTGCTAACCGATAGAAATCTCTTTTTATACGGCGAAATAAACTCTAATACTTGCTTACGTATGCAAGAGCAGTTGTTGTTTCTAAACGGTGAGGACGAGAGCAAAGAGATAACTATGTATATAAACGGTCCAGGAGGCGTCATAAGCGACGGCCTTGGGCTAATAGATATAATAAAGAGCATAAAAGCTCCCGTAAATACGGTCTGCGTCGGTCTTGCCGCTTCGATGTCGGCGCTTATATTTATAAACGGCGATAAGAGATATATGCTGCCAAATTCCCAGCTTATGTTGCATCAGCCTCTTGGCGGAGCGTTCGGTCAGGCTAGCGATATAGAGCTTTTGTCCGCGCAAATTTTGAAAACAAAAGCTAACATTCATCAAATGATTGCAAATAGTAGCGCTCTTGACGTTAAAAAAATAGAAAAGCTAACCGACAGAGACTGCTATATAGATGCAAATACGGCCTTAAAATATAAACTAGCAGACGAGATTTTGATCTCAAATAAAATAAAAAACGTAAAAGCAAAAGGATAAAAAATGTCAAAATTTTCAATAATCAATCAAAATACGCAAAATAAAATCGTTGCTCAAGCGACCCAAGCCGTAAGTCTTGAAAAAAATTTCACGCACGCTATGATAACCGGCGAAACCGGAAGCGGCAAGACGACGGCTGCAATCTTGCCTTTACTTGAAGACAGAATAAAACAAGGACACGGAATTATATTTTTTGATTACAAAGGTACGGAGCATTTAAAGCTTAAGTGCCTAGCCCAAAAACACGGCAGATTAGAAGACGTCGTGATGATGAACGTGCCTTGGGGCATAAAAATAAATATAGCAAAAGAGGCTAACGATAAAATTTTAGAGGAGTTTTTGTTTGAGAAATTCGGCGGAAACGATAAAGAGAAATTTTGGGCCCATATGGCGACCAATGTCTCGGCTAAGTGCCTAGGACTGCTTAAAAAAATATACGCGCTTGATGAAAGTAAGGCGTTTTCGCGTATTTTTAAAGGACCGATAAAAGACATCAATCCTAGTTTTAGAAGTATGGCCGGCAAGACCAAAACCTTAGACGATCTAAAAAAATTCTACGACGAGCTTAAAAAATACGAGCAAAGAATTTGCGATCATGAAAAACTCGCCCATCAAATGGTAGATAATTTCGGTAAAGATAAGTTTAACATAATTTTACGAAAGGACATACGCAAGCTACTAGATGCGCAAAAAGCCGTTAAAAGCTTTTTAGACGATTTTAAACAATACGGCGAAAAAAGAGACGATAATGAACAAAAGCAAAGACTATACGGTAATTACGAATTTATGCTGTCGGCAATTTACGACGTTTTAGATAGCGACCTACTAAATAAAGACGAAGGAAGCGTAAGCGGTTTGTCGGGCAGCGGCAAGATAGTCGTTATAAACGCCAATGCCATACAAAATAGCGTATTGTCGCTTATAACTAGTAGCGCGATTTTAAATTTAAGTAAACGCACGAATAGACAAACTCCCGTTAGCGTATTTATCGACGAAGCCCAAAGGGTAATAAGCGCCGCCGCCGATCTTGGAGCGGACGTTATAAGAGAGGCGAGGGTAGAGCTCATCCTTGCCTTTCAAAACGAAAGTATCCTAAAAAGTACGCTTAAAAGCGATGAAAGATTTAAGGAGCTAGCAGGAAATTTAACCAATCAATTTTTCTTCCGTAACTCTCAGCCCCAATACGCAAATGGAAAGTATTGCGATTTTAGCAAGCTTGGAGACTTTGAGTATTCAAAAAACGGACGAATTTTTAAAGGGGAGCCCTTGTTTTTAAACGAGCTTGATACGCTAAAAGCCGAGCTAGAATACCAAAGTATAAACCGCATAGGAGAAAGGTTTGCGGGCGAGGAGCTGGACGATGATGAAATTTTGATATACGACGAGGGGCTATTTAAAGCTGAAAATAAATTTATCCGCAAAAAGATAGGCAGTAAGGGCGAGAGTTTATGCGACGGCAAACTAAGCGACGAGGAGGAACAAATTTTTCAAGAGATGGCTAAAATCGCATCAAAAACCGTGACAAAAATAGCAGCTACCGACTTCAAAGGTAAGCGCATAGAAATAGAGTTGTAAAATGGGTAAATTTAACTTTTTCTCGGAACTGCCGAATATGCAATTTTCTCCGTCGATACCGTTTAAAGATATTAAAGAGATCGAAAGCGGGCTTAGCGAATATATGAAACTATGTCAAAAGGCTCCCGACGAGGCCTTTGAGAACGGTAAAAAGCTAGCTCTTTACCTAGACGATACCAGCAGGAAAAGAATAGCTCTGATGGGAAAAATGACGGTTACGGCGGTTAATGCGATATTTTTCTTAAACGTAACGAAAAAAGATGCGGACATACTGCTTTACGACAAAAAAAGAAGAGATCTTGCAAATTTCGCATTCGGTAGCATTTTTGGAGCAATACTTACGGCAATTTGGTCGCTTTTTTGATCCTCGATATTATGCGAGCGCGGCGAAATCATATCGTCCGCTCGTTTAGATAAAATTAACGAATTAACAAATTAACAAAACATTAGTCTCAAAATTTCTTTTAGCTCTTTTTGCGCATCTTCGTTTAATTCGCCTACTTTTGAGACGAATCTATCCGTGCTAACGCATCTTATTTGATCGCATAAAATTTTAGCGTCTTTATCCAGCAGCTCAAATTCTACCCTATAAGGCGCGCTAAAATCTTTACTAGTTATGGGCGCTATCAGTCTAGTTTACAAATAATCAAGTTGTGGCGGCGAAATAATAACGCAAGGTCTAGTCTTTTTTATCTCTGCGCCCACGGTGGAATCTAAATTTATAAACCAAATTTCGTATCTAGTCATTACCACCGCCACTCTTTATCGTTTAAATCAATACCTTCAAAAGCTTCTTGCTTTTCTTTTTTTGCCGTTTTTCTAAGTTCCGGCGTATCCCAGCCGCTTATGTCGTTTGGTTTTATCGGTCTTAAAAATATGCCGTCTTGTAGAATTTCAAGCGAGATGGTTTTTGACTCAAACTGCTCGACTATCTTTTTTGGCATCCTTATGCCCCAAGAGTTGCCTATCTGGATTAAATTTGCAGTCATTTTTATATCCTTTCTAGGTAACTATATAGTAATTATTCTAAAATCGGATTAAAAAATCGGTTTTTAAAATCTAGCCTTTCGCTAGCTACGAAATTTGATAAAATTCATAATACTACTTACTCGGTCTTATTTTTAAATTTCTTAAAATACGGCTTTATCTTTTCTGTTAGATACGGTTCGACTACGTCGTAATCAAATGTAAAATATGAGTCAAAAAATGCATGAGCCGATTCGGCGCCGTCGATTGCTAAAAATTTTATCATCAACTTATCGTTAGCTATCCAAATGTCTTTTTCATCGGGTTTGATTCTTTCAGCATATTTTGCATATCCGTAATTTTTCGGATCGTCTTTTGCTAGCTTTTTAAGAAGCTCTATAAGACCTTGCTCGTCGCTCAAAAAATCCTTAGCCGTAAATAACTTACCGCCGATATAGGTTTCATATTTATGATAACCCC
Source organism: uncultured Campylobacter sp. (assembly GCA_963518485.1). Classification (GTDB taxonomy): domain Bacteria; phylum Campylobacterota; class Campylobacteria; order Campylobacterales; family Campylobacteraceae; genus Campylobacter_A. The sequence continues at coordinate 14,658 of CAUQJW010000006.1, forward strand.
AGTCGTTACCGCAGCCTTTATAGAAATCGGCATACGAAATAACTACCATATCTTTATAAACGTAGTAGATATCCCTAGCGTTACTATCGCCCCAAGACGAACAGTAATCGCCGTCCCCTCGCTTAAAATACTCCTCCGCTAATTTTACGTATTTTTTAAAATCTTGAACTTTTGGATATTGCGCTTTTAGCTCAGAGTATATGAAAGCGCCTCCGTCTTTGCGATATTCTTCGTCTTCTTTATAATCGGGCTTTTTCGAGTCGCGCAGGTACTCGTAGTAGCCCAAAGTTCTATGCTGCCAAAGAGCTATGCCGTAAATCGGCGCGCTAAAAATTTCATCTAAAACTACGCCGTATTTTTCGCCGTTACTTTTTCTAACTCTTACTTCTACTTTTTTATCGCTTAATTGCCAAATGGTATATTCGTTTTTGGTATCGCTATATCTATCTTGGCATTCAAAGTAGCCTATATCTCCATGTTCGCATCTCATCTTTTCGCCGCCTTCAAGCAGGCTCCAAGAGTGCTGTCCTATCTTACCGCCGTCAGCTTGCTCAAAGTCTATGATACTAGGCTTGCCGTCAAAATAAGTAAGAACTACGGTTAAATTCGAATCGTCTTTTGAAAATACCTTTTGAACGCCTTGTTTTAGTTTTTGGCCTTTGACTTTGCCGTATTTATCGGGGCAATGCGCTTCTTGTTTATCGGCCTTGCATAAAGCTAACACTTCCGGATCGACGTCTCTTGCTTGAATAGCCGCAAAACAAAGAGATAAGGCCAATACTATCTTTTTCATTTACATCCTTTTCGGTTTGATTTTTATCTTTTAAAATGATATCACAAATCGGCTTACGAATGCTATATGAATTAAAATATTAACAAGAATACTTTGCGTATAATAAGATGTAACTAAATTTGAAGGTTTTTAATGGGAACTACAATTAAGACTTGCCAGTATTGCGGCGGAAGCGGCTTTATTAGAACAAACGTGTATTGCCGCGAGTGCGGAGGATCCGGCAAATTAACTTATTATGACGCGCAAATCGGCAAGGAGGCCAAAAAAGCGGCAAATGGTTTTTTGGACGGTATTTTTATGTTATTTGAAAAACCGCTTGCATTTTTGACACCCGGGCTTATCATTTATGCTATCGCTAAAAACTATTTTGATTTGTCGCTAGGATACTTAACGGGAACGTTTATAGTCGGCGCGTATCTTCACGCATATATTCTATTTAGTTCGAATTTTGAGGAAGTTGGGAAGATACATAAAGGTTTCATAATAGCTTCTCTTGCGTTGTTTAGCTTATTGATGACGGATTTTACGAAAATTCAAGAGGCCGATATGACGATACCTTGCATTATAGGCTTTTTCGTCGTAAATTTCGTTAGCTTCTACAAATGGTATTTTAGAGTTCTTTTCGCAATGACGCTTGTGGTTTGCATGTTGTTATTATTGTATGTAGGGGCAAGAGGCTTTGTTTAATAAGAGTTTTACGACCGGACTTGATAGTCCGATCGTAAATTTTAAGATTTTATTTAAAAGTAAAAGTTCCGACGTTGGTTGGAATTTTTACTTCCAAAATTTGATCGCAATTAGAAAAAGTTACCTTAACGCTCTCTCCATAATCCAATTTCGATATGCTTGTGTCAGGACTATCGCTTGGAGAAGCTATTTTCTTATTTGGACCGACGTAAATGCCGTATTTGTTTTTTACCGGACCAAGGGTACTGAATACGTCCATGAGAAATTTTGACGTATCCATAGGCTTGCATCTTCCCTTATTGGCTACTATTTTTGCATGGTCTATCGTAATTATACCGTCATATAGCGATGTTATCTCTATGCTTGGATATTTATCGTAAGTTTGGAATTTAACGCGTAACGGCACATCCTTCGCAGACAGCACTCCTGCCAGAAAAACAAAAACTAAAAGTAATTTTTTCATAAATTCTCCTTTGAACTCAATTTACATTTCCTAATTCGCCGCTCTTACACAACGAACGGTGTTATTTTTCGAGACTTTATCCCAGTGCGCGTTGCCGTTATCAAACGAAACGCTCCACGCTACCGAAAAACTATCCGCCCTAACGGTCGCCGACCAATATTTACTATTTTTTGCATCAAAATTTTTAAACGCTCCGTTTAATGCGCGGTTTTTATCGTCATAGTCGATTATGCTCATTAGCTCCGTTCTAGCTGGGAGCTTCCAGTCGATAAATCCCGCAAGATTTAAATTTTCACAGTAGTCTTTGGCTTGTTGCCAGCTCATCAAAGGGATATTTGGCGTATCTTGCCACATTAAAACGCCCAGTATTTCTTTTTTGCACGTTACGATATCGGTTGAATCGTCTCTGCCGCAATTTTTATGTTTGTTTTTTGATGTGCTCGTATCTTGCAAATGCGCTTGTTTTTTAACGGCGCTATTTTGAGCGCAACCGCCGATAAAAAACATAGCCGTCAGGCAAGCTAAAAATAATTTTCTTTTCATCCTATTCTCCCGCTATTTGATATTTCTTACGCATCGCGCGGAATTTTCAGCCGTCATATCGCCCCAGTACGTTCCGCCGTCTTGGAAATTTACGTACCAAGCGCTGGACGAATTTTTTAAATTCGTCGTAGCCGACCAGTACCAAGTATTATTTTTACTAAAATATCTAAACGCGTTATTTAGAGCCGGATTAAATTTGTCGTCGTCTATTATATTTGATAGCTCGGATATGCTAGGCAACCTCCAATCCGAAAATCCGCCGTGTTGCAAATCATCGCAATATTTTTTAGCATTCCCCCATGTAGTAGGCGCTATGGTCGCTTCGCTATCTTGCCACATGAGATTAGCTTGCGGATCTACGACTACGCCCAAGTTATCGTCTCTTACAAATTTGTCTTGATAAGATTCAAAAGCCTGATTTACGCCCTCTCGTTTTGTTTTAGCCTCCCAAAGCTCTCTTTGCCTTTTTTCTTCGGCGATTCTCAATTCTTCAAGCCTTTGGGCCTCGGCTCGCCTAATCTCTTCCAATCTTCTTTCTTCGGCCGCTCTTATTTCTATTTGCCTTCTCGCCTCTGCCTCCCTAGCCTCGGCTTCTTCTTTGGCTTTTTGCCCTTTTTTGGTAATGTATAGCTTATTCGCATCGACTATTACGCTAGCAGACGCATCATGCCCCACATATGCTTCCTCCTCTCCGCAAACCTCGTAGTATCCGTTATCGTCATATGGGTAGCAAACCCTAATGTTATGAGTGCCTGCGGAAACTATGACGTGAGAATCGCTTCTTGACGTGCTAGCCTTCGGATTGCCGTCCACAAATATGATCCCTCCCTTTTTCGGCACCATAGTCAAGGCGGCAGCGGTAATACTTTGCGTATTGTCGGGGACTCCAAACAATAAGCTACCTAAGTTATTAAGTACGGCCATGCCAAGATCTACTCCCATAGTTTTTTTAAGAGCATCTTCGTCAAATGCTATTTTTGGATCCAAATACGTCCTTGCCGTTATGGAAATTTGCGATTTAGCATGTAAAAAACAAGGAGCAATAACGCAAACGGCTAAAATAATAAATTTCCTCATACTATATTCCTTTGAAAAATTTAATTCACGCTACTCTGAATATATTATGCTATCAGCTGGTAATTTGACGTTTTGAGCTTGTTTAATCTCTTCAAGCATTGAAGGGTCGGCTTTTAACATCATTCGTAAAAATTTCTCATTAGATTCGGCATCATTATTTTTAGTCATAAAATCTATACTCATTTTTGCGAAATTACTTCTTGGGATATATGTAACTTTTAGTTCATCTGGAGACCAATTTATGTTTTTCGCACTGCCCCTATCGCTTTTAGGTCTCCATACGCTAGTAAGCTTAGATAGTACGCTATGAACCATTTTATCGGCAAATGGTTCTGTAAACCCTACCGTTTCATATCCGGGCGCAAAAGAGTACTCCTTACCTATAAATTCTGTATCATTGTTACCCTTACCGTAAAAACCTATCACTCTAATGTGCGGTCTAGATGGATCCCTTTGGTCTTTATCGGTCAATTTTCTTAGTATAGTCAATGGAGCGGTTATTAGCTCTCCTACTTTAAGAACGGCGTCGGATATAGCGTTAATTTTTAGCGTGAATGCCACATCGACTATCATTGCCTCCTCTTTTAGTTCTGCCAAGCAGTATGGAGTCTCATTTTTTTTAAAAGTGTATTGTTGATCATCATAAGAATAGGGTCTTATAACGCCTTCTGTTTGACATCTAATTTCTTTAACTTTATAGTAGTTTTTCTTTATATTTTCTGGAATTTCCGGAAATATCAGCTTGTTTTGACCTGTATCTCTTATCGTGCTACCGTTACTAGAAGCAGCGCATCCAGCAAAGAAAATAGCCGAAGCGATAACTAGAAAATGTAAAATTTTCATTTTTGAAGCCTTTCTAATTTGATTTGAATAATTATACCATTTATTTATTCATATAGAATAATATCAGTCATTAAAAATATTTTTTATATTTTATGCATAAAATACCATAAAACAAAAACTCTATATTGTAAAATTTGAAGTAGGACAATGCTATTTTATATTTACTAAAAATTTAGAATTAGATATCAAGCATATTAAATTTATGAGTATCTTTAATCTCTATTATTTTTAATTCTCTAAGAAAAATTTCGCTATCTTTGATTTTCTATTATGCAGTGTGCCAAGAATTACTCAAAAATTCTATAGAATAAGTATATGCCTTAAGGCAACTTGGCTGACTACAAAGACCATTGAAATAAGCATGATATACGCCACAAACGACTTTGGTAAAACAAAAATTACGAGGATAAAAATTTAAATAAAATGCTACATGACAATATAATCGTTCATAGACGTTGACAATTTAAAAATTTCATGTTATATTGTCTACGTTTATAGACAATTACATAAAGGGATAAAAATGTTAAATTTAATAGAGCAGTATCAAGAAAGATTTCTTAAAAATTTTAATACGACATACAAGCGCTATTTATACAATGAAATAAATTTTAGCGAGAAGCTTATCGGCATAGTAGGAGCCCGCGGCACAGGTAAGACTACAATGCTATTTCAAAAGCTGATTGAATTAAAAGCTCAAAACAAAAAGGCTCTATACGTAAGTCTTGATTACCCGTTTTTAGGCTCTGCTAGTCTTAGCGAACTTGCCTTTGAATTTGTAGATAACGGCGGCGAATACCTGTTGCTAGATGAAGTGCATAAATACGAAGATTTTGCCGCACACTTAAAAACTATATACGATATGAGTCCTTTAAATGTAATTTTTACCGGTTCATCGGCGGTAAGCATACTAAATGCAAAGAGCGATTTATCTCGTAGAGTTAGCGTATTTAGCCTAGAAGGGCTTAGTTTTAGAGAGTTTTTAGAGCTTGAAAACGGTATGACGATAGACAAATTTAGCCTAGAGGCGATACTAAAAAACCATCAGGCAATAGCAAATGACCTAAAAATAAAGCTAAGTCAATTTAAAAAATACCTCAAATTTGGCTACTATCCATTTTACTTTAATAAGCAAAACTCATACTACGAAAGCTTGCTAAATACGATTAATCTAAGCATAGACGTAGATCTAACGTCTCTGGGGCTAGTTGAGCAAAAATACACATATAAGCTCAAAAAACTGCTTGAAGTAGTTTGTCAAAGCGAGCCGTTTGAGGTGAATTATACTAAAATCGCAGCTCTTGCCGAGATAAGTAGAGCTAAACTATATGATTATATCGCCTATTTAAACGATGCAAGGCTAGTAAATATGATAGATGAGCAAAGTAGGGGGCTTAGTAAGCTAGTAAAGCCGGCAAAAATATATATGAATAATACAAATTTGATTTACGCTTACGGTGATGATTGCAAGGCGGGCACCATAAGAGAGACTTTTTTTGCTAATCAGCTAAGGGTAAAACATAGGCTAAATATCCCAAAACAAGGTGACTTTATCGTAGATGATAAATTTATATTTGAAGTTGGCGGTAAAAATAAGGGCTTTGAGCAGATAAAGGATATTTCAAGCTCATATATAGCTGCCGATGAAATAGAGGCGGGAAGCGGTAATAAAATACCGCTTTGGCTGTTTGGATTGTTGTATTAGGCCGTTAGTTGTCCTAGCGAAACCGGTCAAATTTTGATGTGTTTAAAATCGTCTATTTTACAAACATTTTTCCATGCACTGCGATTTAAGCTTTTTCCATTATTTACTTGACCGTCTGCTATTTGTTTTTTCAGATCATCTATTTGATTGGATTTTGTTTTAATTTCTTGTTTTAAATCGGCAATTTGGCTATTTTTACTTCTACAAATTTGCTTTAACTCCCGTAGATCTTGTTTTAGGAAAAGCACGATATCTCTAATATCGGTAGCTAGCGAGTATTCTTTAAATTCAGGTTCATATTCAAGTAACTCGGGATTTCTTTCAAATTTTTCCTGCAAAAGTATTTGATTTTCTTCAGCTATTTCTTTAACGGTCATAAAAACATCGATCAAATTAGTATAATCTTTTACTAAATTTTGATAAATTTGAGAACGCATGACAATATCTTCTAGTACGCTACCGGGCTGGGCGTTTTTTATAGAATTTGCCATGGCCGCAAAATGTCTACCGGATAAATGGGTAGTATACTTTTTCGCAGGTTCTCCAAGATCTTTTGCATAGTCTGTTCCGCGCTTCATATTGCAAATTTGAGCCATCCGTGTTTGCATGGTTTTCATGTCGCGAATTTTTAGTTTACGTCTAATACTTTTACAATCTTGGTTTAAATTAAGCAAAATGATATGGGCATGATAGTTTATTTTGCCGTTTTCAACGTCTTCGCCCTCGTCTTTATGGACGGCAAGAAGCAAAATTTTAAAGCCGTAGGTCATCTCTATCCACTTGCCGCACTTTTTTATTTGCTCCATGGTTACGTTTTCGTCGATACTAAGTACCAACTCTTGAAGCAAAGATTGTTTAGCTTGAAATTTTCTAGGAGCTTTTCCATATCGTAACACATAAGCGTCTTGTATTTGCTTTATCTCATTTTGAAAAATTTCTATGGCCTGATCGGAACTCGAAATGCTTAGTTCGTTATTTTTGGTATAGTTTTTGTCTACATAAATAGGAATCATGTCGCCATCCCTAATATCATGATAAAACGCCGCCAAGGTGACTTTTTGCATGTTTGCGCTAAATGTTCTCATATTTTACCTTTAAAAAATAGTGCCGAATATGCATATTCGGCACTTATGACCGTTAAGCTTTATTGGACTTAGGTTTAGCTGAGCTAAATTTCTCGGCGACTTCCGTTTGTATGCGTTTTACGAGGTTATCGTCTATACCGAGGTCTTTTGCCTTTACTAGGCATTTTAAATAATCCGAATAAGCCTTTGCAAGGCACCTAATCAGCTTCGCTCTAGCGTTGCTTTCTTGAAGTATGGTCATTTTGACTCTCCTGTAATTAAATTTGAGTATTTTTTTCACTACTCTTATTATTAATTATACCAATCGCTCTTCCGATTTTTGGTTTTTGTGTAAAAATATTAAATTTTTATTTTATATTTGACTGTAGCTATGTAAAATATGACTTTTATAAATGCTCGGTAAAGCCCATTTACGTAAAAATAGTTTTAAAAGCGCTAAAGGACGATCAATGAAAAAAGACGTCGAACACTACATGCATTTGCCTTATGAGATAATAGTTAAAAAGCTGTCAAAGGACGAATGCGGCGGATATCTAGCCAGATATAAAGATTATCCTTTGGTTATGGGCGACGGCGAGAACGAGGCCGAAGCGATAGCGGACGTAAAAAAGGCTTTTAGATTTGTTATAGAAGTCGATCTAAAAGAGGGCATAAAATAATTGAGCATGGCGACGATACTAAATTTAAACGCATCAACATAACTATGGCCGAATCCATAATCAACTCCATAGATAAAACAACCAATAACCGTTCGGCTTGGCTTGGCGATACCGCCGAGAGAGCTCTATCTCTATGAGCGAGTAGGCCAAACAAAAACCTACTTCAGATTTGAGATATTTTCAAACTGCTACTACTCTGGCGTCAAAGAAATCGATATCAAAAAACTGCCGTTTTACGAATTTTGGCTCAAAAAGAGTCTTGGCTCGACGCAAGGCATATTCGTCAATGAAAACGGCTAGCAGTTAGAGAGCGAGAGGCCGGTTTATCTACATGATAATGACCGCAAGCTATTTTATAGAAAAATTTATGTTTTATTAACTAGAAGCAAGGGAAATTTATACGTTTCGATTCCAGAAAAGCTTGACGAAAATTTGCCCGATGAGATTAAAAGCATAATAGAAACGATAAAAAAATACGCAAGCATAGCAAAAGCTGCCGAAGGGCCGAGCAAAGACAAAAAACCGCAAGCTCAAAAATAAAACTAGCCTCCATAAAACCCGTGCTAAGAGATATAAAAGACGGAGCCGAGCTAGTGGTAGCCGGAAGCAAACTGTTTGCCATAATAGCGGGGCTATTTGGGTATAGCTTTAAATTTGGGCTTGCGACTACCAGTCAAACCGAAAAACCGATTTTATACCCATGTCTACATACTAAGTTTTATCAAAATTCGGCAGATTACGGTGTCTTATTTTATTTTGCAATCATGGCGATGGGTTTATTTTTTGTTTTTCTAGATTTTCTAGGCTTTACGTGTCCGATTTGATTTTTTGGGATATTCAAATATTCAAAAATATCTTCAAAGACATTAAGCCCTCGTATTGCTAATATTTTTGAATCCGCATACTCGGATTGCGAGTATGTACCCTGTGTCATATCGGGTGCATAACCAAGTATAGTTTTGGTTATTTTATATTTTACTTGATCTTCGATATCGTCTTTCCTTAGCCTTTTTGAATGTCCCATTAAATTTTTTAAAGTGTCTTGATATTCGATAAAATCCCTAGAACACAAATACTCATCAATCGCGTTAGCAAAATTTCCCCTAAGTCTATGGACGCTTACCGTATTATCTTTTATTACCTTATCTATTTCGGCATTGAGAGCTTTTGACAAAGTTCCTTTATTTGAATATACTTTTTTAATTTTTGCAACCCAGCTGTGTTTATAAAGGTCTTTCAATAATGGATGTAAAGGCACATTTCTATAAAACACCTTTCCGTCACCTTGCTTCGCAGTTTTTACCTTTAAAAACGGATGATTGCAATCCGTGCAAAAACTATCTTTATTTAAATTATAAAATTCCTCCGTTCTTATGCCAGTTATTAGTAGAAATCTTAAACAATCTAGTAGCTCTTTTCGTATGCCGCTATTTTTACCGCTAAATAATTCTTTTAACTCATCGAGAGTAAAATTTCTTTTATACGTTACGTTTTTATTTACCCCATAGTTAGTAAGTTTTTCAAATGGATTACAACTCGCATATTTTTCTTGCACTGCATAATTAAAAAATTTTCTTAGTCTGCCTATTATATTATTTGCATTTCTCTTACTGGTTTTATCTTTTATATGCTTTTGAAATTTTTGTGCACTCAGTTGCTTTAATTCATAGATATTGTTGTTTTTCATATATTCTACTAATCTTTCAATGTCCTTTTTGTATCTCCCCAACGTATCATCAGAATACATCTGTTTATCCCCTTCGTGCATCTCATACAACTCATATGTTTCTAGCAAATCTATCTCTGGCTTAAGTTCATTATTTGCAGGCAATAGTTGTTTTTTACTTTTCGGTATTTTTTTAAGTGTTTCGCTCTCTAAGTACCCCGCAATACTGTCGGGCACAAATCGGTTATTGATAAATCTGCCGCCTTTTACTTTTTCATCCGTTAAAATACCGTACTTTATTACTTCTTCGGGTATATCGTAATTTTTAAGATCTATTACGCTTGTTTTCGGCTCATTTTGCACATCAAGTTCGTTAACCGAATTCATGACGCTTTGAATTTTCATTGCAGTATCTTTGAAAACGACTTGAATATAATATTTGGTAGGCATTGAGTTGTTTAATTTTTTTAAAATATCCGCTCTTTTTAGCCATTTGCTTTTATCTTTTGTATTTCTAGTATAGTTTTTAATGCAGTAATCTATATCCGCCTCAAGCCGTTCTTTGCTTAAGGCATTTCCTATAAAACCGGTTTTAATACCGCTAGATTTATCGGTATAAACTTTTTTTATGCCAGAGTAAAACTCAGAAAGCCTACCGAAGTCCACGTTTTTCTCGTCAAGTAAATTTAAAATCTCTTTCTTCATATTTCACCTCTTTTTGCCAAATTATACATAACTAGCCAAAGATATTCAATAGAATTTCATCGCTAGAGATTGGAAAATGCATTTAATCCATCCATTGCTTTTAATTTTGCCTTTAGCGAGATATCCTTGGCGTATACGTCTGTTGCTAGATCGGTAGCGTGCCCGAGTAGCACCGAAGTAACATCCGTAAAACCATTTTCTAAGGAGTAATTTTTAATAGCGGACGCAAAATTCGCCCTTAGTCTATGAAAGCTTACGTTGGAGTCCGGTAAAACGGCATGAATATGTTTGTTAAGCCTTTTTCCAAAATAATTACAATCGCTTTTGCCTCTTTTTATTTTCGTTAACCACTTCATATCGCTTAGACGATATATATTTTTATGTATCGGCAGCTCTCTAAATTTAACGTCTCCGCCTTTTTGCTTAGCAGTTTGAACTTTGATAAATTTAATTCCGTCTCGCTCGCTTACGCTACTTTCATCTAAGCTCCAAATTTCGCTAAGCCTAAGTCCGGTGTGCAAGGCAAATGCCATATAATCTTTAAGCTCCTTTTTACCGGTCTTAAAAATCTTAGCAAGTTCATCCATGCTAAAGTTATCCTTCGGCGATTTTTGATCTTTGGAAATTTTAAACGAGCTTAAAAGCTTAAACGGATTTTGAGATATAAGGCCTATTTTTATAGCGTAGTCGAACATTCTACTTGCGTAGCACGTGTAGTTATTGATAGTCTTTTTGTTAAGTTTTTTATTATTTAAGAGATGTAATTGAAAATCCTCGCAGTCCTGATAAGAAATTTGGGTTATCTGATTGTGCTTAAAATAAATGTCAAGCGCTTTGGCTACCCTCTGATAGTATCCGGTATTTTTACTATTTGACTTCTTACTTTCGTTTTGAGCGTATCTGAATGCTATATCCGTAAATTTTATCGATTTTTGCGTTTTCTTTGGCCTATCGTTGCCCTGACATTCTTTTTTATCGACCAGCATACTGTTGTCGGCTTCGACAATCCCATAAATACCCGATATAACTTTTTCAAATATTTCTTTATATTCGGTCGTCGATAGTAGATGCGATTTATTTTTAATATTTTTCTGAATGTTGCGTATCTTGTATCTTAACGGTAAATCGATAAAATTTTTGGTTTGAACAGAATTACGTCTATTATCGGCTTCATTTTTAATTTTTAAAGCGATGGCTTTGGCTTCAAACTCTTTATCCGTAAACAAACAATACTTGACGGTGATAATTTTATTATTTTTTAAGGCTTTATCGAAATAGTAGTAGCTTGGTCTATTTTTGATTCGAGTTATTAATTTAGAAGTCATTACAAACTCCTAATCTAATAAGCAAACGATGTAACAGAAATCCAAATTTGGTGTAACAAAATAAAATTGTCCGAAATTTGAGACGAAAATATGATGATATAAACTGCTTAAAAATGCTGAAATACAGGTATCTAAAGATATATTTTAAGAGTGGTTGTGGCCGGGAGATAGGGATTCGAACCCCAGGAGGCTTTCACACCTCAACGGTTTTCAAGACCGCCGCTTTCGACCGCTCAGCCATCTCCCGTAAAAATATTTCGGCTAATTATAGCCAAATTTATTCGGTTTTTTCCTTAACATAGGAAGCGCCCTTATTAACTTTTTCCTTTGACCACTCTACGACGTTATTAGTATCCTCTTTAACGCCGTGCCATGTATTTGAGCAACCGACCATAAAAAAAGCAGCAGATAATAGCATTAATAAATAACGCATTTTCTCTCCTTAAATTTTGGAGGCGACACCCGGATTCGAACCGGGGATCAAAGCTTTGCAGGCTCATGCCTTACCACTTGGCTATGTCGCCTAAAAGTCAATGGTGCCCGAGACCGGACTTGAACCGGTACGGTAAAATTACCGAGGGATTTTAAGTCCCTTGCGTCTACCATTCCGCCACCCGGGCAAAAATTCCCTAAATTTAAAACCGATGGAGCGGGAAACGAGATTCGAACTCGCGACCCCAACCTTGGCAAGGTTGTGCTCTACCCCTGAGCTATTCCCGCATTTCAAAGAAATGAGATTTTAGCCGATTTTTGCTTAAAAATTTATTTTATTTTATCAAATTTCAAAAAATCGTAAGATAAAAATGATATAATCCCGAAATATTTTTACCGTTGGGGTTATAGCTCAGCTGGGAGAGCGCTTGAATGGCATTCAAGAGGTCGGCGGTTCGATCCCGCTTAACTCCACCATTTTATGCTTATTTTACTTATTTTTATTTCTTTTTATAACACGATTTCTATCAAACAATATGAAAAAAGTTTCATTTTTAGTTTTAGCGGGAGCATTGACTTTTATCTTATCAGGATGCAGATACGGCGGCGTAGCTCATAGTTTAAAAAAGTATGCGATAATCCGAATACTAGATACGATAAATTGGAAGCGGATATAATTATATGAAATGATAGAAATCGATCTTACGGGAGGAAAAGATCCGATAATAAGAAAAGATATAAGAATTTACTATGCAAACGGATATATATGACCGGGATGTCTCACCAAAAAATGATATACGGAATTAAATACGACGGCAAACCGGGAGAAATAATTAAAATAAAAGGACTAAGGCCTATATGTTGGGAAAATGAAAGACAAAACCGTAACGGCAGGTATTATATCTAGCGAAAAAATAACCTCTACTCCGCTTTAAAAGCGGAGTTTTTTCTTCATTAAAATAATTACGATTCACGCCTCCAAAATCGCTCCGTTGCTTGCATTCGTTACCAGCTTGCGATACATTCGTAGCCAACGAAACGGCAGCGGTTTTTCGATCGGCTTAAATTTAGCTCTGCGATCTGCGATCTGCTCTTCGCTTAGGCGCACGTTGATCGCGTACGTATCCACGTCGATATCGATGATATCGCCGTCTTGTAGCAATCCGATCATGCCGCCCTCGGCAGCCTCGGGACTCACGTGCCCGACGCTTAACCCTCTCGTAGCGCCGCTAAAACGCCCGTCTGTGATCAGCGCTACGTCCGCGCCCAGCCCGCGCCCCATGATGAGCGACGTCGGGCTTAGCATCTCCTGCATACCCGGGCCTCCGCGCGGCCCTTCGTATCGGATGACGACCACGTCGCCTTTACCGACTTTGCCCTTTGAGATGCCCTCTATCGCCTCGTCTTGGCTGTTAAAGCACACGGCCTTGCCGCTAAATTTACGCTCGCCGATGATGCCCGCTGTCTTGATGACGCAGCCCTGCTCGGCTAAATTTCCAAACAAAATCGCCAATCCGCCCACGTCCGAATAGGCGTTTTCGACCTTATGGATAACCGATTCGTCTTTTATGGCGCTAGCGCCCACGCGCTCGCCTAGGCTCTCGCCCGTGACGGTCGGCGCGCCCAGATCCAGCAGGCCGTTGTCGCGTCGCGAAATCTCGTTTATCACGGCGCTTAGTCCGCCAGCTCGGTCGATATCCTCCATGTGGATATTTGGCAAGCTAGGGCTGATTTTGGCGATGTGGGCGATCTTGCGGCTGATGTCGTTTAGGCTTGCGATTTGCAAATTTACCCCAGCTTCGCGCGCGATAGCTAGGATGTGCAGCACGGTGTTGCTGCTACCGCCCATCGCCATATCGACCACTAGGGCGTTTTGGATAGATTTTTCATTCACGATATTTCGGATTTTGTATTTTTCATCGAGCGCTATCTCGCAGATACGACGTCCCGCCTGCCTGATGAGCTCCTCTCGCTCAGGAGTTAGCGCCGGCACCGTGCCGTTGCCTTTTAGTGCGATACCCATCGCTTCGCATAGCGTATTCATCGAGTTTGCCGTAAACATCCCCGAGCAGCTGCCGCCGCTTGGACAGGCCTTGCACTCGATCTCTTTTAGCTCCTCGGCGCTGATCTCCTTGGTTTCAAATTTCCCGACCGCCTCAAACGCCGTAGACAGGTCGATCGGCTCGCCTTTTTTGGTGTAGCCCTTTTTCATCGGACCACCGCTA
>CAUQJW010000007.1:0-28530 GCA_963518485.1 uncultured Campylobacter sp.
GCGTAAAAAGGCGTCACGTCAAACATCGCCCAGCCTTGCTCGCCCGCTTTTAAAATTTGAGTTTCTTTAAAGTCCTCGTCAAGCAGCGCTAAAACCTTGCTCGTGCGCTCAAGCTCCTCGTAGCCGCTAAATTTGTTTTCGCCGAATTTCTCTAAAAGCGCCTTAAAATCGCCCTTTGCGCTCTTGTCGCCGCTGCCTTTCCAAGCAGCCTTAGCGCGCGCTTTTTGCTCGCTCATTAGCTCGTCAAATTTTGCTTCATCGACTTTGAGTCCCTTTTCGCGTAGCATGTCGGCCGTGAGATCTAGCGGAAATCCGAACGTATCGTAAAGCTTAAATGCAGCCTCGCCGCTAAAAATATCTTTCGTGCGCGCTAGCTCGCTCTCAAAAAGCTCGAGTCCGCTCGCGATCGTGGCTAAAAATCTCTCTTCTTCGAGCCTGATTTGCTCTTTTACAGCCTCTTTTTTCTCGTTTAGGTAGGCGTAGTGGCCGCCCATTAGCTCGCAGACTTTATCGACGAGACGGTACATAAACGGCTCTTTTATACCTAGCAGATATCCGTGTCTGATCGCGCGGCGTAGAATACGGCGAAGCACGTAGCCGCGACCCTCTTTGTCAAATGTAGTGCCTTGAGCTAACAGGAAAGTTACCGAGCGGATGTGGTCGCTAATGACGCGGTAGCTAGCGCCGCTCTCATACGCGTAAGGTTTACCGCAAAGCGCTGCTACTTCGTTTATAAGCGGCATAAAAAGCGAGCTGTCGTAGTTGCTAAATTTGCCTTCCATTATCGCCGTGACGCGCTCAAGTCCCATGCCCGTGTCGATGCTAGGTTTTGGTAATGGAGTTAGCTTGCCGTCGCTGCTGCGCTCGTACTGCATGAAAACTAGGTTCCAAATTTCAAGAAATCTGTCGCCGTCGCCGCCCATGTAGTCCTCGGGCGTATTAAAGTGCTCGCCGCCTTGGTCGTAAAAGATCTCCGAGCACGGTCCGCACGGTCCCGTATCGCCCATCTGCCAGAAGTTATCGTGATCGCCGAACCTATAAATGCGCTCCTTGGCGATGTGCTGCTCCCATAGCGCAAACGCCTCGTCGTCGCTCTCGTGGACAGTCACGTAGAGGCGGTCTTTTGGTAGTTTTAGCACCTGCGTTACAAACTCCCACGCATACGCGATCGCGTCTTTTTTGAAGTACTCGCCAAAGCTAAAATTGCCCAGCATCTCAAAAAACGTGTGGTGGCGCGCGGTGTAGCCGACGTTGTCTAGGTCGTTGTGCTTACCGCCTGCGCGGATGCAGGTCTGACAGCTCGTGCGGATAGGCGGGGTAGGGCGCGGTACTTCGCCGGTGAAAATGCTCTTAAACGGTACCATGCCGGCGTTTGTAAAAAGTAGCGTAGCGTCGTTTGGCACTAGCGGCGCTGACGGGATGATCTCATGACCTTTGCTTGCGAAAAAATTTAAATAAGCCTCTCTAATATCCATAAATTTAATCCTAATTTGATAATTAAAACGATCTGATTCTAACATAAAAAATATAAATTTTAGAAAAAATGAAGTATAATGCAAGAGTCAAAAACAAAATAAATTTTGGGATTTCTATGAAAAAACGGCTTGGGATTATCGGCTTTAGCGAAGACGTAAAACCGCACTATAACGAGCTTAGAAGGTCAGATTATTTTGAGGTATCCGGCGTATCCGGTTGCCATAAAGATTGTAGCTGTAAGGCTGAAATTTACGATGATCTAAGCGATCTTTTAGCGACTAAGCCGGACGTATTGTTAATTAGCGATCCTATAAAATTCGCTGCGGATTTTTCTAAAATGGCAAAACTTTGCAAATGCGTTTTGTTGTGCGCTCCGATAGCCAAAAACGTAGAAACTATAAAAGAGATAAAATACTGCTGCAAAAGCGATGAGGTGGTAGCCGGAGTTTGTTTTGCGCAAAGATTTAATCAAGTCTTGGTTTCTTTAAAAAAATCTCTTCTAAAAGAAGATAAAATTTATACTATTAACGTCTCAAAAACGAGTTCAAATAAGGAAATTTTAACGCACGAAGTTGTCGAAAACGTCGATACTATAATGTTTTTAAGCGACGGAGAGGTCGTCGGTAAAACTAAGCTAGAAAATCGTAAAGAAGGCGCAAAAAACGCATTAGGCGTATCGTATCAGCTTAAGCTAAAAAACGGAGTTTTGGCTAATTTGCAAATTTCGTCGTCGTGTTTGGTTAACCGCCATTGTATAGAGGTTGCGTGCGAAAGCGGAGTATATTTTGGAGATTTGATAAATTTAAAATTATATAAATATACTCCTAGCGGTCAGCAAAATTTAAAGGTAGACGGCGACGTCTCGCCGCTAAAAGCTATTTACGAGCAGCTTTATACTCTATGTTCTTACGGTAAATTTTCGACTATCGCTACGCTCGAGGAGGCGGTAAAGGCTCAGGAGATTTGCGGTTGAAAAAATTAATTTTATTGCTAAATATGGGCGGACCCAATAACTTAGACGAAGTTGAAGTATTTTTAAAAAATAT
This sequence comes from uncultured Campylobacter sp., assembly GCA_963518485.1. Lineage (GTDB taxonomy): Bacteria > Campylobacterota > Campylobacteria > Campylobacterales > Campylobacteraceae > Campylobacter_A. The sequence continues at coordinate 2,523 of CAUQJW010000007.1, forward strand.
GTTTAACGATCCTTGTATTCTCGGTATAAAAAATAAATTCTTAAGAAAATTCGTAGCTTTTTTAATCGTAAAAGGTAGAGTAAAAATAGCTAAAAGTAATTACTCTAAGATAGGCGGAAAATCGCCTATCTGCGGAATTACGAAAGCTCTTTGCGATAAAATTTCTTCTTTTTTAGGCGAAAGATACGATGTTGATTTTGCCATGAATTATACTCCGCCTTTTGTTTCGGATACGCTGCAAAAGCATAAAGAAGCAGAAGAAATAATCGTTTTCCCGCTATATCCTCATTATTCGGTAACGACCGTGCGCTCTAGCTTGGACGATTTTGAAAGCGCGCGTAAAAAACTTGATTTACGAGCAAAAATAAAAGTAATCGATCCTTTCTATGAAAATTCGTTTTATAACGAAAATATAGCGCTTGACATAAAAAGCAAGACGGAAAAATTAGATACGAGCGATATTACGTTAATTTTCTCGGCGCATTCTTTACCGCAAAAAATTATCGATAACGGCGATAGATACGAGGCCGACGTGAAGGCGCACGTAGAAATTTTAAAGAAAAAATTAGTCGAAAGCAGATTGAAATTTAAAGATATCAGGCTAGCCTATCAGTCTAGGCTAGGGCGCATGAAGTGGCTGGAGCCTTCTTTAAACGAAGTTCTCGGAGGGCTTGAGATTAAAAAAGCTTTGATTTATCCGATCTCTTTTTGCGTGGATAATTCCGAAACCGTTTTCGAGCTTTGCGAGGAGTATAAAATAATTGCCGATTCGTTGGGTTACGAATTTTATGACGTAGTAAGCTGTCCTAACGACAAGGATTGGTTTGCTCGGTTTATTATAAAGAGCGCGACGGAATAAAATTTGCTTATCGTAAGTTATCTTTTAAAAGGAGATAACCATGAGAATCGAAGAGCTAAACAACGCTGCGCTTACTTTCTCGCAGCTTTATGGAAATTTAAACGATAAGGCGGCGGATGCCGATTTCGAACAAAGCCTAAAAGAGGCCAAACAAGCCGTCGATAGGTTGGGCGAAGGTTTAAACGGCGGAACCGATAGTTTAGAAGAAATGCTAAGCGGAAAAAGCGAAGTAAAGAGCTTTAGAGAAAAGCTCGTTTCTAAGGGAGCGGTGGCTTTCGTAGCGGAATTTAACGCCGAAAAAATAAAAGAAAAGCTAGCGGCTAAAAAGGCCGAACTTCAAAAAGAACTAGGGCTCGACGAACAAGGCATCATAGGCAAAAGCAAGGACGAAACAAGACGGTTAAATGCCGTATTAGAGCAACGACTGGAAGATTATAAAAAAGAGCTTTTGGCGCAGTCGCAAAATAACGCTTTAACTGAAAAGCAACAGCGTTTAGCTGCAAGTCGCTCTTCTAGTTCGCTTCTGGGTTCGGCTTTAAATTTATTATGATTTAGGGGAGGCGACGCTTTCCCTTTTTAGTCTCTAACTATATCTTTTTTTGCTTCGCTTTTATCTTTTTGAGCTTGCGCTTCTTGTTCGTTTATTTTTAGATAACCGTCCTCTACCAGTAGGTCTACCGCGGCTTTAAAAGTAGGCAATGCCGACTGTGCTCCGAAGTAATAATAAGGCTTTTTCGGCTCTCTGGCTAAAACGCCGATAGTATAGCTATGTCCTTGGCTGTCGTTTACGAATCCGAAAAACGAGCCGTTGTATAAATTCGAATACCCCCCGCTAGTAGCGATATGCGCCGTACCGGTTTTGCCGCCGACTTCAAGTCCTGGGGTTTTTGCTTTTGCGCCCGTACCGCTTTCTACCGTGTTTACTAGGATTCTTTTCATTCTTTTGGCTACGTCTTGGCTTATAACTTGTACCGGCTCGGGTTTTTTTATTATATAGGTTTTACCGTTGCGCCTTAACGAGTTTACTAGGCTCGGAGTAACCATTAAGCCTTTATTGTTAAATGAGTTATAGGCTTTTAAAAGTTGTATAAAGGTTGCCTGAAGCCCGTATCCGTAGCTAATCGTTGCTTTATATACTTGAGAATTTAGTTTAGCTACCGGAGGCATATTTCCGACCTGTTCGTAAGGCATATCAATGCCCGTCTTTCGCGCAAAGCCGAAATCGTTAAGTCCAGCATAAAGCTCGCTACCGTCCAGTCTTTGAGCTAGCTGGATCATGCCGATGTTCGAGCTATACGTTATAATGTCTTCGGCGCTTAAAAACGGCTCGGCGTGAGTATCTTTGATTATTCTTTTACCTAGTTGATAGCGACCGTTGTAAGTGTTTATTTTTTCTAGCGGATTAACTTTGTCGTGGCTTAAAAGTATGGCGAAAATAAACGGTTTAAATACGGAGCCGACCTCGTATGCGTACTCCGTCGCGCTCGAGTTTAGCGAGGAGTAGTCTTTTTTTTGGATATTTGCCGGATTGTATCTAGCCGTAGTAGCAAGCGCCAACATCTCGCCCGTTTTGGAGTCCATAACGCCCACGATGATTTCTTTGGCGTTTAGAAATTCTTTTTTTTCGTCGATTATTTGCTCTAGTTTGCTTTGAAATTTTAAAGAAACGTTAAGTATCGCGTCGTAGCCGTCTTCTCTACCGGCTAAATTCGAATCGCTGGTTAAAATAATATTATTTGCGATATCTCTAGAGCCTTTTAGCCTAGCGTCTCTTGTGTCTGATATATAATCTTCGTAGCTTTTTTCTATGCCTTTAACTCCGGTTACCTTGGTGATAGCGCCTCTTTCTACCTTTTTTACGTAACCTATTAGCGGAGTTAGCTCGTTAGCGACCATGTACTGTCTGCTTTCGCCGCTCTCCATTATGCTCATTCCTTGCGTAGTAGAGACCTGGCCCGTGTTAGGATCCGTATATGGGATAAAAATTCTTTTCGTGTATAGTTTTCTAGCCAGTTCTTGTAGATATGCGGCGCTTTTAGCGTCTATCTTGTATGATAGCGTTACGGCTCCGTTTTGAGAATTTAGCGTTTTTCTTACCGCTTTTTCGTTATCGCCGCTGTAAATAGAATATAGCTTTATAAACATTTCTTTTTTATTAGGGTCTATGTTTCTCGTATTTACCATTACTTTATATAGTTTTTGGCTGACGGCGACGCTAAATCCGTCTTTTGTTACGATATTGCCCCTAAGGGCGGTATTAACGTCGTTAGTTTCTAGCTTGGGAAGTTTGCGTTCGATATTGGCTCTGTAAAATACTACGAGTAAAAATATCGCAAATCCTAATATAATTAGGAAAAATAATACAAGAATTTTTGTTTTTCTCGAATTCATAAAGAGCTTAAATTTGCGTTCTTGAAATCTCTTTATACGCCGAGAGGGCTTTGTTGCGAATTTCTAGCATTAATTGCATGGAAGTATCGGCTTTTCCTATGGCGATGGCGGCTTGGTGCAGGTCTTTTACTTCGCCCGTAGCTAGGTCGGCTACGGCTTTGTCGGCCGTAATTTGTATCTCGTTTAGCTCTTTTAGCGAGTTGTCTAAAACGGTTGCGAAATCTATGCTATTAGGGGCTTGTATCGGTTTTGCTTCCTTTTTTGCGAAAGGCGAAGCTACCGAACCTATTTTTTCTATTTCCGTCATAAATTTTTTATCCTCTTATAAGCTCTATCGCGCTTTGCGCGATACTTTTAGCCGATTGAAACGCCGAAACATTCGCCTGATACGCTCGCGTAGCTTCGATTAAGTCCGCCATTTCTATAACGGGGTTGATGTTAGGGAATGCCACATAGCCTCTTGCGTCGGCATCGGGATGGCTCGGGTCGTATTTGAGCTGAAAATCCTTATCGTCGCGTACTATCTTATCAACCACGACGCTCATTATAGCAGGTTTTGCGTCTTTTGTATAGAATTTATCGTCTAGCGGATTTTCGTATTCGAGCAAGTTGTGTTTTTTCGCCACTTCGTCGTTTAGTACGCTATCAAAATCAACCGCCTTAAATATCACCTCGCGGCGTCTATACGGTCCGCCTTCGGCCGTTCTGGTCGTATTTGCGTTGGCGATATTGGAGCTTACGACGTTCATTCTAAATCGCTGAGCGCTTAGTCCGTATCCGCTAATATCAAAGTCGCTTAGATAATTGCTCATAATATATCCTTAAATTTTGCTACTTGCGTCTATTACGCTTTTAAAGATTGCGCCGGTTCGCTTCATCGCGTTATCTAGCGCGCTTATCATTATATTATTTTTGCTAAGCTCCGTCGTCTCGACGTCTAGATCAACCGTGTTTGCGTCGTTTCGCGCCATGTGTCCGTCGCGCAAAAATATCGTCGCCCCGTTTGACGCCGGAAAATCCACGCGAGGAAAGTGTGCGCCGTCCGTTTGCGCGAGTTTTAAAATTTTATTTTCGTCTTTACCGTAGATCTCTTGCGCCGTTTGCGACAAAGCCGCTTCAAATGCGATGTCGCGGGCTTTGTAAAAAGGCGTGTCGATGTTTGCAATGTTGCTAGAAATCATCTGCTGGCGTAAATTTCTGCTTGCCAGCGCGCTTTCTACGAGCGGTTTTGATTTTGAGGTTTGGATGCCTGCGAACATTTTTTGCCTTTTTTTATCTAAATTTTACGAGATAATAAGCAAAAGACGTTCCAAATTTAGAGTAAATTTTTAAATTCGCTAAACCCGCTAGGTTGATTTTTTAGTTCGTTAAATTTGGCTAAAAACTCGCTTCGTCTCATCGCCTTTGCGCCCATAAATTTTAGATGATCGTTCGTGACCTGGCAGTCGATGAGAAAATCAAACGGCTCTAAAGCGCGGCAAAGCGAGATGAGGGCGACTTTTGACGCGCCGGTTTTTAGACTGATCATGCTTTCTCCGCAAAAAACCTTACCGAAAATTTGCCCGTAAAGTCCGCCCGCTAGCTCGCCGTCCTCATACACCTCTACGCTGTGCGAGATGCCTAGACGATGTAAATTTACGTAGGCGCGCACGATATCTTCGCTTAGCCACGTGGGTCCCTTTTTTTCGCGCTCGCTTTTGCAGATTTTTAGGAAATTTTCAAAGTCGTAGTCAAACCGCACTTCAAATTTTTTAAGAGCGGATTTTATGCTTTGCTGCACCCTTACTTCGCTTGGAGCTAGCACCGCGCGGGGGTCGGGCGACCACCAGTATATGGGCTCGCCTGATAAAAACCACGGGAAAATGCCTTTGTCGTAAGCTTGCAAAAGCGCTTCGGTGCTTAGATCGCCGCCGACGGCTAAAGGCGAGTTTGCAGGGGCGTTTACGGGGTCTGGAAAGTTATAAATTTTTTCCAAATTTGACCCCGCGTCCGCTTATTTTAGAGTTTCAAATTTAAACGCCAGCTCGCCGTTTTTTAGCGCGATATTTGCGACGCCGCCGTTTTTTAGCGCGCCGAAAAGTATCTCGTCGCTAAGCTTGGTCGAGATCTCGTCTTGAACTAGGCGTTTTAGATTTCGCGCGCCGAATTCCTTACTATAGCCCTTTTGCCAGAGGTATTTTTTGGCTTCGGCGGAGGCTTTTATGACGACTTTTTTCTCGGCGAGGCTTGAGTTTATCTCGCTGATGATTTTTTGCGCTATGAGGCTTAGCGCGTCCTCGCTAAGGTCGTTAAAATGCACGATTTTATCGATGCGGTTGCGAAACTCTGGGCTGAAAAATCCCTTTACCGCGGAGTCCGCTTTACCGCTTTCGTCTTTGCTAAAGCCTAGCGTCGGAGCCTCTTTTGAGCCTAAATTTGAGCTCATTATGATGACGGCGTTGCGAAAATCGCTCTTTGCGCCGGTGTTATCCGTGAGGCTAGCGCCATCGAAAATTTGCAAAAAGACGTTTATCATCTCGTCGCTGGCCTTTTCGATCTCGTCAAACAAAATCACGCTATAAGGGTGCTTTTTAACGGCGTTTGTAAGTATGCCGCCCTCTTCAAAACCGACATATCCCGGAGGCGCGCCGATGAGACGCGAGACGCTGTGTTTTTCCATGTATTCGCTCATATCAAACCGCTCGAAATGCACGCCCAAATTTCGCGCTAGAGCCGCGCTTAGCTCGCTTTTACCCACGCCGCTTGAGCCCGTAAATAAAAATACACCTACGGGCGCGTTTGGCTGCTTTAGCCCCGCATACGAGCGCTTGATCGCCGCTACTAGCGTATCTACGGCCTCGTCTTGGCCAAAGATTTCAGACTTTAGTCTTTGGGCTAGGTTTTTCAAATTTGCCGCGGCGTCCGATTTTAGATTGGTGTCGGGGATATTTGCCATCTTGCTCAAAACCGCGCTTAGATCGGACATTTTTACGGTTTTGCTTCTGTTTTGTAGGGCTAAAGCCGCGCCGACCTCGTCGATGAGATCGATGGCGCTATCTGGCAAAAATCTATCGTTTAGGTATTTTTTGGCTAGCTCTACGCTTTTGGCTAAAATTTCATCGCTAAATTTGACGCCGTGAAAGCTCTCGTATTTGGCGCGAAGCCCTTTTAGTATCTCGACGCTCTCGTCCGCGCTCGGCTCTACGACGTCGATTTTAGCAAATCGGCGCGAGAGGGCTTTTTCTTTTTCAAAAAAGCTGCGATACTCCGCGTACGTCGTCGCTCCGATGCAGCGCAGCGAGCCGTTTGCGAGAGCCGGTTTTAGTAAATTTGACATATCAAGTCCACCGCCGTTTGTAGCTCCCGCGCCCACGATCGTGTGGATCTCGTCGATAAAAACTATCGCGTCTTCTTGCTCGGCCACCTCGTCCATCACGTCTTTTAGGCGTTTTTCAAAGTCGCCGCGGTACTTCGTGCCCGCTATCATCGCGCCGATATCCAGGGCGAAAATTTGCGCCTGCTTTAGCCGCTGCGGCACCTCGCCGCTTGCGATTTTTAGCGCAAGCCCCTCGACTACGGCGGTTTTGCCCACACCCGCTTCGCCTACTAGGATCGGATTATTTTTCTTGCGGCGGCTTAGCGTTTGCATTAGCCTTGCTAGCTCTTTTTCTCGTCCGATGATCGGATCGATCTTGCCATCGGCGGCTAGTTTGGTTAAATTTGACGAGTATTTGGCGAGGTTTTGGAAGCTTTTGGCGCGATTCTGCTTGTCGTCTTTTGCGTGGTGTTTGATCTTTTGCACATCGACATCGTAAAATTCTAAAATTTTAGCTCCGTACGTGTCGCCTCTGGCTGCGATTTTAAAGAGCAAATCCCTGATGCCGACGTTTTTATCTTTTAGTTCAGCGTTTAGCTCTTTAAAAATTTGCTCCAAAAGCACCGTCATGCGCGGCTGTTTGTGGTGCGGCACCTGCTCGTTGGTTTGCAAAAGATAGTTTTTTAGGTCGCTTTTTAGTCCCTCGACGTCGGTTAGGCCCGCGTCGGCTAGGATATCTCTAGTCTCTTCGTTTAAATTTACCAGCACGAAAAGCACGTGCTCGCTCGTTAGATACTCGTGAAAATTCGAGTAGGCAAACTGCCCGGCCTTTTCTAAAAGATAGCTTAAATCCGAGTCAAACATCATTTCCTCCTCTTTGCGCCTTTTGCGCGCCCGTTTTTGCGGGCTATTCTTCCTCGACTACGGCCTTTAGCGGGTAGCCCGCGGCGGCTGCGGCTTTTAGCGTTTGGTTTTGTTTGGTTTGGGCGATCTCTTTAGTATAGACGCCCGCCACCCCGCTGCCTTCGTTGTGGATTTTTAACATCACGGTTACCGCGCTTTGGGCTGTGTGGTGAAAAATCTCGACCAGCACGCTCACGACGAAATCCATGCTCGTAACGTCGTCGTTTAGCAAAATAACCTTAAATTTACGCGGAAATTCCGGTTTTTCCTTTAGCGCGACGTCTCGCTCCCGCTCGGTGGCGGTTTTAGCGGGCATTTTTTATTCTTTCAAAATCCTTCGTCATCGCGTCTAGACGGATGCCGCCTAGATAGTATTTTACGCCGAATTTTCCGCTATCTACGTCGGTTAGCTCCTGATATACGCCGCCTTTTAGCACCATTTTTATCGGCACGCTCTCAAGCCGCTCGTACTTTATATCCTCTAAAATTTGAGCCGAAAGCCTGTCGTTGGTCTTTATATCGTTTGAGATAAAGTAAAAGGCGTTATATTTTTGCGCGAAATTTTCCACTACGTACTCGTTCGTGACGTTTTCAAAGTGCGTGAGCCCCACGATCGTAAAGTCGTTTAGATGATCGATCTGAAATTTGGTGAGATCGGGAGCTTCTTTTTGACACGGCGGACAAAACGTGCCGAATATATCAAACATCAAAATTTTATCCTCGTCGCCCTTGATAACAAAGCCGCCCTCGACGCGCTTTAGCGTGAGGTCTTTGCCAAATACGCTCTTTAGCGCGATCTCCTCGCCCGTTTTATAGCCCTCTATCTTTACTGGAGCCTTCGCCGTCTCGTCCTCTCCGCAGCCTGCTAGAAATATCGCGCAGGCCAAAGCCGCAAAAATCGCCTTTATGGTTTTTTTCATATTATTTTCCTTGTTTTGATCTTAGTTCGGTTATGCTTTCGCCGCCAAATCCGTAGTCGTCGGTGCTAACTTCCTCTATCACGACGACGGTTCTGCTTGCGTCGCGCTTTAGCGTATCGCCCAGCAACTTTGTCACGCCTGCTATGAGCGCGCGCTTTTGCTCGGCGCTTACGACCTCTTTTTCTTTTGTGATTTTTATATTTACGTAGGGCATCGGTTTTCCTTAAGCGTATTTTTTCATCGCCGCACGCGCTTCTTTGTCGGCTTCTTTACGTTTTATCGTCTCGCGCTTATCGTGCAAATTTTTACCTTTTGCCAGAGCAAGGCGCGCCTTTACGATATTTTTGTCGTTTAGATAGAGCGCTAAAACCACTAGCGTGAGGCCCTCTTGCGTGACTTGACCGAAAATTTTATCTATCTGCTTTCGGTGCATCAGTAGTTTTCTAGGAGCCCGCTCGTCCGGGCGAAACGCCGAGTGCGTCGTGTTTAGGTGGCTGATGTGCGCGTTTAGTAAAAACAGCTCGCCCTTTATCACGCGTGCGAAGCTATCTTTTAGATTTGCTCGGCCCGCCCGCAGAGCCTTTACCTCGCTACCCTTTAGCATGATGCCCGCCTCGAAGGTCTCGATGATGCTAAAGTCAAACAGCGCCTTTTTATTTTTGGCTAAATCCTTACCCATTTTTTACCTTTTTATTTTAAGAAAAACACGCTAGCGCCGCTGCCGCTAAGGAAAAAATCCCTAAATTTATTCATCTGCGGATAAATTTTAAAACACGGCGCAAAAAGATCGTTTAGATTGCGATTTTCGTATCGCTCCAGTAGCTGCGCCGTCGTCATCTCGCGCATTTTTGCCGCCGAATTTACATCGATACTATCCATAAAATTTGCTCTAAATTCGCCGTAAACGGCAGGCGTCGAGCAAAATACGTCAGGCGTTAAAATTTTTACCTCTGGCACTTCGTCGTTCAATTCGCTTATTATCTCGCCGATACCGCTAACGTTTGCCACCTCGAAATCGCTAGCGAAAAACGCCACGTCCGCTCCGATATTTGCGCTTATTTTCATCAAATTTTCGCGAGTTAGTTTTAGATTTAATTCCTCGTTCGCCATCTTTAAAAACGTAGCCGCGTTTGAGCTGCCTCCGCCAAGGCCCGCACCCAGCGGGATTTGCTTTTTTATCACGATTTTATGCGAGGCGAAAAACTCATTTAGCTCATCTTTAAAGCCCGCTTTTTCTAGCTCAAATTTAGCCTTTAAAACGATATTATTTTCGATATTTTCGTTATCGCACTCAAGCGCGAAGCCGCTAGATTTTTCAAAGAAAATTTCGTCGTAAATCTCGCGCCGCAAAACAAAGCGAGAGACGATCTCGTGGTAGTTGCCTCGAGTGCCGACGATCTTTAAAAAGGAGTTGATTTTCGCGTAGCTTTTCATTATTTTACGATTTTGTCGCTGAGTTCTTTCAGGCTCGCTTCGCCCGCGCCGTTTAGGGCCTGTTTGTTTTCCGCCGCTACGTCTTCTACTAGCTCCGAGCGCAGGATCATCATATTTTTAGGCGCGTCGATGCCGATTTTTACGCCGCCTTTTGAGATACCTACGACCGTGATTTTGATATCGTTTCCTAGCATTATGCTTTCGTCTTCTTTTCTTGCGAGTATTAGCATTTTTCGACCTTATTTAGTTTATATGTTACGGTTTCGTCTTTGATTTCAATGATACTAAAAAATTCATCAAAGTTTATTAAATATAGCCCTTCGGCGCCAAATTTTAGCTTCGCGGCGTCTAGTTTTTTGCCCAGCATTACGTCCGCGGGGTCGCCTAGATATTCGTTTTGCGGTAGCGAGATGTAATCAAGCGGATTTAAAAATCGCTCGTTTTCGTAAACAAATTTACCCTCGCTCACGCGTTTTAGCGTGCTTAGAGTTGCTTTTACGCCAAGCTTTGCGGCTAAAATTTGAGCGTACGAGCGCACGTATGAGCCCTCGCTAACGCTAATGCGAAAGCTCAAAAACGGATGCGTATACGCAGTCAAATTTACGTCAAAAACGCTCATCGTTTGGCTTTTTAGCTCAAACTCTTCGCCCGCTCTTGCTAGCTCATAGGCGCGTTTGCCGTCTACGTGCTTGGCGCTAAATTTGGGCGGTACGTAGGCGATCTCGCCTTTTAGCTCGCTTAGCGCAGCTTTTACGTCCGCTAAATTTAACGGCGGGCAAAGCGCGATCTCCTCGATATTTTCGTTATCTAGACTAGCGCTCGTCGCACCCAGCCACATCGTCGCTTCGTAGATTTTGGGCGTTTTATCTACGTAGTTAAAAAGCCGCGTGTGATTGCCCAGAGCCACGATCAGGCAGCCGCTGGCAAACGGATCTAGCGTGCCCGAAAAGCCCGCCTTTTTGACGCCGTATTTGCGCTTTAGCCTGCTTAAAAAATGATTTGAGCTTATGCCTGCCGGCTTATTTGCGACGAAAAGCGCGTTCATTCAAATTTGCCTCTCGGCGTCTGCATTAAATTTACGGTATTTTTCAAATTTGAGCTGCGAGCGTCAAATTTGAGCGCATAAATTTGATCAAATTTGACGCAGTATTTAGTCTGCAAGGCCTCAAATTTACTCATTTTTACACCGCTTTTTCGACGAAGCTAGACATTATCTCGCGACTGATTCCGCCGAAATTTATCGTTAGCTTTAGCTCTTTTTTGATCTTCGTTACCGCCGTCACGCGCCCGATACCGAAAATTTTGTGCTTGACGAGGTCGCCTTTTTTGTATTCGCCCGCGGTTTGCGTTTGCGTCTGGATGATGAGACTGCCGCTACAAACGCCTGCTTCGCTTAAAAATCTGCTCTTTTCAAGCTTCGTTCTCTGGCCTTTATAAAAGCGCGAATTTACAAAGCTTAGCGTTAGGGTTTTTTTGGCGCGGGTGATGGCGACGTAGGCTAGGCGTCGCTCCTCCTCGATGTCGCTGCCCTCTCCTAGAAGCGGGAAAAATCCCTCCTCAAGCCCGATCACGAAAAGATGCTCAAACTCAAGTCCCTTGCTAGCGTGGATACTCATTATCGAGATCGCCTCGCCGCCGATGTTATCCTGTTCGCTTTGCAGAGCGATCTCGTTTAAAAACTCCTCGATAGAAAAGCTTGGGTTTTGCTTGATTTGATCCTTGATCGTAGCGTAAAACTCGTCGATGTTAGCCACGCGCTCGGAGCCGTCGGGCAAGCTCTCGTAGTATTTTTTGATGCCGAATTTAGCTTCTAGTTTATCTACTAGCTCGTAGGGCGAGTCGCACTCTTTTAGCTCTCTTAAATTTGCCGCAAATTCGCCGAGGCTTGAGACGATCTTTTTGCTTAGATCCTTGTCGTTTTCGTCCAGGCTAGATATCGCTTCAAATAGCGAAAATTTGTGCTCGAAGGCGATTTTTTCGATCTTTGCGAGGCTTACTTTACCTAGGCCGCGCTTTGGGCGGTTGATGACGCGCTTTAGCGAGAAGTCGTCGTTTTCGTTTGCGACTAGCCTTAGGTAGCTGATGACGTCTTTGACCTCGGCGCGCTCGTAAAATTTAACTCCGCCGACCATCTTGTACGGGATTTTTTCTTTGGTTAGGCCTTCTTCGAGCGAGCGGGAGAGGGCGTTTATGCGGTACAAGATCGCGATATCGCTAGCCTGCGCGCCGCTATCAAGTAGCTTTTTGATGCGTTTGGCTACTTTTAGGCTCTCCATCGTTTCGTCGTCTGATTCCATCAGCGCGACGTCTTCGCCGCCTTCTTTGGTGCTTTTTAGTTCTTTACCTAGACGGTTTCTGTTATGGTCGATGAGCTCGTTTGCCGCGCGTAAAATTTGACTCGTCGAGCGGTAGTTTTGCTCTAGTCTTATGACTTTGGCGTCTTTAAACTGATCTTTGAAATTTAATATATTTTCGATTTTCGCGCCGCGCCAGCCGTATATGCTCTGGTCGTCGTCGCCCACGACAGCGATATTTTCGTGCGTTAGGCAGAGCTTGCGCAGGAGTCTGTACTGAAGGTCGTTGGTGTCTTGATACTCGTCCACCATCACGTAGGAGTATCGCTGCGAGATCTCGCGCGCTAGCGCTTCGTCCTCGTCTAAAATTTTATAGCTAAGGCAGAGTAGGTCGTCAAAATCCACAAGGTTGTTTGCGGCTAGATACTCCTCGTAAAGCTTATAAATATTTGCCAGCTTTGCATGGTAGCCGTCTTTGAAATTTTGCCCGTTTGCAAACATGCCGCCGTGATTTAGCACCTCTTCTACGCTTAAAAGCGAGTTTTTAAAATTTGAGATCTCGCTAGATAGAACCGAGGTCGCGATATCGCCCTCAAAGCCTTTTAAGATGCGCTTTTTGTCGTCGGTATCGATGATGACGAAGTTGTTTTTGCGCTTTAGGCGGTCGATGTAAAATTTCAAAAATAAAAGCCCGAATTTGTGGAAAGTGCAAAGCAGCGGAGTGAAATTTTTACCTGCGTCGCCTAGCATTTTTAGCGCGCGGGTTCGCATTTCGCTTGCGGCTTTGTTGGTGAAGGTTAGAGTTAGGGTATTTGACGGCGGGATGCCTAGTTCGCTTATGAGATAGGCTAGGCGAGTGGTGATGGTTTTGGTTTTGCCGCTGCCGGCTCCGGCTAAAATTAACATCGCTCCGTCGGTATGCGAGGCGGCCTCGCGCTGGCTTTCGTTTAGGTCGTCTAGTAGATCGGACATTAAAAATCCTCTTTAGAGTTTTTATTTAAATTTTATCTAACTAAGCTTAAATTTACCGTTTTCTCAAAAACGGCGTATTTTAATAAGTATTTAAGTATAAACTATTAAAATATTACCGAAGCTTTTTTATAAGATACGATAATGTGAAGGAGGGGTGCGTGAGTAATGATTTTAGTAAAATTTATACGTTTATGGCGATAGTCAAAGAAAAAAGTTTTTCTAAGGCTTCCAAGATTTTAGGTATTTCCCAACCGGCCGTTACTTTACAGATGAAAAAGCTAGAAGAAGCGCTTGCCGCAACTCTCGTAATAAGAAAGAAAAACGGCATAATCCTAACTAGGGAGGGTGAGAAATTCTATAAGCTCTGTACTCAGTTTGAAAGCGCTATGTTTCGCTTTAAAGACGAGGTTTCTCGCATAAAAAGCAATAAAGTTCCGCTAGTGATAGCTACGACGCAGATTATCGCAGAAACGTTTATATCGTTGCTTTTAGATAAAATTTCGGAAGTTACGGGAGCCGAGCTTGATATTAGGATAAGAGAGCAAAACGAACTTATCGGTTTTTTAAAAGATCGCCGTAGCGACATTTGTATAGCCTTAGAACAAAGTTTCGACGAGAGACTGCTAGTTAAAAAGCTATTTGAATACGACGTTATTTTGGTGTCTAATAGACCTACGACCGAGTCGGTAAAGCCGGAGGAGCTTTCTAAATTTAAATTTATCAAAGATACGACGAAAGGCTATATCGCAGAAGAGTTGCAAAAATACGGGGTTAATTACGATAATTTGCAGACGGCCTATCTGCTTGAAGGCTCGATTATGATAAAACGAGCTATTTTAAACAATAATGCGGACGAGTATGTGACTTTCGCTCCTAGATTTTTAGTAGAGGATAGCATTAAAGACGGTAAGCTTTTTGAAATAAAAATCAATAGATTTAAGATAGCTAGAAATGTTTATGCGGTGGCGCTAAAAGAAAATGAAGAGATGCTAAATAAATTCTTGCAAGTCAAGGACAAATTCGGTTTTTAACGTAGTCGAATCTTTTGAGTTCGGTTTATTTTTTAAATAAATTTTTATTGTTCGGATTCGATAGGAAAGCGGCCATTGATTTTTCTAACTTATTTTTCGGCTCTTTATAAATAGAAAAATTTACCAGAATAGGGCTATTTTCTACCAAGATTTGCACTACCGCTCCAAGCGGGAATTTTACTATGCTAGCAAAATTATCCTTGCCGAAACCGGCCTCGAAGCTAAGTTCGTTTTCGCTTAAAATCGCGCTTTCAAAAGTATACCCTGCAAGCGCGAAAACAATAACGGGCTGAGTAAAATTATCTCTTATCGAGCTAGGAAGCTCCGGTTCGAAATTTACCAAATCGGCGTTCGCCATTACCGAAAAGGGCTTTTCGTTTTGCAAAAGATAATCCGTACACTCATAAACGTGCATTTTCATTAAAAGCGCGAATTTTTCATCGCCTAAGATTTCATCTAGCATTTGTTTTCCTCCGATTCGCAAAATTCATCCACTAGCTTTCTAACCTCGTTTATGCCGATTTGCCAAAATGCCGAGTCCTCGATATCAAAGCCGAACATCCCGACCAGCTCTTTTGGCGAACGCGAGCCGCCCGCGCTTAAAAACTCGGTGTAAATTTGCGTGAAATTTTCGCATTTGCCGCTTTTATAAAGCCCAAAAATCGCCAGAACCAAAAGCTGTGCGTAGGAGTAGGCGTAGCAGTAAAACGGCGTATGGATAAAGTGCGGGATGTAACTCCACCAAATTTTGTAGTAGTCGTTTAGTGCGACGCTTGGCCCAAACATCTTTGCGCTCTCTTCGAGCCAAATTTTATTTAGCTCCTCGGCGCTGATCTCGCCCTCGTGAGCGTGGACTCGGCGCTCAAAGGTCGTGAAATTTATCTGGCGGTAGAGCGTGGCGAAGATATCCTCGATCTTGCCTGCGAGTAGGGCGGTTTTTTCTTTGCCTTTTAGCATGCTTTTGACGTGATCGAAAACTAGCATCTCGCAAAAGACCGATGCCGTCTCCGCCGTAGTTAGCGGCGTGTCGGCGTTCAGAAAACCTACGCTTTCATAGGCTAGATTTTGATGTGCGGCGTGACCTAGCTCGTGCGCTAGGGTAAAAAGATCCCGCCTCTCGTCGGTGTGGTTTAAAAGCACGTATGGATGGGCCTTTGCGACGCCTGATTGCGAGAAGGCGCCGCCTCGTTTATTTTCGGCTGGATAGACGTCGATCCAGCCCTCTTTAAACGCGCGAGCGGCTATCTCGCCGAATTTCGGACTAAATTTAGAAAAAGTCTCAAGCACGATTTTTTTGCACTCTTCAAATTTATAAACGCTCTTATTTTCGCCAAGCGGCGCGTATCTATCGTAGTCATAAAGCTTTTTAAAGCCTAAAATTTTGCGCTTTTTCTCGTAAAATTTAATCGGTAGATCAAAGCTCGTCTCGGCGGCCTTTATCAGCGCGTCTACGCTGGCTTTGGTCGTTTGGTTTGAGAAATGCCGAGGACTTTCGGGTAGGTCGAATTTCCGCAGTTCGCAGCTAGTTTTTAGGCTGGTTTTTATCATATTATAGATGTAGCTAAGCAGATGCTGCTGCGGCGCTAGGCCGCCAGAGAGGCTCTTTGCGGCCGCTTTTCGCTCGGCTCGGTCTGGGCTGTGAAGCTTGGATAAAATTTCCTCTTCGCCCAGCATTTTGCCTTTAAATTTAAACTTAAGCGCGCTTAGCGTCTCGTCAAAAAGTCGCGAAAAACCTTCTGCGCCGGTGTTTGCCGTGCGCAGTAAAATTTGCTCCTCTTTTAGGCTTAACTGGTGGGCTTTTTCTTTTGCGATACTATCTAGATAGTAGCCAAGTCTCGCGCTTTTAGCGATGATTTTGTTTTGTCTGGCTTCGTCAAATTCGTTAAATTTAAGCTCGAAAAAGAGCAGGTGATTTTGCGCTTTTGAGCTTAGCTCGTCAAATTTGGCGTAAAACGCGCCCTTTGAGGTGTCTTTTGAAAAGACCAGGCTCACGTAAATTTGCACGCGAGCGATGTTTTCTAGCAAATTTTCATACTCGCTAAGCGCGGCGAGAAACTCCTTGTCGTTTAAATTTAAAAATTTATCCGAGTATTTGGCTTCAAATTTTTCGCACTCGTTTTGCAACGAAAGAGCCGAAGTCTCCAGCTCTTTTTCGTTTTTAAAAAGCGGAGTCAAGTCCCAAACGTTCATTTTGCGGCCTTAAATTTACTCTATGGTATCTGAAGCTACGGCGGTGAAAAGCACGTCTGAGGCGCTATTTACGGCTGTTTCTACCGAGTCTTGGATCACGCCGATGATAAATCCTACGCCGACAACCTGCATCGCGATGTCGTTACCGATACCAAATAGCGCGCAAGCAAGCGGCACGAGTAGCAGCGAACCGCCCGCGACGCCGGAAGCCCCGCAAGCGCCAAGAGCCGAGATAAAACAAAGCAGTAACGCGTCGCCAAAATCAACTGTGATAGACGGGATCGAGTTTACCGCCGCAAGCGCCAAGATGCCGATAGTTACGGCTGCGCCGCCCATGTTTATTGTGGCTCCTAGCGGGATCGAGATCGAGTAGAGCTCCTCTTTTAGCCCTAGTTTTTTGCAAAGCGCCATATTTACCGGGATATTTGCCGCAGACGAGCGAGTGAAAAACGCCGTAACCGCGCTCTCTCTCACGCAAGTTATCACTAGCGGATAAGGATTTTTCTTGGTAACCGCAAACACCATCGCAGGGTAAACGACGAAGGAAACGAAAGCCATCGCGCCTACTAGAACGAGGATTAGTTTTAGGTAGCCCGCAAGCGCTTCAAAGCCCGTCTCGTGGATGCTGATAGTAACTAGGCCAAAGATACCAAACGGCGCAAGGCGGATGATAAATCTAACGATTTTAGTCACGCCGTCGCTGACGTCTTGGAATACTTTTTTGGTTTCTTGCGTGCAAAATCTCATCGCGATACCGCCGCCCACGGCCCAAGTGATGATGCCTATGTAGTTGCCCGTAGATAGTGCGGTGATAGGGTTTTGAACCATCTTAAAGATGAGGTCTTTTAGGACGTCTACGATGCCTTGCGGAGCGCTCATATTTGCGCTCTCGACGCCTTTTAGCACGAGCTCCATAGGGAAAAGAAAACTTGCTACGACCGCAACTACGGCGGCTAAAAACGTGCCGACTAGGTAAAGCGTAACTACCTTTTGCATGCCTTTTGCGTGGCCGAATTCTTTTACGATGATAGAGGTTGCTACTAGTACGAAAACCAGGATAGGAGCGATCGCTTTAAGCGCGCCGACGAAGAGGTTACCCAAGACGGCAATGGAGTTCGCGACCGAATTTGCCGCGTCGGTTAGGTCTTTTTTTGCTACGGCTAGCTGCGCTGCGTCGCTCACGCCTTTTGCGATTAGCTCGTTATAGGGAGCCGCCTGATAGTGCGTCCAAAAGCCGATAACGGCGCCTAGAGCTATGCCGATCAAAATTTGAACGATCAAATTTCCGTCGGCGAACCTTTTTGCCAGTTTGCTAAACATTCTAGTGTCCTTGCCTTAAAATTTAATTTTAGTTTAGGATTATAGCCGAATTTACGCGGAATTTACAAGCTTTGAGCGAGATTAATTTGAATTTTATTATGAAATGTTACAATTGCGAGATTAATTTTCATAAAGGAAAAGTATGTATTTATTTACTTCAGAGGTTGTGAGCCCGGGTCACCCGGATAAATGCGCCGACATCATCGCAGATAGCATCGTCGATACGATCTTAATGCAAGATCCAAACGGCCGCGTCGCTAGCGAAGTTTTCGTCGCGGGTAAAAACATTATAATAGGCGGCGAGATAAACTCTAAGGTCAAGTTAAGCTTCAAAGATTACGAGGGGATTGTTAAAAACGCGTTGGCAAAAATAGGCTACGACGGTAAGTCTAAATTTACGAAAGAGCAGTGCCTGCACCCCGACGACGTAGAGATAAAAGTCTGCGTAAATCAGCAAAGCGCCGATATAAACCAAGGCGTCGATCAAGAGGGCGGCGAGATAGGCGCAGGAGACCAAGGCATAATGTTTGGCTTTGCCAGCTGCGAAGCGAACGAATATATGCCCGCAGCCATAACATACGCCAGAATGCTTTGCGATAAGGTTTATAAATTTGCCAAAGCTAATCCCGATAAGCTGGGCGTCGATATCAAAACTCAGGTCACCGTGGACTACGGTACGAAGGATAACTTTGAGAGCTGCAAACCTCAAAGCATCCACACTATCGTAGTTTCGGTTCCTTGCGTCGAGACGATGAAGATAGAAGAGCTACGCGCTCTAGTGCAAACTCTCATCGACGACGCGGGCTTACCAAAGGGCCTTTACGATAAAAGTAAAACGCTAATCTACATCAACCCGACCGGCCGCTACGTAAATCACAGCGCGCTTCACGACAGCGGACTAACGGGTCGCAAGCTCATCGTAGATAGCTTTGGCGGATATAGCCCGATAGGCGGCGGCGCGCAAAGCAGCAAGGACTACACCAAGGTAGATCGCAGCGGTCTTTATGCGGCGCGCTGGATAGCTAAAAACATCGTCGCGGCCGGCCTTGCTAAAAAATGCATCGTCCAGCTAAGCTACGCTATCGGTATGGCAAAGCCTACATCCGTCAGCGTCGATACGATGGGCACGCAGATCGCTGGCGTAAACGACGATATGCTGTCAAATTTCGTTAGCGAAAATTTCGCCCTCACTCCGCGCTGGATCACGAATAAATTCGGCCTGGATAAACCCGGCAAAGATACGTTTTTATACGCTAAAGTAGCAGCCAAAGGTCAAGTCGGAAACGCCAAATATCCGTGGGAAAAGCTTGACGCGGTCGATACTTTTAAATCCCTTTTGAAATAAATTTAATTAAGAAGCTTAGTAAAATAAAGACAGTCGCAACTCAGCATACGAACTCGTAATGTATGCTGAGTTGCGACTCTATTAAAATATATTTGATTATTTAAAATTCTATAAACAATAAATTAGGTTTGTTGTAACTTAATGTAAACATAAGAAGCATTAAGTTACGATGAGAATGATTAAAAATAAGTATGTAGTTCGTTCCATAATTTCAGATAAGAAATTATGGTATTTCTCAGCCGATATAAAAGCCGTAAAAATAGCAGAATTTACTAAAATCTCAGAAAAACCATCAACAAAATAACTAAAAATATCAGAATTTCAATGGCTAGCGAGCGTGAAAAATAAGCAAGTTTAGCGGTGAGATAGAAATAGACGAAAGCTACTTTGGATCTAAGAGAGTAATGAGGTAAAAGAGATAGGAGCGCAGCAAATAAAACCCTGGCATTCGGTATGCTTAAAAGATACGATATGGTATATACTCAGATAGTTAAAAATTGCTCTGCAAATGAGCTATATTACCGATACTGAAGGAATTTAGCGAGCCTGATAGTTTTTTGCTATCTATTCTGATTACCGGAGGGCTCATGATGGATTCGTAGATTATAGAGCCAAAGCTTATTATAGAGTAAAATATTCAAAGAATGGGTTTGTCATTGGTAAAAACCATATTAACGGCATAGAAAACTTCTGGGGTTACGCCAAACGCAGACTAGCTAATTCTAAAGGGATAAGAAAAGAGAATTTCTTATTGCATTTAAAAGAGTGTGAATTTAGATATAGTAACGGTAAAAATACAAAAGAGTTTTATTATATTCTGCTAAAATTAATAAGAGATAATTTGCTTAAGTTCCGTTGAGCTATAAATTAAATTCGGATTGACGTGTTTTTTTTGGAATATATGAGAATCTAGACTCCTCAGGAGTCTAGTGATATAAGTTATAGTCCCTCAAAAGGGTTGGTCACTACGTTATCTCGATCGACTACGTAAGGTATCAATGCTGCTTGGCGAGCGCGCTTGATAGCCTTTTCTACCATCTCTTGATATTTTTTAGACGTTCCGGTTAGGCGTCTTGGCATGATTTTAAATCTCTCTGACAAGCAGTACTTTAAAAGCGAAGTATCCTTATAATCGATAAATTCTATCTTCGCTTCCGTAAATTTGCAGTATTTGCGTGAATATTTTCTTTTTTCGGCCATTGTTTTTCCTTAATTAAAATGGTATCGTTTCATCGCCGTCATCGTATTTGTCGGCATCTATATCTATTTCTCGGACGTTATCGCCGTAGTATTCGTCTTTTGGCTGTTGCTTTTGTTGCTGCGGTTTATTAAAATTTTGCCTTTGCGCGCCGCTTTGAGCATAGTTATTTTGCTGATTTTGTTCGCCTTGATAGCCGCCGCCGTAGCCGTTATTTTGGTAACCGCCTTGCTGATAGCCTTGATTACTATTTTGATTATATCCGCCTTGTTGCTGTCCGCCTAGCATCTCCATATTTTCCACGATAATCGTGTGTTTGCTTCTATTTTGTCCGTTGTTGTCCGTCCATTGGTCGAATTTTAAGCGACCCTCGACTAGAAGCTTTGAACCTTTGGAAAGATATTGGTTTGCTATCTCCGCTTGTTTTCCAAAAAATGTTATGTCTATAAAGCACGTTTCTTCGCGTTTTTCGCCGTTTACGTTAAATTTTCTCGTTACGGCGATGGCGCTGTTGCCTATGGCTGCGCCCGCAGTCGTATATCTAAGCTCGATATCTCGTGTTAAATTTCCTACTAAAACGACTCTATTAAACATTTTTCGTCCTTATTCTTGCGATGCCGGAGCTTATTCTGCTTTGACTTTCGGTTCTTTTTTGTTTAGTTTGATGCCCTTGCTCATCTTTTCCCAAGCGGCTATCTCTTTTTTGTTTTCAAATTTGACCGTTAAGAATTTGATGATATCTTCGGTGATTCTGATGATACGCTCGACTTCTGCGATAGCTTGTGTCGGAGCTTCGAAATACACGACGAAATAAGTTCCGCACTCGTATTTTTTTACGGTGTAGGCTAGTTTTCTAGTGCCCATAGACTGAACAGACGTGATATTTGCGCCGTTTTTGGTTAGGATTTCTTTAACGAAATCAACTTTTGCGCTTACTTCTTCTTCCGTCAAAGTAGGCTTTAAAATGAACAAAAGCTCGTAGTGCTTCATTGATTCTCCTTGTGGGTATTAAGCTCGCTTGCACAGTTACAAACGGGCAAGGAAGTCTTTCGACAAGAGCTGATTTTATCTTTTTTTTACTTAATATTTGCTGTTTTTGCCGATAAGATTTTGTAGGCCCAGTACGCAGGAGAGTAGAAAGGTTTTTTTATCGAGGGCAGAGTTTGTTTTTAGTTCAAATTCCGCCAAATTTAACGCGGTAAATATTTCTTTATACGCTTTTAAATTTACTGCCAGGCACTGCCTTTTTAGTTCGTTTGCGATGTTTGGCGGCGGCGCATAGCCTAGCGTTTCTTTGATGTCAAATTGTCCCGTTATTTTGATGCCGGCATGTAGTTTAAAAAGTCTGAAAAACGCGCGATAAAGCGAGTTTATAAACAAAATTTCATTAAAATTTCCATCATCTGCACAAGAGAAAAAATCAGCCCTGATATCTTTTAGCGCGATAAATTTATCGAAAAAATCGTCAAAACTAACGCTTGATAGCGAAAAAACCAAGCTTCTCACGATATTTTCGTTTATGGGCTCGTTTAGAGAGGCTAGTTTGTTTAGCTCGCTTGCGGCTAGATATAAATTTTCGTTGTGTATGCGGTAGAGTTCAAAAAGCGCGTTTCTCGTGATATTTAGGCTCATTTTTGCGGCTTGTCTGCCGAGTAAATTTACGGCTTCTTCGGGCGAACCCGGTTTAAAAAATCTTGCAAAATTTACCCCGAAAGCCTTTTGCGTATCAAAAACGGCTTTGGCGTCGGGTTCAAAAAGCTCAAAAATAAATACGCCGCCGTTTTTGCAACCCTCTATCAGGATTTTTAGCTCTTTTGCAGGGATTTTTTTGTCGCTTTTTACGTGCAAAAGCGGATTACCGCCAAAAAGAGAAGGCTCGCAAAGATGCGCTCGCGCAGCGTCGAAATCGTATTCGTCGTAGTAAAGGCTCAAAATTTCAAAATCTTTAAATTTGGCTAAAATTTCCTTCGCAAAAAGCTCGATTTGGTATTCGTCCGCACCGTAAAGCAAAAAATAATTTGGAAATTTAGCCGAATTTAGCGCGGCTTCTAGCTCTTTTCTATACATCTATTTTCTTTACTACTTTGCCGAAAATTTCGGCCGTGGCGATATTTACGTCAGTGATTTCGACGATAACTTTTTGCAGTAAATTTACGCCGTACGCGCCCAAAAATATCCTAGCGCCCTTTATCTCGTCGTCAAGCCTAGCGACCGCGACGTTTTGATTTTCGCTGATATAGGCGTTAAATCGCTGTCCGATGCGCTCTTTTGCCCAGCGCGCGAATTTTCTATCCATAAAGTCAAACGCGACCCTGTCGGCTTCGCGCTCGAGTTCGCTTAAATTTGAACAAGTCGCTTCGATATTTAAAAGCAGGTAGTTAAAAAACTTCTCGTCGTTGCGCAATTTGGCCTTTAAAAGGCGGTGCAGCGTAAGGTCGGAGTAGCGGCGGATCGGGCTCGTAAAATGCGTGTAGCGCTCAAATCCCAGTCCAAAGTGGCCTAAATTTTGCGCGCCGTATTCGGCTTTTTTTTGCGATTTGATGATGAGCTTATCTATCTCCTCGCGGTTGCCTACGGCGTCGGCCTGCGCTTGGATTTTGCGAACCAAATTTGCGATGTCGCTTTCATAAACGAAGTCAAAGCCCAGAGCGCCGAGGTCTTCGAGTAAAATTTGTATTTTTCGCAGATCCGGCGAGCCGTGATTTCTAAAAACGCCTTTACCGATGCGTTTTGCCGCCGCGACGTTGGCTAACAGCATGCAGTCCTCGACGAGTCTGTGCGAGTCGGTATCGGTCTCAAATCTCGTAGATGAAAGCCCGCCGTCTGCGTCAAGGCTCATGCGAAGCTCCTGCGTTCTAAAGTCAAACGCGTTTTTCAGGCGTTTTTTGCGTAGACGCGAGGTAAGTGCGAAAAGAGGCTTTATCCAGTGGGTTTCATCCTCGCGTTCGCCGCGTAAAATTTGATCAACCTCGTCGTAGTTAAAGCGTCTTTTTGAGGCGATTAGAGCTTCTAGGAGCTCTTCTTTTACGACTTCGCCCTCTTCGCCTAGCGTGATTTTGAAACAAAACGCAAGGCGTGCGGTATTTGGCTTGAGCGAGCAGATATTTTCGCTCAAATTTCGCGGTAGCATCGGCACGGCTTTGTGCGGAAAATATATCGAAAATCCGCGCGTTTTAGCCTCTGCATCTATCGGAGAGTATGGCGTGACGTATTCGCTCACGTCTGCGATCGCGACGTAAATTTCGCGCTTTTTTTCGTCAAAATATATCGCGTCGTCAAAGTCTTTGGCATCGATGGGATCGATCGTGCAAAAAGGCAGTTCCCTTAAATCTACCCTCTGCGGATACATCGAGGCATCGACCTCGTCGCCCCACGCTAGCGCTTCGGCTTCGCACTCCTCGCTAAATTCGTCGTTTTTGTTAAATACGGCGAGCGAGATTTTTTCGTCGCTGAGCGGGTCGTTGATATTGCCGATAACCTCTACTATTTCGTTATTTAAATTGCCGATTTTTAGTAGCGTACCCGGCGGCAGCATTTTTAGAGATTTTTGCGATGCTTTTAGAGCCGAGCTAAGTCCGGTTTTTACGTTTACGCCAAGGATTACCGAGCCTATTTGCTTGATATAGACTACGCTCGTTTCGTTGGCGAGTTTTAGCGTCATCACTACTTTGGCGCTTTGGCGTTTTTTCTTTAGCGGCAAAAGCTTTGCTAATACGATGTCGCCGTAGTGCGAGGCGTTTAAATTTTTATTTTCTATTATTATATCTTGCTTGAAGCGTTTGTCGTAAGGCGTCAAAAAGCCCGTGCCGTTTGCGCTTATATCTAGTTTGCCGCAGACAAAGCCGTTGTTTAGATAGTAGCGATCTTTGCGGCGACTTACGGCGTTTAAATTTAGTAAATTTCGTAGGATTTCTTTATCGGCGGAGGCGACTTCCTTTTCGCTCGCTCCGTCAAGCAGTTTGGTTAAAAATTCTTTCACAAATTCGCTTTGACTTTTGCGACGGCTTCTAAGAATTTGTCGCGAGAAAGCTTATGCTCATCTATAACCGTAAGAGCGTTTTTAATGCCATCGTCATCTAGTTTATGGAATATATTTACCGCGCTTCTTACTATTTTTAGAGCTACCGAGTACTGTTCTATATGTTTGGGCGCTTGACTCGGGTCGTTCACGTAAGTTATAGCTTCTACTAGTTCGGTTTCTAGATTCCACTGTTCGAAAATTTTAGCCGCTACGGTTTCGTTGGCTATTTCAAGCATAGAATTCTCAATAGCCAATAGTTCTTCCGGAGTGCTTATTTGCGATAATTTAGCTTTAAATTCATCTGCTTTTTTCGTTTCGATTAGTTCGTGCGCAAATACGATTTTGCCGATTTCTAACATAAAAGATGCCGCAGAGAGTACGTAAAGAGCGGATGGATTGACTTTAGAGTACCAGTTGTACATCAAAGCGTTTTGCATGGTCGAGATATTTAAGAAGTCCGCATCCGATATCCCGTAAGGACTTAAGTCTATTTTGAAGCTTTTTTTAACGGCGCTTGAGAGTGCAAAGCCGCGTACCGTAGCCATTCCAAAAAGCGAAATAGCGCGCGATACGTCGCTTATTTCGCGACTAAACCCATAGAGCGGAGAATTTGCCGAGCGTAAGATATTTGCGGTTAGCATCGGATCTTTTTCGACTACTTTGGCTAAATTCGCCGCATTACCGTTCTCGTCGGCGCAAATAGCTTGAATTTTAACTACGGTATCGTCAAGAGGAGGGAGCGATTTGATGTGTTTATATATTGAGCTATTCATTTTCCTACACTTTACAAATTGGATTTTACGCAATTCTACACTAATTGCCTTTTTAAAAAACTTAAATATAGCATAATTTTTAGTTTCAGCGATATATGAGCAGTTTGATTGTATAATGCCGAGCTAAAATTAAACGCAAGGAGAAAAGATGGCGGTAAACATTTATTACGACAAAGATTGCGATTTGAGCTTAATTAGAAGCAAAACCGTCGCGATGATAGGTTTTGGTTCGCAAGGACACGCGCACGCCGAAAATTTGCGCGATAGCGGCGTAAAGGTGATCGTGGGCTTGGCAAAAGGCGGCAGAAGCTGGGCGAAGGCCGAGGCAAAGGGCTTTGAGGTAAAAACGGTAGCAGAAGCCGCAAAAGCCGCCGACGTCGTTATGATTTTAACTCCCGACGAGCTTCAGGCCGAAATTTTCGAGCGAGAGATTAAACCTAACCTTAAAAGC
The DNA here is from genome assembly GCA_963518485.1 of uncultured Campylobacter sp. Classification (GTDB taxonomy): domain Bacteria; phylum Campylobacterota; class Campylobacteria; order Campylobacterales; family Campylobacteraceae; genus Campylobacter_A. Next base: position 27,920 of record CAUQJW010000007.1, read on the forward strand.
GGCGCGGCGATTGCGTTTGGACACGGTTTTAACGTGCATTTTGGACAGATCAAAGCTCCCGAGGATATCGACGTCATCATGATCGCTCCAAAAGCGCCGGGCCACACCGTAAGGAGCGAATTCGTCCGCGGCGGCGGCATACCCGATCTAATCGCCGTAGAGCAAAATGCAAGCGGAAAGGCTAAAGAGCTGGCTCTAAGCTACGCTAGCGCGATCGGCGGCGGCAGAACGGGCATCATCGAGACAACTTTTAAAGACGAGACCGAGACCGATCTTTTCGGCGAGCAGGCGGTGCTTTGCGGCGGGCTTTGCGCGCTGGTAAATGCGGGCTTTGAGACGCTGGTAGATGCCGGATACGAGCCTGAGATGGCGTATTTCGAGTGTCTTCACGAGCTAAAACTAATCGTGGATCTAATGTATCAAGGCGGCATGGCGGATATGCGCTACTCTATCTCAAACACCGCAGAATACGGCGACTACGTAAGCGGACCGCGCGTCATCGGCGAAGACAGCAAAAAAGCGATGAAGGAAATTTTAAAAGAGATCCAAAACGGTAAATTTGCGAACGACTTCATCCTCGAGCGCAAGGCCGGATATGTACGCATGAACGC
>CAUQJW010000008.1:0-27322 GCA_963518485.1 uncultured Campylobacter sp.
ATCATGGACGGACTTGAGATGTCAAGGCACATAAAAGAGTTCTCAAAAAACACGCCGGTAGTGATCCTAAGCGCGTATAGCGAAAAAGAAAAGCTACTAAAGGCTATCGACGTGGGTCTCGATAAATACGTAATCAAGCCAATCGACATGGACGAGCTTTTCGCCCTGCTGGAACAGATCGTAAAAACCAAAATCATAGGCGCCGATATCATCGAGATTTCGGGCGGATATTCGTTTAATCAAACCAAAAAAGTACTCGTAAAAAACGGCGTAGAGATCGCGCTAACCAAAAAAGAGCTGGCCTTTATCTCGCTTTTGGTTAAACGTATCGGCACGCTTGTTTTAACCGAGGAGATCAGAAACGCGGTATGGTTTGGCGAAAAGGTAAACGATCCGGCCGTTAGAACATTTATCAAGCGAATACGCGATAAAGTGGGCGCCAGACTCATCAAAAACTCGCCGGGTCTCGGCTATAAAATCGAGCTAAAAAAGTAAAATTTGAAACGTAAATTTAGGTCGGTTAAGCGATTTTACACTAAAAATCTAATAAAATAACAACCTAATAACAAAATAAACAAAGGAGGATATCGATGCGACTAGACAGGGCGCTAAGCTACGACTACACGGTCGCCAAGTATTTTATGTTCGCGACGATACTGTTTGGGATAGTCGGTATGAGCGTCGGCGTTTTCATAGCGTTTCAGATGGCGTACCCGGACTTAAACTATCTCGCGGGCGAATACGGCACCTTTAGCCGCCTAAGACCGCTACACACGGCGGGCGTGATATTTGGATTTATGCTTTCGGGCGTTTTTGCGACGTGGTACTATATCGGACAGAGGGTTTTAAAGGTCTCGATGAGCGAGTCGCCGTTTTTGATGGCGGTAGGCAAGCTGCACTTTTGGATATATATGCTGGTTATGGCCGGCGGCGTATTTAGCCTACTTGCCGGCGTTAGCACGTCAAAAGAGTACGCCGAGCTAGAGTGGCCGCTAGATATCGGCGTGGTCGTGCTTTGGGTGCTTTGGGGCGTTAGTATATTCGGCCTCATCGGTATCCGCCGCGAGAGAACGCTTTATATCTCGGTTTGGTATTTTATCGCGACGTTTTTAGGTATCGCGATGCTTTATTTGTTTAACAACATGGCCGTGCCGACCAAGCTGGTTTCCGGTTACGGCAACTGGTGGCACTCGGTCTCGATGTATGCCGGAGCCAACGACGCGCTAGTGCAGTGGTGGTACGGACATAACGCCGTGGCGTTTGTATTTACCGTGCCGATAATCGCTCAAATTTACTACTTCCTCCCTAAAGAGAGCGGTCAGCCGATATTTTCTTACAAGCTTTCTATTTTCTCGTTTTGGAGCCTCATGTTCCTTTATCTTTGGGCGGGCGGACACCATCTGATCTACTCTGCGGTGCCTGATTGGATGCAGACGATGGGTTCTGTGTTTTCGGTGGTTTTGATACTGCCGTCTTGGGGTTCAGCTATAAATATGCTTCTAACGATGCGTGGCGAGTGGCAGCAGCTTAGAGAAAATCCTCTTATCAAATTTATGATTTTAGGCTCGACGTTTTATATGTTTTCGACTCTTGAGGGGCCGATTTTAGCGATAAAGTCCGTAAACGCCTTAGCCCACTTTACCGACTGGGTGCCGGGCCACGTGCACGACGGTACGCTAGGCTGGGTCGGATTTATGACGATGGCGGCGCTTTATCACATGACGCCGCGCGTATTTAAACGCGAAATTTACTCGAAATCCTTGATGGAAACTCAGTTTTGGATACAGACTATCGGCATAGTGCTTTATTTTTCATCGATGTGGATTGCGGGTATCACGCAGGGTATGATGTGGCGCGCGACCGACGAATACGGAAATTTGGCCTACTCGTTTATCGATACGGTGATAAACATCGTGCCGTATTACTGGATCAGAGCCGTAGGCGGTCTGCTATATCTGCTTGGATTTTTTATATTTGTTTATAATATCTACAAGAGTTTTGGCGCCAAAGCGCTAGAAAAAGAGCCGCTAAGCGCGAGCCCCGCTGGCGTAAAGGAGGTTGCTAATGTTTAGTTGGTTAGAGAAAAATCCCTTCTTTTTCGCGGTTATGGTTTTTATATTTATCGCCTATGCGGGCGTGATCGAGATTTTGCCTGATTTTGCCAACAGAGCTAGGCCGCTAGAGGACACCAAGCCGCCGACGGTTTTACAGCTTGCGGGCAAACACGTGTATATGAAAGATAGCTGTAGCGCCTGCCATACGCAGCAAATTCGCCCTTTTAAGGCCGAGACTGATAGATACGGCATGTATTCGCTTAGCGGCGAGTATGCGTTTGATCGCCCGCATCTTTGGGGCTCAAAGAGAACCGGCCCCGACCTTTGGCGCGTGGGCAACTACCGCACCACCGACTGGCACGAAAATCACATGAAAGAGCCGACCTCCGTGGTGCCTGGCTCCATAATGCCTGCTTACAAGCATCACTTTAGCAACAACGCCGACATCGAGACGGCATACGGCGAAGCGGTAACGACGAAAAAGGTATTCGGCGCGCCGTACGACGTAGAGGGCATGCCAAAACTCGGCACCTACGAGGAAGTACAAGTAGCCGCCAAAGAGGAAGCCGCCGCTATAGTTGAAGAGATGAAGGATGAAGAGGTCAAAAAAGCCTTCGAGCGCGGAGAGATCCGCGAGATAGTGGCGCTCATCGCCTATCTAAATAGCTTAAAATAGGCGAATTTATGGATGCGCAGACTCTAAGAGATATCCAAGGATATGGAGCTTTTATCTTTCTAGCCGTGTGCGCCGCGCTTCTTTACGGATACTATTTTCATCTTTATAGATCCGAAAAGAGCGGCAGGCGAAACTACGAAAGATACTCCGACCTCGTCCTAAAAGACGGTATCGACGAGGAAATTTTAGAGTCTGCATCTATAGAGCAAAACGCTAAAAAGGAAAAATAATGAAATGGTTTAATTTAGAAGATAACGTAAATTTACTAGGACTAATAGGCGCTATCGTAATTATTTTAGCCACATACATCGTAGTAAATCGCTTGGTCGGACAAATGAAGGTTGCAAAACCGGATGCCGAGCTTAGCGAGCATAGCTGGGACGGCATAGGAGAGTACAAAAATCAAATTCCGTTAGGATGGGCTTTGACGTACGTCGTACTTATCGTGTGGGCTATATGGTATATGCTTGCGGGCTATCCGGTAAACTCCTACTCGCAAATCGGCGAATACAACGAAGAAGTGGCTAGCTCTAATAAAAAATTTGAAGAAAAATACTCGAATTTAGACGATAAAACGCTAAAAGCTATGGGCGAGAGCGTATTTTTAGTACAGTGCGCCGCCTGCCACGGTATAACGGGCGACGGCATAAACGGTAAGGCTGCAGACTTCGGCGTATGGGGTAGCGAAGAGGGAATTTATAGCGCGATAATGAACGGTTCTAAAGGTCTTGAGTACCCTATGGGCGAGATGCCTGCAGGCATGGCCGATGAAGAGGGCGCGAAGGCGATTGCCGCATATGTGGCTAAAGAAATTTCCGGTATAAAAAAGACTAAAAACGAAAATTTAGTAGAAACGGGTAAGGAGCTTTTCGCAACCTGCGCTGGTTGCCACGGAGAGGACGGCAAGGGCATGGAGGGTAACTCTCCCGATCTTACTAAATACGGAACTTTCGAGTTTATAACCGACGTACTAAATCGCGGTAAATCCGGCAACATCGGAGTTATGCCTAAATTCAACGACGGCAGGCTAAATCCTACTCAGCAAAAAGCCGTCGGCGAATACGTAAATTCGCTCTCTAAATAAGGAAATCGCAATGGAAAATACGAATAGAAACGTCTTTGGAATTCACGGCGCAAGCGGTATAATCGTCGTAACTTTGATTTTAGTCGCGATTTTAGGCGTTTTAACATACTTTGCTATCGTCGTTCAGCAAGAAGTAGCAAACAAGCCTTACGTTTTAAACGCTAGCGAACTTAAAATGAAAAGCGCGCAAAACGCCGATCAAATTAAGATTAAGGAGTGAGAATGCCCGCTATACTTGAAAAATGCATAGTTATAGGGCTTATCGCCGCGGCTATCATAACGGCGTGGGCGGTTATAACGCCTAATCACCTTTTCGTCGGATGAAAAAATCGCCTACTCGCGCTCGCAAAGTCTTAATCGCGTTTTGTCTATCTTTTCAGACTATTTTCGCGGTCCCCGCGTTAATAGACGACGATAAGATTTTAAACGGCGAAGTAAGCGCGAAAATAAACGCTTTGGGCGAAGAGTTGATGATAAAAAGCGGGATTTACGTCGGCGCCGGCATTTACGAAAATTTAGGCGGTAAAGATATTTTTAGCTTTTTTAAGGAGTTAAATTTAAAAGAGCCTTACGCGTTTTTATTGCTAGCTAAAGCCGAGCGTAAGGTGGAAATTTTTGCCGATCCTAAAACCCTCGAGCTTTTCGACAGGGAAAAAATTCTTAGCCCTTATCCTTCTAAAGGCTCAATTTTGCCGATACTATCTTCGAAAAACGGTCAAGATATTTACAACGCCGCTATGCTAAACGGTTATGCCGATTTGGTCGAACGAATCGCGGATAGCAAAGGCGTTAAATTACAAAACGCGATAGGAAATCAAAATAAATTCACGCTGGACGTTCTTAGGGCTATCGTTTACGGTTCGCTAGCCGTTGCGATCGTATCTTTGCTAAGAAATAAATTTAGGAAGAAAAATGCGTAAAAACTACTGGCCGCACGCCATCGTAGCTTCTATTATTCTTATAATTATTTCCTGCGCCGCAACTATCGTAACCGCGATAAAAAATCCCGTCGAGTTAGATAATTTTTATCTGGATAGATATCAAAACGTAGATGAAAATATAAACGAGATCGAAGCTAGTCAGAGGCGTTTCGATTCTAAATTTAGCATAGTTTTTTTAGACTTTAACTCTAGCTCGGATACGAAGTTTAGCTTTAAAATCTCGCCTAAAAACGACTCGCAAATGCAAAATTTGCAAGCGATGCTTATGCTTACTAAACCCGATACCAACCGATTTAATCAAGAGTTGAATACTACTTTTTCCGAATTTACGCTAACTAGCTCCGAGATAAAATTTAAAAAACCGGGCAGATGGCAAGCGCTTTTAAAAATAAACGACGGAAACGATACGGGATTTTACAAATACGATATTTACGTCGAATAAAACGTTTTTTATGCGTTTTTAGTTATTATTCGCTTAAAAAGCGAGCCTTAGATGCAAGATTTAACTAAACTTTACGTATTTACGAATTCTCGTAAGATCCGCGAGTTTAACGCCGGATTTCAAAACGAGCTAATCCCCAAAAGCCTTAATATAGCGCAGTTTGAAAAAAAAGCTCTGTACGTAAAAGATCGCTTCGAAGCCGATCCGATTTATCTTTTAGTTTTAATGCAAAAGGCGACCGCTAGCGTTAAAGAGGCGAGCCTAAGGCTAAAAATCCCTACCGAATTTTTCGCTTTTTTAAAAAATAACGACTATTTGTTTAGCTTTTTTAAAGAACTCGCAATTCAGAAAAAGAGTATCAAAGAGATTAAATTTAGCGATATTTACGCCGATTACGAAGAGCATTTGGATATTTTGCAAAACGTTTTAGCCGCGTATAAAGATTTACTAAATAGCGAAAATTTATACGATGATATAATTTTGCCGGAGATTTACTCCGTAAACGAGAGTTTCGTTAAAAGTTTTAGCGAGATTATAATAGAAATAGACGGCTTTTTGAGCGAATTCGAATGGGAAATCTTACAAAAGATATCATTGCTTACCGACCTAAAATTAATTTTTACCGTAAGTAAATTTAATAAAAAATCGACTGATAAAATTTGTTCCGTTTTCGGTCTTGATTCGTCGCAAATAGAACTCTACGCGAGATTCGAGCTAGACGTTAATAAAAAAGTTTTCACTAAAATCGCTACCGTAAATAGCGCAAACGTAGCTCAAGTTAGGGCTTTTGGATTAAGAAGTCTTCAAGCGGCTTACGCGATGGAAAAAGTCGGAGAATTTATGCGAGAAGGTATCGCCGCGCGAGATATCGCCGTCGTTTTACCCGACGAGAGTTTTAGCGATATTTTAAAGCTTTACGACGCAAAAAGGATGTTTAACTTCGCGATGGGCGAGAGCTTTACGCACTCTAAATTTTTTCAAATTTTAGATTTAATAGTTAAGGTTATTAACGACGGAGCTTGCGTTTGTTTTAATCAAAAAGAAGCCGATAAATACGACGAATTTAGTTTTTTGCTCGATAAATTCGGCGTTAGCGAAGAGCTTTTTAATAGTTTTAAGGATAATTTTGAAGCTCCTTGCGAATTTGAAAAATTTAAAAAGCTAACGGATAAAATATTGTCTTTACAAAACGACGCCAGAGTCCGTCAAATAGTGATAGAAGCGATATTTGACGCGCAAAATTTAGCTCGTCATTTTATCTTTAGCTTGAGGCAAATTTGCGAGATATTTTTAATGAGGCTAAGAAAAGAAACCATCGACGACGTAGGCGGAGGCGAAGTCAGCGTAATAGGCGTTTTGGAAAGCCGAGGAATGAAATTTAAAGGCGTCGTAATACCGGATTTTAACGATGATTTGATACCTAAAAGAAGCGTAAACGAGATGTTTTTAAGCTCGAAAGTTAGAGAAAAGGCGGGTCTTATCGGATACGGCGATAGAGAAAATCTACAAAGATTTTATTATGAAAATTTAATCGGCGGAGCCCAAAAAGTAGCGATTAGCTATGTTTTAAACGAAGAAAAAATAGCGTCTAGGTTTTTAAACGAATTTAAATACGTTTCAGATGAAAAATACGGCGACGCGTCTTATCTCAGACTTCTAGGCTCGGGAAACGCGGCGTTAAAAAACGACAAAGAAGAGATAATTCTCAAGCATGATTTTTTTGCTTATCCGCTTTCATTTTCTAGGCTCGAAACCTTTTTAAATTCGCCTAGGCTCTACTATTATAAATATATTTTAGGAGTAAAAGAGCCTAAGCCGGTAGGGCGAAGAGCCGGCGGAGAATACGGAAAAATGCTACATAATGCGCTATTTAAGTACTATAATAAATTCAAAGAATTCGATTTAGGCGAGTTTGAGCGTATCCTAAAAGAAGAAAATTTTTCTGCGCTGGAACTTGAAATTTTACTTTTAAAATTTAAAAATTTCGAAGCGTCCGAAAAGAAACGTTATGCTGAAGGCTGGCGAGTAAAAGAGTGCGAGAAAAGCGTGAAAATAGCGTATTTTGACGGTATCGCGATAACGGGCGCCGTAGATCGCATAGACGCAAACGGCGAAGAAATCGAGATAATAGACTATAAAAGCGGAAATTTCGACGTTAAGTCGCTGCAATTGCCGTTTTATCAAGCGCTTTTAGGCGCTGAATGCAAAAGCTACTTTTACGATTTAAAAACCGATATGAGCCTAAAACCTGCCAAAAGCGGCTTAGATGAACTTAAAGGGGCGCTTAACGAGCTAAAAAAGATAAATAATACCGATATAAATTTTAGCGACGCGGGCAAAGGTTTTAAAAGCGAAGCGTTTAAAATTTTGTGCAAGGGAGAGCTATGATAGATTATTTAGCGCTTAACGCAAGCGCTGGCAGCGGCAAAACTTTCGCCCTTTCGGCGCGTTTTATAGCTCTTATTTTAAACGGAGCCGATATTTCTGAGATTACCGCTCTGACGTTTACCAAAAAAGCCGCAAACGAGATGAAAGAGCGTATCATAAAAACCTTTTTAAATTTGCACGGCGAAGATAAAAAAAGCGAAAGAAAGGCTTTAGCCGATATTTTAGGCGTATCCGATGAAGAGGTCGTGAGGTTGAGAGATAAATTTAAACGCTCTTTTCTGGAAGCTAATTTAAAAATAAGCACTTTCGACTCGTTTTTCGGCGGCATATTGCGCCAATTTAGCCTAAACCTCGGCCTAAGCCCGGATTTTAGCGTAAGCAACGGACTTGAGGGCAAGCAAAGAGCGCAATTCGTAGCCGAGATAGAAAAAAATACTCAACTTTTAAGGGCTTTGTCGCTTTTAATCGTTCAAGCCGAAAATAATCAAGAAAGTTTTTTTAATAACCTAGAAATGCTTTACGAAAATTTCGGCGATTTAACTTTTAGCGAGGATATTGAATTTCCGAGCGACGACGGTATTTTTATTATTTTAGATAAAATGAAAGAATACGCCTTAAATCGTCAAGCCTCCGGTACCCTTATAAAATCGTTCGAAAAAACTAGCGTAAACGAACTAATCGAGCGCGGATTTTTGCAAAGAGATAGTTTGGATTATAAAACCTACGCCAAAATTTATAGCAAAGACCTAGACGATCTCTTTTTTGAGTTAAAAAGCCGTTTGAAGCTTTATTTCGACGAATTAGAGGTATATAAGCTTAACGAGTTGGGTAAATTTTTACGGATTTATAAAAACGCGAAATTAGAAGTAAATAAAAAACTAAACGCGCTTAGTTTTAGCGACGTTAGCCGTAACGTTTACGAACTGCTCTGCGCGGATAAAACGCCGATTAACGCGCTTTATTTTAGATTAGACGGCCGTATAAATCATCTTTTAATCGACGAATTCCAAGATACGAACGTACGTCAATACGATATCATAAAGCCTTTAATCGCCGAGTCGGTCGCCGGCGAAGGACAAAACGGCAAAGGAAGCTTTTTTTACGTCGGCGACGCCAAACAGAGCATTTATAGATTTCGCGGCGGGAAAAAAGAACTTTTTGAAAAATTAAAAAGCGATTTTCCTCAGATTGTAAGCGAAAATTTACCATACAACTATCGTAGCCGTAAGGCTTTGGTTAAATTTACGAATGCGGTCTTTAAAGATAAGATAGAAAATTTTATTCCGCAAATATCTAAAAAAACGGACGATAAAATTACGGAACCCGTAAGCGGAGAGTGCGAATATTTCGACGTTCAAAGCGACGACCACGGTTTTTTAAGGGTTTGCAAAAGCAACGACGTCGCCGCCAAAGCGGTCGACGAGGTCAAAAATTTGCTTCTCAACGGCGTTAGCGCTAGCGATATCACGATACTTTGCTGGAAAAACGACGATATAAACGTTTTAGTCGAACTTCTAGAAAAAGAGGGGATAAGCGGCGTTAGCGAGGGAAGCTTGGCGTTACTAAAAAGTCCGTTCGTCGCCGCTACGGTCGAGTACGCTAAATTTTGCCTGTTGGGCGACGATATTTATAGACTAAACGCGCAAGCTATTTTAGACGTCCCTGATTTAGAACGCATCGAGATAGAACCGAATTTAAGCGCGAGCGCAACCTTGCTAAAAATAGCCGAAAAACTAAAAGTCTCGCATGCGGATATGGCGATTTTGATCGAGGAGAGCTTAAAATTTAATAACCTCGGCGAGTTTATTTTTAACTTGGATAGTTTTGACGCGAGCGCCGGGGCAAAGAGCAAAATCGGCGTAAATATAATGACCGTATTTAAATCAAAAGGGCTTGAGTTTGAGCACGTAATAGTATGCGATAAAATCGGGCGCGGTAGGAACGACGGTTCTAATTTCCTCGTAGAATACGACGTAAAAAAGGGTTGGCAAATACGCCACAATGCCAAAAAAGAGAGTTTTGATCGAAGTTTTAGAGAGCTTAAGCTAAACGCAAATAGGTTAGATAAAGAAGAGGATATGAATAAAATTTACGTTGCCTTTACGCGGGCGATCAGCTCTTTGATAGTAGTTAAAAACGCTGAGCCTAGCGGCTTAAGACCCAGCTTTTTTACCGCTTACGAGCTAAGTAGCGGCGAGATAGTAGAGTATTTGGATTTAAAAGAATTTAGCTTCGGCAAGATAGTTCCTAGCGCAGTTTGCGAAACCCTAACGAAAAACGACGATACGAAAATCGAGCTTCCTACCGTATCGAAACAGGAGATAAAAGAAACATCTCGCGAACGCGGAGAAAATTTAAACGCGATATATTTCGGCTTGGCGCTTCACTTTTTGCTCGAGATGGCGCGAGATTTTAGCGAGTATGCGCTTAAAGAGGCCAGAGATGCGGTAAGAAATAAATTTTTTAAATATCTATCGCTAAACGAACTGGACGAAGTATATTTAAGAGCCTTAAATTTAGCGAGAAACGAGAAATTTATATCGATCGTGAGTGGTAAACGTATTTTAAAAGAGCAGCCTTTGGCGTTTAACGGCGCATTGAAACAAATGGATTTGCTTTGCGTCGATGATGACGAGATTTGCGTTATAGACTATAAAACGTCCGTCGGCGAAATAGAAAGCAACGTCGCGCAAGTGTCTTGGTATAAAGAAGCCGTCGGCAAAATTTATGAGGGCAAGAGCGTAAAAGCGATAATATTTTATGCTTTAAAAGACGAAATAAGAGTTATAGAAGTTTAAAATATACTTAATTTAAGCTATATATAAGTATCTTTTGAATAAAATCACAACTCAAAATTAAATTGGCAAAGGTAAGAAAGATGACAAAAATAACAAAGCCGAACGAAGTTAAACGCGACTGGATATTGCTTGACGCGTCAGGCAAGCGTTTCGGTAGATTGCTAACCGAAGTAGCGGCGCTTCTTCGCGGTAAGCATAAACCTAATTTTACTCCGAACGTGGATTGCGGCGATTACGTTATCATAATTAACGCTTCGAAAGCGGAATTTACGGGTAATAACAAAGCGGAGCAAAAGCTCTATCATCGCCATTCCGGGTATTTCGGAAGTACTAAGAGCGAGAAATTCGGCGAACTATTGGCCAATAAGCCGGAAAAACTCTTTAAGCTTGCGGTTAGAGGAATGCTTCCTAAAACCAAACTAGGCAAAGAGATGATTAAAAAACTAAAAGTTTATGCCGGTAGCGAACATCCGCATACGGCTCAAATCGCTAAAGAAGGAAAATAATTATGGCAAAAGTTTACGCAACCGGAAAAAGAAAAACGGCGGTAGCCAAGGTGTGGATTAAATCCGGAAACGGAAAAATTTTAGTAAACGGAATGGATTTAAACACTTGGCTAGGCGGCCACGAGGCTATTAAACTAAAAGTAGTTCAGCCGCTACTCGTAACTAAACAAGAAAGCTCTATAGACGTAACGGCTACGACTTTAGGCGGCGGATACTCCGCTCAGGCCGAGGCGCTAAGGCACGGTATTTCTAGAGCGCTTGCCGCTATGGACGCCGATTTTAGAGCTATTCTAAAGCCTAAAGGTTTATTAACTCGCGATTCTCGCGTCGTAGAACGTAAGAAATTCGGTAGAAGAAAAGCTAGAAGAAGCCCTCAATTCTCTAAACGTTAATATGTTTTCGGATATTTACGTATCCGAATTTATATTAAATTAGAATTTAATTAAAAACGATAAAATCAAAAGTTCGCGCTAAATCAAAAGACGCGAAGAAGAAAGGAAAAAACTATGAAAAAGATTGCTATCGCATTAGTCGCCGCTACGGCTCTTTTTGGCGCAAACCAAGACTATAACTACGAGTTAACTCCGACTATCGGCGGCGTTCATCCGGAAGGCAACCTCGGAACGAACGAGCAAGGTACGATCGGTTTAAGAATCGGCAGAAATCTTGAAGATTTCTTTATTGATCAAGTAGAGTTAGGCTTTAACTATACTAATGGAATAAAAGAAAACGGCGTAAAAGGACATGCCGCTAGATATTTCGTTAATGCCATTAAAGAATTTGGTTTAACTGAAGACCTATCTATATACGGTTTAGTAGGCCTTGGTTTCGAGGATGTTTCTAATAAATTTAACTATAATGAAGACACTGGTTTTGGCCAATATGGGCTAGGTTTTAAATATCAAGTAGTCGATAATTTCGCGCTTCGCCTAGAAGCTGCGGATGCTATAGATTTCGATCACGGAGATCATAACTTGCACTACACTCTAGGCTTTGCCGTAGGGTTTGATAGCAAAAAACCGACCGTTGCTCCTACCGTAGTCGAGACTCCTGCAGCTTCTACGGTTCCGGTTGACGGCGATGACGATAAAGACGGAGTACCTAATAGTATAGACAAATGTCCTAATACCCCTGCCGGCGTAGTGGTAGACGAGACTGGTTGCGAGAAAGTTATTGTTCTTAGAGATTTGGGCGTCAATTTTGCCTTCGATAGCTACAAAGTATCTCCTAGCTATCTAGAAGAGATTAAAAAAGTAGCCGTATTTATGAGCGAACACCCTGATTACCGCGTAGTCCTCGAAGGACATACCGATAGCGTAGGCAAAGAGGCTTACAACCAAAAATTATCCGAAAAAAGAGCTAACGCGGTCGCAAAAGCGCTTGAAGATCTAGGCGTAAGCGCGGACAAAATTACTACCGTAGGTTACGGAGAGACTAGACCGGTTGCCGACAATAAAACAAAAGAGGGTCGTGCCGAGAATAGACGCGTAGAAGCTAAATTTAATAAATAATTAGCTAAATATGAGCGGGGCGAATTTAGATTTTATCCTAGATATCGCCTACTCTTACTCTCTTAAGATTTTCGGCTCTATCGCTATTTTACTCATAGGAAAGTGGCTCGGCGATAGAGTCGTTAAGCTTATAATTCATATTTTACGAAAATCCAAATTAGACTTAACACTTTCTAGATTTATAGAAAATTTATTAAAAACCCTGCTTTTCGTATTTATTATTATGGCTGCGATAGCCAATCTAGGCGTAGATACTTCTATGTTCGTAGCAGCTTTCGGCGCAGTAGCGTTAGCCGTAGGTATGGCGTTTAAAGATACCTTCTCAAATGTCGGAGCCGGTATCTTAATTATACTTTTTAGACCTTTTAAAATAAACCATACCGTTGAAATTTCAGGTATCGTCGGCGTAGTTAGCGATATAAATATGTTTAGTACGATTTTAAAAACGCCAGACAATAAGGCCGTGATTATCCCTAACGGTCAAGTCGTTGGAAAGAACATAATAAACTATTCTAAGGAAAAGACTCGTCGCGTAGAGCTTGTTTTTAGTATAGATTATAACGACGATTTGAGATTGGCTAAAGATTTGATTTTGCAAATCGCTGAACGAAACGATAAAATTTTATCCGATCCGGCCCCTTTTGTAGGAGTCGGTAGTCTCGGAGATAATAGCGTGAATTTAACGGCTAGATTTTGGTGCGATAGCGCTGATTTTTCGGCTGTTTCATTCGAGATGCTAGAGGCTGTTAAGCTAGCCTTCGACGAAAACGATATCTCCATACCGTTTCCGCAGCTTAGCATCCATTATCCAAGAAAGAAAGATGATGAATAAAACTATACTTTTTGATTTAGACGGTACTTTAATAGACTCTACGAAGGCTATTTTATTCGGATTTAAAAAAGCCTATGAGGCCTTCGGAGAGACCGCTCCGGGCGATGCAAGTATTAAGGTTTTGATAGGCTATACTTTGGAGGATATCTTTACTAAACTAGGCGTAAATGGCAATGTCGACGAATACGTTAAAATTTATAAAGAGGCCTATAAAACGGCATACCTAAAAGACACCGTTCTTCTAAGTTCGGCCTTTGAAGCTTTGAGCGAAGCTAGCAAAATAGCCGACGTCGGCATAGTTACTACGAAAACTTCGAGATATTCCGCGGATATTCTGGAAAATCTAGGCGTTATGAAATTTATCAATACCGTGGTCGGCAGAGACGACGTCGTAAATCCAAAGCCCAATCCCGAGCCGATAAATACCGCATTAACAAGACTAGGCAAAATAAGCGAGCAATGTAAGGCAAACGCCTTTATGATCGGTGATACAATCATGGATATGCAAGCCGCCGCGTGTGCGGGCGTCGCAGGACTCGGACTTACTTGCGGATACGGCAAAGAGTTTGATTTGCGCAAGCATTCAAACTTTATCTTTGCAAATGCGTTTGAGGCCGTTAGATTTATCGCGGCAAAATAGTAAATTTATTTTTATGATAAAATACGCATTCCAGCCCGAAATTTCAGGCTATATTTTATTCTATCCTACTAAAACGGATTATTAAATTTTGTCTTTTTTGAAAATATAACGTAGCTGATTAATCAGATATTTTGGAAACTAGCTCTATAATAAAAGATTTTTAAAAATCGTAAGAAAATTTAAGGCGGAAAAATGGCTAAAATAATGAAAACTATGGACGGAAACGAGGCTGCGGCGCATGCGGCTTACGCATTTACGGAGGTTGCGGGCATCTACCCGATCACTCCTAGCTCGCCGATGGCCGATTACACCGATATGTGGGCGGCTCAGGGCAAGAAAAATCTATTCGGCATGCCGGTTAAAGTCGTCGAAATGCAAAGCGAAGGCGGGGCTGCGGGCACCGTACACGGCTCGCTGCAAGTAGGCGCGCTAACTACGACATACACGGCTTCGCAAGGGCTTTTGCTAAAAATCCCGAATATGTACAAAATCGCAGGCCAACTACTACCGGGCGTCATCCATGTGAGCGCGCGCTCTATCGCGGCTCAGGCGCTTTCAATCTTCGGCGATCATCAGGACATTTATGCCTGTCGGCAAACGGGTTTTGCGATGCTGGCAAGCGGCTCCGTGCAAGAGGTCATGGATATCGCCGGCGTCGCACACCTAGCGGCGATCAAGGGTCGCGTGCCGTTTTTGCACTTTTTCGACGGATTTCGCACGAGCCACGAGATACAAAAGATCGAGGTGCTTGACTACGCGCACTTTGATAGGCTTCTTGACCGCGAGGCGCTGCAAAAATTTAGAGACGAGGCTCTAAGCCCGGAGAGTCCGAAAACTCGCGGCACGGCTCAAAACGACGATATCTACTTTCAGACGCGCGAGCTAGCTAACCGCTACTACGACGCGATCCCTGATATCGTGGCCGAGTACCTAAAAGAAATTTCAAAAATCACGGGACGCGACTATAAGCCGTTTAACTACTACGGCGATCCGCACGCTACGCGCGTCGTAGTCGCGATGGGCTCTGTCACGCAAACTCTAGAAGAAGTCGTCGATTACCTACGCGCAAAGGGCGAAAAAGTAGGCGTGCTCAAGGTGCATCTATACCGTCCGTTTAGCCTAAAATACCTCTTTGACGTGATGCCTGAGACGGTAGAAAAGATCGCCGTGCTAGACCGCACGAAAGAGCCGGGAAGCCTCGGCGAGCCGCTGTATCTGGACGTCAAGGCGGCGTTTTACGGACGCAAAAATCAGCCCGTGATCGTGGGCGGACGCTACGGTCTAAGCTCAAAGGACGTCGATCCTGCTCAGATGCTAGCCGTCTTTGAAAATCTAAATTTAAGCGAGCCTAAAAACGGCTTTACCGTCGGTATCGAGGACGACGTGACCTTCACCTCGCTAAAAGTCGGCGAGAAAATTTCGCTAAGCGATGCAAGCGTGAAGGAGTGCCTATTTTACGGTCTTGGCGCGGACGGTACCGTGGGAGCCAATAAAAACTCCATCAAAATCATCGGCGATAAAACTGAGCTTTACGCGCAGGCGTATTTTGCCTACGATAGCAAAAAATCGGGCGGCTATACGCGCTCGCATTTGCGTTTCGGTAAAAATCCGATCCGCTCGACCTATCTCGTCTCAAATCCGCATTTCGTAGCCTGCTCGGTCGCGGCGTATCTTGAAATTTACGACGTTATAGACGGTATCCGCGAGGGCGGGACGTTCCTGCTAAACTCGATCTGGGACGCCGAGCAGACGGTCGCTAAACTGCCGAATAAAGTAAAGAAAATTTTAGCCGCCAAAAAGGTAAATTTCTACATCATCAACGCCACCAAGCTAGCTCGCGAGATCGGACTAAAAAACCGCACGAACACCATCATGCAGTCGGCGTTTTTTAAACTCGCAGACATCATACCGTTTGCCGACGCGCAAAAATACATGAAAGAGTACGCGCACAAAGCCTACGCCAAAAAGGGCGAAGCGATCGTAGAGATGAACTACAAGGCCATCGACATGGGCGCGGACGGGCTGGTTAAGGTCACGGTCGATCCTAACTGGGTAAATTTGACGGATGACGCTGCTAACGAGGAAAAATACGTCGGCGACGAATTTATAGAAAAAATCGTTAAGCCTATCAACGCCGCTAGGGGCGACAGCCTGCCTGTTTCGGCTTTTGTGGGCTTTGAAGACGGACACTTTAAATCAGGCACGACGGCCTACGAAAAACGCGGCATCGGCGTGATGGTGCCAAAATGGATTGAGGAAAACTGTATCCAGTGTAATCAGTGCGCCTTCGTCTGCCCGCACGCGGTCATCAGGCCGTTCCTTATCGATGAAAACGAGCTCGCCGCCGCTCCGCAAACCGTGCAAGATCACGTCCTAGACGCCAAAGGCAAAGAGGTAAAAGGGCTAAAATATAAAATCCAAGTTAGCCCGCTTGACTGCACGGGCTGCGAACTGTGCGCTCAAAACTGCCCGAGCAAGGAAAAATCGCTCGTCATGGTACCTCTAGCCGAGGAAATGGAGAAAAACGAGCAGGAAAACGCCGATTATTTATTTAAAAAAGTAACCTACAAAGACGACCTGATGAGCAAAGATAGCGTCAAGGGCGTGGGATTTGCGCAGCCGCTATTTGAGTTTCACGGCGCATGCCCGGGTTGCGGCGAGACGCCTTATATCGGGCTTGTTACGAGACTGTTCGGCGACCGCATGATCGTGGCAAACGCCACCGGATGTAGCTCGATCTACGGCGGTAGCGCGCCTTCGACGCCTTATACGACGAACAAAGAGGGCAAGGGCGTAGCGTGGGCAAATTCGCTCTTTGAGGATAACGCAGAGTTTGGCATGGGTATGAACGTCGCGGTAGAGACGCTGCGCCACCGTATCGAAGACGTCATGCTACGCACCAAGGACGCCGCACCAAATGCCCTAGCCGCGCTATACTCCGACTGGATCGCGCACAAAAACGACGGCGAGAAAACGACGCAAATCGCTAAAATTTTAACGCCGATTTTGGAGCAAAATTTAAGCGTAGAGGGCGTAAAAGAAATTTTAGAGCTAAAAAGATACCTCGTCAAAAAATCTCAGTGGATCATCGGCGGCGACGGCTGGGCGTACGACATCGGCTTTGGCGGTCTTGATCACGTGCTAGCTAGCGGCGAGAACGTAAACGTGCTCGTGCTTGACACCGAGGTGTACTCAAACACCGGCGGCCAAAGCTCAAAATCAAGCCGTGCGGGCTCCATAGCGCAGTTTACCGCTAGCGGCAAGCCGATGCAGAAAAAGGATCTGGGCTACATCGCGATGACCTACGGAAATATCTTCGTCGCGCAGATCAACTCAAACGCGAGCCAAGCAAATACGATAAAAGCCATCGCCGCAGCCGAAGCATACGATGGACCTAGCCTCGTGATTGCGTATTCGCCGTGCATCGCGCACGGTATAAAAGGCGGTATGGCCTACTCCGGCGATCAAGGCGAGCTAGCGACCAAGTGCGGCTACTGGCCGACCTACGTCTACGATCCGCGCCTAATCAAAGAGGGCAAAAATCCGCTCAAAATGACTTCAAAAGACCCTGACTGGTCGCTTTACGAGGAGTTTTTGCTAAACGAGGTTCGCTACAACTCGCTTAAGAAAACTAACCCGCAGCACGCGGACGAGCTGCTGGCTAAAAATAAGGCCGACGCGCAAAGACGCTACCGCCAGTTAAAACGCCTAAGCTTGGCTGATTTTAGCGACGAGATCGAGTCTGGCGCGCCCGAGAGTGCCGAGGATGCCACTGCCGGCACCGCAGCCGAGTAAGGAGCAAATTTCTCTCGCCCAAATTTTACGGGCGATGGAAAATATCCGTAAATTTAGCCGCTCGTTCGGGCGGTTAATTTTGCTTTCAAATTTGAACATTTTAAATTTAACGCGACAAATTTAAAAGGCGCAAGATGAGCCAAACCCATCCTTTTAAACCTATTTTCGATAAAAACTCTAAAATTTTAATCCTCGGCTCCTTTCCTTCCGTCGTTTCTCGCAAATTTGGCTTTTACTACGCAAATCCGCAAAATCGCTTCTGGCGAGTATTGGCCGGGGTTTTAAACGCACCGCTACCTGAAAGTATAGACGAAAAGATAAAATTCCTTCTAGCTCACCGCATCGCTATCTACGACGCTGCGATCTCGTGCGAGATAAAGGGCTCGAGCGACGCTAAAATGACCGCCGTCTCGCCTGCAAATTTAGAGCCGATTTTTAGCAGCGCGCGCATCGTGCAAGTTTACACAAACGGCGGTAAGGCGCATGAAATCTGCGAAAAACATCTAAAAACTCAAATTTTAAACGCAACTGGTAAACCGCCCGTCAAACTACCCTCGACTAGCCCCGCAAACGCAAATTTTAGCTTTGAAAGACTCGTGCAAGAGTGGATGGTAGTAGCTGAGGCCTTAAAGTAGTTCAAAAACTTAAAACAGCTTCGTCTTTCGTCTCTATGCTTATTAGTCTTTTAGTAAAATTTACCTTCTTGAGTCATTTAACTAACTATGCTGTTTTTTTAAAATAAAAAACTATTTTTATATTGACATTCGTTATTATTTTGATATAATTGCACCGCTGATCTAAATTTCGTTTTTTCAGTGGTTAAGGTATTTTGAATACTTGTATTATTTTATAAATTTAAATGAACAAAATCAGTTTTGATTACTAAATTTGTTAAAGCAACAGCAAAATTTAGTTATGTAGAAATTTAAAAATATTTTTGTGGCATATATTAGAAACATAAAAAATAGACATTTTAATCTGAAAGGATAGGTAATGAACAAACATTTATTTGCACTTTTGGCTTTGGCGGCTTTTAGCAGCCATTCTTTGGCTCACGAGTTTTGGCTATTTGGAAACAGCAAGGACGTAACTAGCGTTGATATCGGCTATGCGGACGATTTTCCGACAGTTGAAAAGATCCCAGATAACAGGATCGCCCTATTTGAAGCCCCGTACATCATAGCCAAAAATGGCGAAAAACTTAGTCTAAAACAAAGCGGCGAAAACTACCACTACGAAAGAGGTAAGCTTGAAGACGGCTCTTACCTTATAGCTGGCGAGTACAAGCCTACATTTTGGACAAAAGCTAGCGATGGCACATGGCACATGGGCAAAACCAAAGAGGATATCAAAGACGCCAAATACTGCAAAAAAGCGAGCATGAGCGCAAAAGGCGTCATAAATAAAAATGCGAAGGACGACTCTGTAACAAAGCCTTCCAATCAGCGTTTAGAGATAGTTCCGCTTGAAAATCCGGCAAATTTCAAAGTTGGCGTACCGTTTAAAGTTAAAATTCTATTTGAAGGCAAACCGCTAGAAAGCGCTACGCTTAATGGAACATTTGACGGCTTTTTGAAAGAAAAAAGTGCATTTCACGGCGAAACTGAGCCAGACGGCACGATAGAGGTGTTAGCCCTTAAGCCTGGAAAGTGGCTACTACAAGTGGTGCATAAAATGCCGTTTGCCGACTCGAAAATTTGCGATGATGAGACGATCGCAGCAACTCTTGCGTTTGAGCTAAAATAGATCAAATTTACAAGATCGCATCTTAAATTTATTAAAGGGCGTAGTAAGATGCGCCCTACTACTTTGCATTTTAAACTAAATTTTCTCCAGTAAATTTTATAAAATCGTTGTTACGATAAAAGAACTTCTAAAACAATAAACTCAAAACAAGCAGTTAAATTTATCGGTAAATCTACTTTTTACTACGCAACTCTGCAAATATGCTGGCGACATCGTGCGAGATAAAAGGGCTCGAGCAACGCCACAATGACTGCCGTCGCGCCCGCAGATTTGGAGCCGATCTTTAGTGGTGCGCGCGTAACGCAGGTATTTTCAAACGGCTGCAAGACGCATGAAATTTGCGAAAAATATCTAAAAACTCAAATTTTAAACGCAACCGGCAAAGAACCGATTAAGCTACCCTCGACCAGCCCTGCAAATGCAAATTTTAGCTTTGAAAGGCTCGTGCTAGAGTAGACAGTCGTCGCCGAAGCATTAAAAGACGGTTAAATTTGGCAAGAGTACTCAAATTTTACTCATTTAAAATAAAAACAACCGCGCCTTCATCTTAAATTTAGTTTCAAATTTTAAAATTACCCAAATCAAACAAAGCAGGAAAAACCATGAAAATCCTAAAATTTCTATTTTTAATTCCGCTTCTAGCCATCGGTGCGCAAGCTCTAGAGCCAAAAGTCGTAATGAAGCCCGAAGTGAGCCTAAAAAACGGGCTTTACTATGTAAAAGGCAAGCTCTACGACGGCACGCTAAAGATGCTTCGATACAGCGTCGAGGACCTGTATGACGTAAATGCGATGGGCATGATCTATCCGAGGCTAAAACCTCTGCCGCCTACGCTCATACGCGAGATAGACGTGCAGGGCGGCACGGCGGTGCGATATCGAGACTATTTTGACGGCAGAGACAAACCCTCAAACGAATACCCCTTAAAAAACGGCGTCCGCGAGGGCACGGCTAAGCACTACCATGCAGATAGCGGCGCTCTGATGGGCGAGAGCGAATACAAAAACGGCGTCCGCGACGGGCGCTACCGCCGCTACTATTTTGACGAGGGCGGCGCGTTAAATCAGGAGGGCACCTACAAGGCGGACAAGCGAGAGGGCGTGTTTACCGACTATTACGTTAGCGGTGAGGTTAGCGCACGCAGCCCATACGTCGGCGGGCTACGAAACGGCGAGGACATAGACTACTACAAAAGCGGCAAAATCCGTGGCGTGCGAACGTATAAGGACGACAAGCGAGAAGGCGCGGAAAAATGGTACTACGAAAGCGGCGCCGTGGAGGAGACGGGCGAATACAAAAACGACCGCAAAAACGGTGTTTGGAAGCGACTTTACGAAAACGGCAAAACGCGCGTAGTAGAAAATTACAAAGACGGCGAAAAGGACGGCGTCGCGCGCGAATACTACCCAAGCGGCAAGCTACGAGGCGAATACGAGTACAAAGACGGCCGCCAAACGGGCGCGGGGCTGGACTACTACGAGAGCGGGGCGCCGGCTGCCAAAGTGATGTTTAAAAACGGGCGCTATCACGGGCTATATGAGGAGTATCACGAAAACGGCAAGCTAAAAGCCAAAGTGACGTTTGAAGACGGGCTGGAGGTCGACGAGGCGCGCCACTACTACGCAAACGGCAAACTAGAGGCCGAGGGGGAGTTTGAGCGCGGCAGGCTCATCCGCGCCAAAAAATACGACGAATCGGGTAAGCTAATCAGCGACAAATCCGATAAAAACGGACTGCCAAGGGAGTAAATTTAGCTAAATCGCGTGGCTGATTTGCGTCGTTTAAATTTGGTTTTGAGGCCATGATTTTTGGCTTTGTGTCGCTTTGGCTGGAAATCTGGCACGCAAAGCTGAAAAAGCCGAGTAAAATTCGCGCGAAATTTTATAAATTTTACCGCGCTTTTGGGTAAATCTCGCCCGCGCAACGTGCAAATTTCTATGTAAGCAAGACGAGGCGCTTATGGGGCAAGTGAACAGTGATGTTTACAATAGTGGACGGCGCAATATGCATGAAATTTTACGGCAAAATGCGGTTTTAGGCATTTGCGGGCGTAAAACGGAGGCGGTTTGGGCGTCAAGCTAGCATTTAAAAGACGCCGAAGCGACTCTGACAAAGCGCGCCAAAACGTAGGCGCGAGACTTGCGGACGCGAACGGGTAAAATTTGCAAACGTTTTTTCTTGCAAAAAAGTAAAGCTTTACCAAACCGAAAAGGCCGTAAATTTAATCCGCCCGCGCGAAGTAATCAAAACGCCGCTTTGAGCCGATAAAATTTACGCATCAAAGAGAAAATTTGCTCGCAAATTCGGATTGCAGGCATGCCGAATTTAAGCTCTATTCCTAGTCGAGCGTTTAAATTTCCTTTGTAAATTCGGCCTCATCGGTTCGTTAAATTTAGCGCGTTTATTTCGTTAAATTTGCCCTTTCGCAGCGGGCTAAATTTAAATTTAGAGCAAATTTAATTTAAAATCGTAAAATCGCCGAAATTTAAGGAGCAAATATGAAAAAAATCGGCCTAATCGGCGGGATGAGTTTTGAGTCTACGATAACGTATTACGAGCAAATAAATCGCAAAATAAACGAGCGTCTAGGCGGCCTTAGCAGCGCGGAGATACTACTAAGCAGCGTAAATTTCGAGGAGATCGAGGTCTGCCAGCGCGAAAACAGATGGGAGGACGCGGGCGAAATTTTGGCGCGTCACGCGAGGATTTTGCAAGGCGGCGGGGCTGATTTTATCTTCATCTGCACAAACACGATGCACAGGTGCTTTGATGCCGTACAGGGCGCCGTTAGCGTGCCTGTGGCGCATATCGCGGATGCTACGCTAAAAGCGCTAAAAAA
Source organism: uncultured Campylobacter sp. (assembly GCA_963518485.1). Taxonomy (GTDB): domain Bacteria; phylum Campylobacterota; class Campylobacteria; order Campylobacterales; family Campylobacteraceae; genus Campylobacter_A. The sequence continues at coordinate 22,253 of CAUQJW010000008.1, forward strand.
CGCAGGCGTCACCAAAGTAGGGCTGCTCGGCACCGTCTATACGATGACGCAGGATTTTTATAAAAGTCGGTTGATAGAGGGCGGCGCTGAGGTGCTTTTGACACGCGCGGGCGATATGGCGGAAGTAAATCGCATCATCTTTGAGGAGCTTTGCTACGGCAAAATCGCGCCTAGCTCAAAGGCGAATTTCTTGCGCATCATCGAGGATTTTAGGTCGCGCGGCGCGCAAGGAGCGATACTTGGCTGCACCGAGATAGGCATGCTGGTATCGCAGGCGGATACGGATGTGCGGCTTTTTGATACGACGCAGATACACATAGATGCGGCAGTTGAGGCGGCGCTGTCGTAGTTTTTAGACGCAAAGGGGTTAAATTTACTCCGCGTCTTTAGATAAATTTGCGTAAATTTACGGTTTGCAGGGCATTTTAGCATTCGGCGTTACGATTTTTATATCGTATTTTTAGACTCGCAAACGATAAATCTTATAAAAGGTAAAAGCAAGAATGGGTAAAATGTGGAGCAAACAGCGTTAAAAACGCTGTTTTAGCAGATAGAAACATAAGGAAAAATAAGAATTAAAAATGTAAAATTTGCAAAATTTAGGTTTTTTGTATTTTGAAAGCCAAAGCTTTAATTTGCCTCAAAAGCTTCAAAAACAGCTTTAAAATCCCTTTAAATCACGCCTTTTTTGACATGCGCCGCACCCTATGATAGTGCAATTTTCTAAATTTTCGCCGTCTATTAAGGTAGGTTCGTATTTTTCATTATCCTAAAATAGAGCTTTAGTCTTCGTTATCAGGTTTTTCTAAACGCTTGACGAATGCGTCGCTGCCGTAGTTTATGACGTGTGCATTGCCGCTTTTGCCGTGCTTATAAAAAGAAGTTTGTCGTTAGCGATATCGCAACTCTTAAATTTGCTCGCTTTAATTTCGCCGATATTTAACGAGATTTGGGCGGTTTTATGCGCTGATTTCTTGGATCTGGGCAAGTAAATTTAATAAACGTTACGAATTTCTACTTAAATGATAACAACTCTCATAACTAAGCTTTTTTTTAGCTAAGCTATTTTATAATAATCACAATCAAATAAACAGGAGCCAAAAATGTCAGTTTTAGTTATCGGAGCCGACGAGATAACGCCTATAAAAGCAGTCCTAAAAGACCTAGGAGCAGAAGCGATCGAGCACTGGGACGCGCGTAACGAAAACCGCGTAAATCGCAAACCCATCCCGCAAGATACCGAGTGCGTCGTGATGTTAACTAGTTTTTTAAACCACAACACGATGAAAACGATAAAAAACCAAGCTAAAAAGCGCAATATCCCGATCGTCTGCGCCAAAAGAAGCGTCAGCTGCGTGTTTAGCGAGTATTGCAAAGTCTTTGGGCTAGATAAGGAATTTGGATGCTGCAAGGTAAAAGACTAATAGATGAAATTCGGCTTTTTATCAGGTATTGGAGAAATAACTCCAAGTATTTTTTCAGGGCTTGATGCGATAAATAAAGCCCGAATTTTTATAAATTTATACAACTGTTGCGCAGGTCGCGAGCTAAAAATTCCTCTTATTTATGCGTATTCGGGCTTAAATTTGGAGGAAATTTTTCTAAAACGTATCGATGATTTGTGCGAGTTTAAAAATCCTAGCCGAAGTAAAATTTCAAGCTTTTGCATCGCTTCAAACGCCGTCATCTGCGCCTATAAAACGGGCAAATTTGATGCCGTTCCGCCGCTAGCCGTCTCTCTCAAACACCCGGCCGCAAAGCTAATCCTTATGCTAAAATCCCAAAACGGAATATGTTTTGACGCGGACATAATGTTTTCTCAGTTTGTTTATGATAAAATACGCGCCAAACATTTTGATAAAAACGTTTATTTTCAAGACGGGATTATCTTTGCCGAGCAGGGCGGGCGCAAGCTTTTTGGCGTTATGCCGTGCTTTAAGGAGATAACCAAAGAGCGGTTTCATCTGGCTAACTGCGAGATCGCTAGGGGCTTTGAGGCGCTTAGCGGCGGAGAGTTTGACAGGATGTTTATCGTAGCTCCGAGAAATGCGAATTTCTCGCGCTACATCGAGGTCAAACGGGAGTGCGGATGCGGCGGATCGCTGCGACTGGTGCCCTACACGATAAGTCATCATATTTTTTAAAGGAAATTTAAATGATAGGTATCATTTTTGGAAGCAGTATGGGAAATACTGAGGAGGCGGCGAGCTTTTTAGCCGAGAATTTGGGGCTAGAAAACGAGCTTTTAAACGTAGCAAACTGCGACGCGGCTAAGCTAAACGGCTTTGACAAGCTGATTTTGGGCGTTTCCACCTGGGGTACGGGCGACTTGCAAGACGACTGGGATGCGTTTGATTTCGGCGGATTAAAGCTTAGCGGCAAGACGGTCGCAATATTTGGCACCGGCGACGCGGAGAGCTACTCGGATAGCTTTTGCGGCGCGATGGGCAAGCTATACGACGAGGTCGTAAAAGCCGGCGCAAACGTCGTGGGCGCAGTGTCCGTGGACGGATATAAATTTGACGAATCAGAAGCCGTAAGAGGCGGTAAATTTATCGGTCTGCCGCTTGATGCCGATAACGAAAGCGATAAAACCGAGCCTAGAATCAGCGCTTGGATAGAGCAGATCAAACCTCATTTTGCTTAAAACTTAATACTTCTAGTCGGGCTTCTTGCCCGATTTTTCTTTCAAATTTAACGCTTTTTCTTTCAAATTTGACTTTGTCGTACTAGAGCATTAAGGCAATTCTGGCGCGCGGCGGCTGCGCAATTTTTGTCAAAACCGCTTCATAGCTAGCCGAGCTAATGCCGACCTTTAATCAACTCAAATTTGAGCTAAAATTTAGCAAATTTAGCTAAAATCACGCCGAATTTATGTTAAAAATAAGGAGAAAATATGCCTCTACTAGATAGTTTTTGCGTCGATCACGTGAGGATGAACGCGCCCGGAGTGCGCCTGGCAAAGACGATGAAAACGCCAAAGGGCGACGATATAAGCGTGTTTGATTTGCGTTTTTGCAAGCCAAACGAGGAAATCTTGCCGGGAAAAGGCATCCACACGCTAGAGCACCTGTTTGCGGGCTTTATGCGAGATCATTTAAACGGCAAAGGCGCCGAGATCATCGACATCTCGCCGATGGGCTGCAGAACGGGCTTTTATATGAGCGTTATCGGCGTGCCGAGCGAGGAGGCGGTCAAGGCCGCATGGACGGCGTCGATGAAGGATATCCTAGGAGTCAAAAACCAAGAAGACATCCCCGAGTTAAACAAATATCAGTGCGGCACGTATAAAATGCATTCGCTTGAGGAAGCGCACGCGATCGCAAGCAAAATTTTAGAGCGTGGATTAGTCACGATAGATAACGAAGAGATCGCGCTGGACGTCGCTGCGATGGGACTTAAAAAGCACTAATCGCTCGTTAAATTTAGCCGCCGTTTGCGCGGCTTTTACTTTCGCGGCAAATTTGGGTAAAGCTCAAATTTGGCCCATTTTGCCGCACTCTTACTTCAAATTTTACTCTTTTAATATACAAAACCCGCTTCGTAATAAAATATAGTGATGTAATTTTAAGCGCTAAATTTATAAAATTACATTAATAATTTTTTTTAAGGAAGTGCGATGAAAAGTTTTAAATTCGTTTTGATCGCGGCCTGTGCGGCGGCGATAGGCTTAAACGCCGAGGTTTTAACAAAGACGACCGATATATCGCTAGGCGGTAAAAAGGTCGGCAAGATCGAGGTTTTAACGCCGGTAGAGGTTGTCTCCAAAGACGGCGCAAAGGCTAAAATCAAGGTAAAAGGCGCCGTTTCGGCAAACTACCTGGCTCAGATACAGCGAAGCGTCAAAAATGCCGAGATTTTCACGGTTTTTGATGCCGAGAGTGAGGCGAATTTTAAGAAAATAAAAGAGGTCGAGGACGACTACGGCGAGCTTTGGTATGAGGTCGAGGGCACGTACGAAGTCGCCGCAGACGCGCTAGGTAGCGACGCAAACGCGCTATATAAACAAGCTCAGCAAAAGTACGAGGAGACCTGCTCGGCGTGCCACCGCTTGCACGAGCCAAACAGCTTTACGGCGGCTCAGTGGCCGGCAAATTTACAGTCGATGATCGATACGAACTACGTCTCGCTAGAGGAGACGGAGCTAAATTTGATCGTTAAATACCTACAGCATAACGCAAAAACCGTAGAATAGGGCTTTGGCGCGCCTAGCGCCCAGATCAAATTTGCTCGTCGCTTGAAGCGTAAAATTTAGCGACGCTTGTTCTTTAAATTTGGATTTTATGTTTTGCGGCGGCAAATTTAATTTGCGGCGTCTTGCTCGCTAAAGAGCCGCGTTGCAAAAAGCGAGCGCCGCTAATAAAATATAGTTTTAAAAGTAAATAACGGAAAACGAGTCGCCAAATCGCGCCGGTGCCGCAAATATCGGCGATTTGGCTTTGCTTGGGTCTGCGACTTCGCGACTGCAAGCGCAAGGCGCGGGGGCTTGCTCCTGCGAGAATTAAAATAAGGGAGAAACCGATGAAAAGACGAGATTTCATCAAATTTTCGGCATTGGCGGCTACGGCTGCGCAGGCTAGCAGGATAGAAGGCGTTACGCAGACGATTTTCGATAACAAAAAGGTATTCGGCGCGAACAGATTCGGGCTTTTTTGGGCAAATACCAACTCAAATCAGATAGTTTCCGTTAGCGATTTCGAGGGCGATAAATTTCCTAATACGATGAATTACAGCCTGCCTGATTCCGTGCAAAACGAGGCTCGCGTGCTGTATCCGATGGTGCGCAAAAGCTATCTAAAAGCCAAGGGCGCGGCTAAATCCGAACTGCGAGGCAAAGAGGAATTCGTGCGCGTTAGTTGGGACGTCGCGCTTGATCTTGCCGCCAAGGCGTTAAAAGAAGCCCACGAGAAATACGGCAGCGAAGCGATCTACGGTGAGTGCTACTGGTGGGGCGGCAGCGGCAAGGTCAGCTGGGGGCGTACGGTCGCTCACAGGATGCTTAAAATTTTAGGCGGCTACGTGGAGGAAAGCGGCGATTATTCGACGGGGGCGGGTCTGGTTATCATGCCT
>CAUQJW010000009.1:0-26913 GCA_963518485.1 uncultured Campylobacter sp.
GATAAATCTTAATACCGAATTATACGAACAACTTCGCCCTTTTCGCCTTCCTCTTATCTTAGTCGTTTTGATGATGATAATAGGGGCTATGGGCTACGTCGTTATAGACGATTTTAGCCTTATAGACGCTATCTATCAAGCCGGTATGACTTTCACGACGGTAGGTTTTACCGAAATTTCTCACATATCGTCCGCCGGACGATTGTTTACAATCACGTTTATTCTACTGGGATTTGGCGTTTTTACGTTTTCCATAGGTCTTATGCTAGAGGTGCTAAAAAAAGGAACGTTAATCGCCGTAATTAAGGAGAGGCAAATGCTCTATAGAATCGCAAGACTAAAAAACCACTTCGTTGTATGCTATCATAATCTATACGCGATAGAGCTAAGCGCTCAGTTTCGCGAAAATCACGTGCCGTTTGTTGTTGTAGACCCTAGGGAAGATTTACCGCAGCTTGCGGAAAAATATAAATATCCCTACTATATAGTATCTCAGCCTCACACTCAAACAGCTCTTTTAAAGACGCATTTTTCAAGCGCGAAAGGCATGATTACGTTAAGCTCTAATATTGCCGATAATATCGCGCTTATCGCCACTGTAAGGCTTTTTGAAAAAGAAATCGGGCGCAAGAAGCCCTATTTTATAATGACGAATTCGGACAATCAAGACGATACCGAGCGACTAAAAAAACTCGGCGCAAATAGCGTCGTAAGTCCGTCTAAGTTAGTAGCTCAACGCCTAAGCGCGATGAGCGTGCGACCGGATATGGAAAATTTACTAGAGCAATTTTTATATAAAAAAGACTCTCCTATCGATATAGAAGAGATCGCGGTTCCGGATTATTCTTGGGTAAGATTTAAAAGATTAAAAGAAACGAATTTAAGAAGTATCACTAATGCCGATGTGGTCGGTCTAAGGGATGCGAATAATAAATTTACTCCGATGCCTACCGGCGATACCTTGATAGGTACCGGCACTAAGCTATTGGTTATCGGTACGGGCGAGTCGATACGCCTAACCAAGCGCGTCATAAAAAGCAAGCAAAAGCCCGAAGAGCTAAAATACGTTTAGTATATAGATTCGTATTTTTGCTGCTTATTATTAATAAGTCTATTTTTAAAGATTTTTTGTTAAAATACCGTTATAAATTCTTAAAGAAGGAGAATATATGTTCCATGAAGATAGAGAGCTTATAACTAAGCTAAAAGGTACCAACGCGAGATTTACTACTCTTTTCGATAAGCATAACGAACTGGACGAAAAGATTACCGAGCTTCAAAAAAGCAATACTAGTAGCGATATGGAGATAGAGACTCTAAAACGCGAAAAACTTAGATTAAAAGACGAAATTTACGCCTTTTTGGCCGACTACAAAAAAAATCAAAACTAATTCCCGGGCGGCAAAAGCCGCCTACATCGAAACCTTCTTAAAAACGTAAAAGACTCCGATAGCTACGATCAAAATAATAACCGACACCACATATTCCACTTTTGTCCCCTTAAATTTATTTTTAGATTATAGCATAATTATTAGCCAAATCTTAATTTATTTTAAAAAAGCGATGATTTATAATAAATTCGCTAAAATTTATAAAAGATCAAAAAGGATGGAAAATGGATGAGACAAAGAGTGTTTTTATCAACCGCGAGCTTAGCTGGTTGCGCTTTAACTCGCGCGTTTTAGCACAATGCGAAAAGGCATTACCGCCGCTTGAAAAGCTAAAATTTATCGCTATTTATATGACGAATTTGGACGAGTTTTACATGATCCGTATCGCGGGGCTTAAGCAGCTTTTTGCCGCCGGAGTCGCAGCTAGCGGTAGCGACGGCATGAGTCCGCTCGATCAGCTAAGAGAGATCAGAAAATACATCAAAGACGAGCTATCTATCGTAGAAAGGCACTACAAAGACGCGCTAAAAGAACTCGCGCAAAACGGGCTTTTTATGAAAAATTACGACGAAATTTCGCCCGAGCTTCGCGCCAAATGCGACGAGTATTTTTTCTCAAACATCCTTCCCGTCATCGTGCCTATCGCGGTTGACGCCACGCATCCGTATCCTCATCTAAACAACCTTAGCTTTAGCCTAGCCGTTAAGCTTGCCGATGCAGATAGTCCAGAGATCATAAAATTTGGCATGATACGTATCTCGCGCGTTTTGCCGAGATTTTTTCAGGCTAGCGATAACGTCTACGTGCCGATAGAAACGATCGTACACCGCCACGCGGAGGAGATTTTTCCTGGTTACAAGCTGCTTAGCTCGGCTGCGTTTAGGGTGACGAGAAACGCCGACATCGTCATCGAGGAGGAAGAGGCGGATGATTTTATGATGATCCTCGAACAGGGGCTCAAGCTACGCCGTAAAGGGGCTTTTGTGCGCATGCAGATACAAAAGGACGCCGACGCCGAGATAGTCGAGTTCCTAAACTCGCACATGAAGATTTTTTACAAAGACATCTACGAGTACACCGTCCCGCTCACGCTAAATTCGCTCTGGCAAATCGTGGGAAATAAAGAATTCTCGCACCTCTGCCTGCCGCCGTACGCGCCAAAGACATTGCCGCCTTTTAGCACTCATCTCTCGATGTTTGACGTCATTGATAAAGAAGACGTGCTAGTCGTGCATCCTTACGAGAGCTTTGATCCCGTCGTGCAGTTTATCAGGGAGGCGAGCAAGGATCCGCGCGTGATTTCGATCCGCATGACGCTCTACCGCGTCGATAAAAGCTCGCCTATCATCCAGGCTCTCATCGACGCTGCAAACGACGGCAAGCAAGTAACCGTGATGGTCGAGCTAAAGGCAAGGTTCGACGAGGAAAACAACTTGCACTGGGCAAAGGCTCTAGAGGACGCCGGCGCGCACGTGATATACGGCATCACGGGCTTTAAGGTGCATGCAAAAGTGAGCCAAGTCATCCGCCAGGAGGGCGGCAAGCTCAAATTTTACATGCACCTTTCTACCGGCAACTACAACGGCGGCTCGGCTAAAATTTACACCGACGTGAGCTATTTTACGAGCAGGGCGGAGTTTGCGAGCGATACGACGACGTTTTTTCATATACTTTCGGGCTTTTCTAAAAACCGCCGCTTGCAGACGCTTTCTATGTCGCCGATGCAGATAAAAGAGCGCATGCTAGAGATGATAAAAACCGAGACTACACACGGAGAGCAGGGCAGGATCGTGGCCAAGATGAACGCGCTAGTAGATAGCGATATCGTGGACGCGCTGGTAAAGGCTAGTAGCGCAGGCGTAAAGATCGATCTCATCGTGCGCGGCATCTGCTGCGTGCGCCCGGGCGTTAAAGGCCTCAGCGAAAATATCCGCGTGAGATCGCTCATCGGCAAATACCTTGAGCACGCGAGGATATTTTATTTCAGGCACGCTGAGCCTCAAATTTACATCGCTTCCGCCGACTGGATGCCGCGAAATCTCGAGCGCCGCCTAGAGCTCATGACGCCGATAATCGATAAAAATTTACAAGAGCGCTTGCTCGAGTTTTTGCGATTGCAACTTAGCGATAACGAGCTGGCGTTTGAGCTGCAAAATAGCGGCGAATACGCCAAGGTGAGACCTAAAGAGGACGACGCGCGCATAAACTCGCAAGAGGTGCTCGAGGAGTACGTGAGCGGGATATATAAGGCGACGAAGAAGGATACCGATAAGGGGAAGAGCGAGCAGATGGTGGCGAAACTGCTAAAAGAAAGTTAAGCGGCTTTTGGGAAGGCTCGTCTCGCGAGTGCTTTTGAAAGAGATTTGAAAATTTTAATCTGCGACAGGCTTCATGCCTAGTCTTGATTAAAATTCTCCACACAACTTTCAAAATCATCTCGCGATACTTCGCCTTATCGTTTTACGTTTAAATTTGTAAATTCCGGCTTCAAATTTTACATGCCTAGACCCGCACTTGAAACTGCTAAATTTGACGAGCAAATTTACAAAAACCTACGCGTGCGGCAAATTTTATTTCGCCGAGCTTTTTGTCGCACGCATTTCGGTCAAAAATTTAAAAAACAAAATATAAGTGATAAAATGATTTCTTTCAACGCCTTTTTCTCTGGTTTTTCGCTCGGACTATCGCTGATTTTAACTATAGGAGCGCAAAACGCCTTCGTGTTAAAACAAGGCATCAAAAAACAGCATGTTTTTCTAATTTGCGCTATCTGCGCGCTTAGCGACGCCGCACTGATTCTTGCGGGCGTGTCGGGGTTTGGCTACGTGGTAGAGCGCTATCCCGTCATCAAAACCGCCGCGCTTTGGGGTGGATTCGTGTTTTTGAGTATTTATGGGCTGCGCAGTCTTTATAGCGCGTTTAGCGCCTCGCATGCGCTAACGGCTGGCGGCAAGGAGGCGCACGGAGCGGCTAAAACCGCGCTTCTCACGCTAGCTTTTACGTGGCTAAATCCGCACGTTTATCTTGACACGGTCGTGCTTCTTGGCTCGGTTTCTACGAAATTTGGCGAGCGCGCCGGGCTCTTTGGCGCGGGCGCGATGTGCGCGTCGTTTGCGTTTTTCTTTTTGCTCGGATACGGAGCGAGATTTTTGGCGCCGCTGTTTAAAAAGCCCGCCGCGTGGAAAATTTTGGAGTTTTTCGTCGGCGTCACCATGATAGCGCTTGGCGCGATGCTAGTCGTCGGCGAGTGAAGGTGTTTAAATTTGACGATCAAATTTAGGTAGTTTTGTTGCGCTGTTTTTATGCCCCATTAGCTAAATTTTGCTAAAATTTAAGTAAATTTATAAGAAAAGAAAAAAATGAACGACCAAATTTACCTCATCGGCGACGTTCACGGCTGCTATAAAACCCTTTGCACCTTGATAGATCTCTTGCCGCGCGGTGCCGATTCTAAAATTTGCTTCGTTGGCGATCTGATAGACCGCGGCGAGGGGAGTTTTGAGGTCGTGCAGTTAGCGATGCAGCGCGGCTACGCGGCCGTGATGGGCAATCACGAGTACCGTCTTTTGTAGCACAAAGACGCATTTTTACGCGGCGAAATTCCTAACGATCCGCGCTGGTTTTACCTAAACGGCGGTGCGCAGACTTTTGCCTCCTATGGCAAAACTAGCCGCACCCAGAAGCTAGCGCACATAGAGTTTTTGTCAAATTTGCCGCTTTATTTGGAGCTTGCCGAGTTTAAAAACGCTCAGGGCAGGCGGCTCGTCGCGTCGCATTCGGCGATTGGGCGGATGTGGCCGCTGCGTAACTCAGACGGCGATAGCGCGGCGGAGTTTAGGCGGCACGTGCTTTGCGGTAGAGGCGATTTTAGCCAAAACGAAGGCATTTTTAACGTCTACGGTCATACGCCGATCGCTAGCCCCGATATCACGGAATTTAGCGCAAATATCGACACGGGCTGCGTATATAAGCATGATTTCGGCCGTCTTTGCGCGCTCGAGTTTCCGAGTATGCGGGTTTTTATGCAGGAAAATATCGAGGACGGAGAGTAAAATTTGCCGAAATTTGAGGCTAAATTTGACTAAAATTTGAAATTTTATGCACCGAGATTCGAGTCTTTAAAGTATTAAATTTGGTTTTTGGTCAAATTTAACGTTATGTCCTTAAATTTCTTTAAACGAAAATGATTGTTTGACGCCGTCTTGCTTCTTTGTTAAGGGGGAAGGGGCTTGAATTACGCTCTGCTTTGCAGTTGCGACCGCAAAGGAAGCAAAATCCAAGCCTCACCCCTTTTACAACAAGCAAAGAGTAATCTTAAACGGTTATTCTTTGTACAAGGGACTAATTTTAGTATAAGTTTTATAAAATTTTTAAAATTTTACTCGCTCAAAGCGGTTGTCGCTCGCGCCCACGATAAAATCGCGGCACGAAAATTTGGCTTCGTTACAAACTCAGCTCAAATTTTCGGGACGAAAGCTTTTCGCTCATAAAATTTAAAAATTCTTTGAAGCCAAATTTAGCATTCTCAAGATGCGGATCTCGGTGGGTCAAATTTACAAATTTAGCCAAATCGGACCCCAAATTTGAACGCAAAACGATAAGGCGAAGTATTTTTTCGTCAGATGAGGCAGCGGCGAGCGAGGCGAGGGAGCGGACTGGTCGTCCGTGACCGAAGCCGACTGAGCCGGTAACGAAGTATGGCGGAAAAAGACAAGCCGCCAAATTTAAAGTTTACGTATCTTGGCGATCTCGTCGCGCAATGCCGCCGCTTTCTCAAACTCCAGCTGCTCCGCGGCTTCTAGCATCTGCTTTCTTAGCTCTTTGATTATACTCGCTCGCTCGGAGGCAGGCATTTTTTCCAGATTTTTGCCGCGTTTATATATCTCGCCCTCATCCTCGACGTGCAGGCTCTCCTCGATGTTTCGGCTAGCCGAGCGCGGGACGATGCCGTGAGCGCGGTTGTATTCATCTTGCATGTTGCGGCGAGCCAGCGTCGTATCCATCGCTTCTTGCATGGATTTGGTGATCTTTTTGGCAAACATCAGCACCCGTCCGTTTACGTTTCTAGCCGCGCGCCCCATCGTTTGGATTAGGCTCGTCGTCGAGCGCAAAAAGCCCTCCTTATCGGCATCCATGATGGCTATGAGGCTAACCTCTGGCAGATCAAGCCCCTCTCTTAGCAAATTTATGCCGATGAGCATATCAAACTCGCCTCCGCGCAGCCCGCGGATAATCTCGTTTCGCTCAACGGCGTCGATGTCTGAGTGCATGTATTTGACCTTGATACCAAGTTCGGTGTAGTAGCGGCTGAGCTCCTCGGCCATCTTTTTGGTGAGCACGGTGACTAGTATGCGCTCGTTTCTCTCGATGGTTTTTTTTGCCTCGTCAAATAAAATCTCCACCTGATTTTCGCTGTCTTTTATCTCGATTAGGGGATCTAGCAGTCCCGTCGGGCGTAAAATTTGCTCGTAGACGTGGTCGCGGCTTAAATTTATCTCGTATTCGTTCGGGGTCGCCGAGACGAAAAGAAATTTGGCGCGTTTGCTTATAAACTCGTCAAATTTAAGCGGACGGTTATCAAGCGCGGACGGGAGGCGAAAGCCGTACTCCACCAGCACCTCTTTTCGGCTGCGGTCGCCTGCGTACATACCGCGAAACTGCGGCAGGCTCACGTGGCTTTCATCCACGATGACTAGATAGTCCTTGCCCCCAAGTTCGAAATAGTCAAACATCGAGTAGGGCGTCTCTCCGGCCTTTTGCCCTGTGAGGTGGCGCGCGTAGTTTTCGATGCCCTTGCACATACCCGTGCTGCTCATCATCTCTAGGTCAAATTCCACTCGTTGTTTTAGGCGCTGGGCTTCGACGAGCTTGCCTTGCTCGTTAAATTCTTTTAGCCGCTCTTCTAGCTCCTCTTCGATCTGTTTGATCGCGATTTTTAGGCGGTTTTCGCCCACGATAAACTGACTCGTGGCATAAAGCGTAAATTTACCCACGTCTTTTAGCTTTTTGTTTTCCAGCACGTCAAAGTGATACATCGCGTCGATCTCGTCTCCGAAAAACTCGATGCGAAGAGCCTCGTCGCCCCAGTATGCGGGATATACGTCCACTACGTCGCCGTTTACGCGAAAGTCGCCTCGGTCGAAGTAGTTATCGTTTCGCTTGTAGCCCATATCGACGAGCTTTTGCAGCAGCGCGCGCTGATTGATGTTTTCGCCCACGCCCAGATACGCGACCATGCCTTGGTATTCGCTAGGATTACCCAGGCCGTAGTTGGCCGATACCGACGCCACGCACACGACGTCGTCAAAGCTCAGCAAACTCGCCGTCGCAGAGAGACGCAGACGCTCGAGTTCTTCGTTTACGGAGCTGTCTTTTTCTATAAAAAGGTCTTGACGCGGGATGTAGGCCTCGGGCTGATAGTAGTCGTAGTAACTGATGAAATACTCCACGTGATTTTTAGGGAAAAAGCCCTTAAATTCGCTATAAAGCTGCGCAGCGAGGGATTTGTTGTGCGTCATGATTAGCGTGGGCATATTTAGCTCTTTTATCACGTTTGCCATCGTAAAGGTCTTGCCCGAGCCCGTGACGCCTAGAAGCGTTTGGTATTTATTGCCCGATCTTACGGAGGCTACGATGTTAGCGACTGCGCGGGCCTGATCCTCGCTCGGTCTAAATTTGGACGAAATTTCAAAATTTTTCATTCATAACCTTTAAATTTTCGCTTTTTTTTGTTACAATTAGGCGAAATTATACCAAATAAAGGCAAAATATGTTTGAGAACGACAAGGTGCTAAATACCCTAACTACCAAGGTTAATGATTTGCTGGCAAAATATAACGAAGTAGTCGAAGAAAACGAAAATTTACGCAATCAACTAATAAGCGCAAAAGCCCAAAACGAGGCTAAAAGCAATCAAATTTTACGCTTAGAAGAAGAATTAAAAGATAAAAATATCGAGAGCGACGACGTTATTCGTAAGATTGAAGCCGTTTTGGGCAAATAAACTAAATGAAAAAAATAACGGTCACGATAGCTTCGAGAGACTATACGATAAGCCTAGAAGAGGAGTTTGCCAAGAGTTTTGAGCATGATTGGCAGACGTTTTTAGGCGGGAAAAAATATCTTGAAGTCAAGGAGTTGCTTAGCGCGTTCGTGCAAAAGTGCTACGAAAACTACCAGCAAGAGTGCGATCTACAAATGCTTGCTAAAAAACTAAACGACGAGATTTTGTCGTAATTATTTCTAAATTTATAACCATAGGAGACGGTTTTGCGTAGAGGATTTACTATGATAGAGCTGATATTTGTTATCGTAATTTTAGGCATCCTTGCAGCCGTAGCCGTTCCTCGCTTGACTGCAACAAGAGAAGACGCCGAAGTCGCCAAAACCGCAACAAACCTAACCACTTTAATCGGCGATATAGGCGCTTATTATGCTTCTCAGGGCGAATTTGCCGATAATTTAGGCGTTATGACGAACGTGCAGTTTGTCGAAATTTCAAATAGTAATTCGCAAAACGCCGCAAAAGCTACGGGCGAACTTTTAAGTTCGGAAAAAAAATGTATAAAAGTTACGCTCTACCCCAAGGCTCAAAACGACGATAAGCCGGCGTATTTAAAAGTAGAAGAGGGTTCTGATTCTAACGAGGCGATTTGTAAGAAAATTTTTGAAGTCGGCGGCATCCAAAATATCCTAAAATCGCGATTTTCATATAAGAAAAAACAAGTCGATCAAAGAACTAATCAAATCTCTTACGTTAACGAACAAAGCGGAGTCGGAGAAATAGCTATCGGCGGCATAAGCGTAAAATTTTAAGTCCGATAAATGAATACGAGTCGCGCATTTACGATGATAGAGCTCATTTTAGTAATTATTATTTTAGGTATTTTATCGGCCGTAGCAGTGCCTAAGATTTTTGCGACCAGGGAAGACGCGATCGTCGTAAAAACCAAAAATCAAATCGCAAGCATTCAAAGCGCTATCGTAAACATCCGATCCGTAAATATGATGAGCGGAAATTTCGATTTTCCGGAGCTTGACGGCGAGGACGGCGGACTTTTCGGCAACGTCTTGCAAATACCGGCTACGCAAATAAAAAGCGGCGAAACGTACGGCTGGAGCAAAATCGGAAGCGAAGGTAAATATAAATTTACGCTTAATCAAAAATCCGCGACTTTTACTTACGATAAGGAGCGCGGGCTATTTTACTGCGACGCGAAAGACGAGCTGTGTGCAACCTTGACGAGGTAAAATACTACGAAATTTTGCTAAGCGGACTAAATCTAGAGCCGCTGACGTATCATTGGGCGGGAATTTTGGAGCCTTTTCGCGCCGTTACGGTAGAGGTTCGTGGGAAAGATGTTTTAGGCTACGTTTTTAGACAAGTTGCCGACCCGAATTTTAAAACGATCGAAATATCGGCCGTCGGTATGCAAAAACTAACCCAAATACAAATCTCGCTTTTAAATTTTATCTCGCATTATTACGTCGTAAATCCGTCGGTGAGCGCCGGTATTTTTACCCCGCTAGACGAAAGTATAAAAGCGACGAAAGCAGAATGCGGCGATTTTAAAATACCGAATTTAAACCCGGCCCAACAAGAGGCGCTAAATTTTGCTAAAAGCCGTAAAACCGGCCTTATTTTCGGCGACACGGGAAGCGGTAAAAGCGAGATTTATTTTTCCCTTATCCGCGAATATTTGCTTGCCGGCAAACAGGTTTTGCTTTTGATGCCCGAAATCTCGCTAACTCCGCAGATGACGAAGCGGCTAAAGAGCTACTTCGGCGAGAGTTTTGGCGTGTGGCACTCTAAAATCACGCCCAAAAAGCGCGGCGAAATCCTGCAAAAGTTTCAGAGTTGCGAGATAAATTTGATCGCCGGCGCGCGCTCGGCGCTATTTTTGCCCTTTAGCGAGCTTGGGCTAATCATCGTCGACGAGGAGCACGACGACAGCTACAAATCCGCGCAAAATCCGCATTACAATGCCCGCGACCTCGCGCTATTTTTGGCAAGCAAATTTGACGTAAAAGTCGTGCTAGGCTCTGCGACGCCAAGCGTAACCAGCTTTGCTAAGCAGCCGCATTTTAGGCTAAAAGGCACGTTTTTTAAAAGCGAGAAAAAATTTATCTACGACGAGAGCGAGACGGGGCTAAGCGGCGTTGTGCTGGACGAGCTTTCGGCAAGTTTTGCGGGAGGCAAACAGGCGGTCGTTTTCCTACCGACGCGCGCAAATTTCCGCTATCTTTCATGCCGCGAGTGCGGTAGCACGATAAAGTGCCCGTTTTGTAGCGTCGGGATGAGCTTTTATAAAAAGCGAAATTTGCTAAAATGCCAGTACTGCGGCTTTACGGCGTCTGCTACATGCTCGTGCGAGAAATGCGGTAGCCGGATGATCGAGGCGAAAAAAATCGGCACCGACGAGCTAACGGAGGCCTTGCGCTCGGCGTTTCCTGCGGCTAGGATAGCAAAATTCGACCGCGACGAGATCACGACGCAAAACAAGCTCGAAAAGACGTTAAAAGCCTTTAACGCGGGCGAGATAGACGCGCTAGTCGGCACGCAGATGCTTAGCAAAGGCCATGATTATCACAACGTGGATTTAGCCGTCATTATGGGCGTGGACGATCTTTTGAGCTTTCCTGATTTTCGCGCTAGAGAGCGGACGCTGGCTCTTGCTATGCAAGTAGCTGGCAGAGCCGGGCGCGCGGGGCTTGGGCGCGTGGTCGTGCAAAGTAGGCAGCGGGAGTTTTTTGAAAATTTTATCGAGGATTATGATGCGTTTTTAGAGGAGGAGATGCTCGCTAGAGAGCCGATATATCCGCCGTTTGCTAGGCTTTTGCGCGTTGTCGTTTCTGAAAAAAGCGAACAAGCGGCAAAACAAAGGCTTGAAATTTGCGTAGCCGAGCTTGAAAATTTACGCGCCGTAGAATCTTCGCTCGAGATAGTCGGACACGGCAAGTGCGGAGTCGAGATTTTAGGCGGTAAATTTCGCTTTGAGATTTTGCTGCGCTGCGCCTCGCACGCTCCGCTTATCAAAGCCGCTCGCATCTGCGCCTCGCACGCTCCGCTTATCAAAGCCGCTCGCATCTGCGCCTCGCACGGCTTTGACGTCGATATGGATCCGATAAATTTTTCTTAAATTTTTTATTTAAATTTACTAGTTCTATGTTTTTGAAAAATCTTTTTTAAACTTCTATAAGAGAAAAATATAAAAAATTGAGTTTTTAGCGAGCGTTACGTAGTTGCGGTTTTAAGCTTAAGCGACGCCCATAAAGTCGCAAAAAATGGTATACTAAAGGAACGGCCGTATTTTTACGGCAAACGAAGATACGGCGATATAGGCGATGAAGAAATACGATTAAAAGGTAAAGATACGGAAGCAACTCAAATCAAATAATTAAAGCGGTTAAGCGGCTTTATCTTTGCTTTCATCTCTTCCCAAGCCAAATTTTAGTAAAATCTCGCAAAAATTAAAGGCTAAATTTGCAAAGATACCCCACGAAACAGATAAAAATCCGAGACGTAAAGATCGGCGGGGACGCGCCCATATCGGTACAGTCGATGACGTTTAGCAAGACCAAAGACGTAAAAGGCACGCTAGAACAGATACAGAGGCTTTATTTTGCCGGCTGCGATATCGTGCGCTGCGCCGTGTTTGACAAAGAGGACACCGCCGCGCTGCGCGAGGTCGTGAAAGCTAGCCCTCTGCCCGTCGTCGCCGATATCCACTTTAACCACAACTATGCCGTGATAGTTAGCGAGTTCGTCGACGCTATCCGCATAAACCCCGGAAACATCGGCTCGAAAAAAAACATCAAAGCCGTCGTGGACGCGTGCAAGCAGCGAAATCTGCCTATCCGCATCGGCGTAAACTCGGGCTCGCTAGAAAAGCAGTTTGAGGACAAATACGGCCGCACTGTCGAGGCGATGGTGCAAAGCGCGCTTTATAACATAAATTTGCTCGAGGATTTTGACTTTACCGATATCAAAATCTCGCTAAAATCAAGCGACGTCGAGCGCACGATGGCCGCATACCGCGCGCTACGGCCGCTGGTAAATTATCCGTTTCACTTGGGCGTGACGGAGGCCGGCACTAGCTTTCACGCGACGATAAAGTCCGCTATCGCGCTAGGCGGACTGCTGCTAGAAGGCATCGGCGACACGATGAGAGTGAGCATCACGGGCGAGCTAGAAGAAGAGATCAAGGTTGCAAAAGCTATCCTAAAAGACAGCGGCCGCCAAAAAGAGGGGCTAAATATCATCTCGTGCCCGACCTGCGGGCGTTTGCAGGCTGATCTCATGGCTGCGGTAAAGCTCGTCGAGGAAAAAACCAAACACATCAAAGAGCCGCTAAACGTCTCGGTGATGGGCTGCGTCGTAAACGCGATCGGCGAGGCTAAGGGTGCGGACGTAGCGATAGCATTTGGCAAAGGAAACGGCATGATAATGCGCAAAGGCGAGGTAGTCGCGAGGCTGCCCGAGAGCGAACTGGTAGATAGATTTTTACTCGAGATCGACGAGGAGATAAAAAATCGTGGCTAGAGAACAAAATTTAGATTTACATAACCTTTACGATTTGGATATGGAGCGAGCTGTGCTTAGCTCCGTGATTTTTAGTGAAGATAATTTAGCGGAGATTTCGGATACGATCGAGCCTAACGATTTTTATTTAAAAGCTCACGCCGATATTTACGCGGCGATGATAAAGTGTATGAATAGCGACGAGCCGATACAAACGGGCTTTATAAAAAAGCGCCTAGGGGATAAATTCGACGAGGAGATTTTCGCCGAAGTTCTGGGAACGAATTCGATTCTAGACATAAAAAAATTCGCCAACGAGCTAAAAGAAAAATCTATCAAACGAAGCCTCGTTAAAATCGCTCATCAAATTCCCAACAAAGTAAACGAAGATAGGCCTAGCCGCGATATGGTAGACGAGTTGTCGCAGAGCTTTTACGGATTAGTCGAAGGAAACTCCGCCGGTATCGTCAAAGATAGCGCGCAGATTATCAACGACGTGATAGCTCATTTAGAACTCCAAAAAACGATCGAGGATAAGGATATAGTCGGTATCGATACGGGGTTTAGACATCTAAACGAAATGACGAAAGGTTTTAAAAAAGGCGATCTCATCATTATCGCCGCACGCCCCGGTATGGGAAAGACGACGATATGTTTAAATTTTATGAGCCATATTTTACAGCGCGGCAACGGCGTGGTGTTTTTCTCGCTAGAGATGCCCGCGGAACAGATCATGCTACGTATGCTATCGGCTAAGACCTCTATAAGCCTACAAAATATAATGACGGCAAAGCTAGACGACGAGGAGTGGTCGCGTCTAAGCGACGCATGCGACGATATGGCTAATCGTAAATTTTTCGTCTACGATAGCGGTTACGTAAATATTCACCAAGTCCGCACGCAGATGCGTAAGCTAAAGACGACGCATCCGGAGATTTCGCTTTGCGTTATCGACTATATCGGGCTTATGATGGCGACTAGCAACTTCGCCGATCGTCATTTGCAGATAGCCGAAATTTCGCGCGGACTGAAGCTTTTAGCGCGCGAGCTTGATATGCCTATCATCGCGCTTAGTCAGCTTAACCGCGGGCTAGAAGCTAGAAACGATAAACGTCCGATGTTAAGCGATTTGCGCGAGTCGGGCGCCATCGAGCAAGACGCCGATATGATACTTTTCGTTTATCGCGACGAGGTTTACCGCGAGCAGGCCGAAAAAGAAGCCGAAAAAAAGGCCAAAGCCGAAGGCAAAGAATACGTCGCTAAATTCGTTCCTAATAAGCTTGAAGAGGAGGCTGAAATCATCGTCGGTAAGAACCGAAACGGTCCGGTCGGATCGGTCGATATAATCTTCCAAAAGGAATTTACTCGCTTTGTCGATAAGGGCAAAATGCCTCAGAGCGAAGTTTATTTTAAGCATGATTCTTAAGGCGTAGGTTGGGGCGCGAGCTTTTCGGAAACGGTCGCGAAATAGGGCTCTTTATCGCGATATGCTCGCTCGTCCTGATACTTAGCGTCGCTTTTAAATTTTACGAATTTAAAAAATTCTCGGAACGAAAATACGAAATCTTAACCGCAAAACTCCTGCAAGACTACAACAAAACTAACGCTAAAGGCTCTACATATCGCGTTTTAAAGCTTCAGACTAATGATTTTAGCTTTTATACGACATTGCGAAATTTTGAGCTTGATTTGGAGGTAGGCGGATACGTCAAAATATCCGTAATCAAAAATAGGCTTAAATTTAAAGACTTTTTAAGCGGTAGTTTCTATCTCTCAAATGTCGGTATTTTGCCGCTTAGATACGGTTTTAAGGGCGGATTTTTGGGTTCTTTTAGAGACGGCGCTTATGAGTTTATCGCCGCGCAGCACGAAAGCGAGAAAATGGCCGAGCTTTTTACCGCGCTGTTTTTAGCCGCACCCGTGGGCAAGGAGCTTAGAACGGATGTAAATTTCTACGGCGTAGCGCACCTGATCGCGATTTCCGGCTATCATTTGGGGCTGATTTTTGGTTTTTTGTATTTTATCATGCGCCCGGCGTACAGCTATTTTCAGGCGCGCTATTTCCCGTATAGAAACGCTAAATTTGACCTCTCGGCCGCGATATTTGCTGTTTTGTTTTGCTATCTTGCCTTGATCGGCTTCGTGCCGTCCTTTTTGCGAGCGTTTTTGATGAGCTTGCTGGCTCTGTTTTTACTCGCTAGAAACGTGCGCATAGTGAGCTTTGAGCTACTTTTCGTCGTGATTTGCGCCGCCGTATCGCTGATGCCGAGTCTGCTTTTTAGCGTCGGATTTTATTTTTCTTGCATGGGCGTGTTTTATATTTATCTATATTTGCGGCACTTTGGCGAGCGGTTTTCAAATTTAAGCAACGCTATCTTGCTAAATTTTTGGGTATTTTCGGCGATGATTTTGCCAGTGATTTACTTTTTTCCGCTCGTTAGCGCCCAGCAGTTAGCCGTCTTGCCGCTCACGCCGCTTTTTAGCTTGTTTTATCCGATGAGCGCGCTTTTGCACGCGTTTGGCGCGGGCGGCGTGCTTGATGAGTATTTGCTCGAATTTCTCTCGTGGCGCGCAAAGGGGGTAAATTTGAGCATGCCGTTTTGGCTATTTTTGCTTTATAACGCGCTTAGCCTAGCAAGCGTCAAAAGCAAAATTTTAGCCGCCGTTATCGTGCCGCTAAATTTACTCTGCTTTGCCGCGCTTTTTTAAACTTCTTTGTCGCTTTCGCCCGCTTTTTCCAGATACGCGCACAGCTTCACGCCGTAAAGAAAGATGATCCACGACACGTAAATCCACACGAAAAATAGCAGCACCACCGAAAACGAACCGTAGATGCTGAGGTAGGTTTTGTTATTTGCGGCGTAAAAGACGAAGATATTTTTGCCAAGATACCAGATGAGCGAGGCTACGAACGAGCTAAAAAGCGCGTTTTTTAGGGCGATTTGGCGGTTTATCGAGATGAGATACGTCACGCAAAATATCGCCCAGATGATGAGGTACGGAAATATGCTGAGAAAATTTATCCACTTCGTGTAGGCGCTGGAGTTTAGCATATCTTGAAATAAATTTGAGAGATAAAAACTAAGCCCAAGCCCCAAAGGAGCTAGCGTAATGAGCGTCCAATAAGCACTCAGCGAGTTCCAAAATTTGCGGCTTTGCGTGTGCATGATGCGGTTGATGACGTATTCGTAATCGGCAAAAAACATAATCGAAGTAAAGATGATAGCGCCAAGGCCGAGGATACCAAGGCTAGAGCTGTTTTGCAAAAAGGTCTCGATGTAGTTTGAGATCGCGTCTTGGTTTGAGGGTAGCAGCTGGGCAAATATAAATTCCTTAATCTTGGCGTAATAGACGCTAAAGCTTGGCATCTGCGTAAAGAGCGAGAGCGAGATGAGTAGCACGGGGATGATGGAGAGCATCGTGTGAAAGCTAAGACTAGAAGCGTAGTGCAGCAGCTGCTTGTCCTTGATCTTTAGCATCGCCGTAAGCCAAATTTTGAGCGTTTCTTTTATCTTTTCAAATTTTTGCGCAGTCATCTTAAATCCTTAAATTTGAGGTATTTTACAATGATAATATTAAAAATAGGGAATAGTCGTTGCTTTAATTATAAAAATAACGTATAATACGTCGTTAAAGAATAACTATTATATATTTTATAAGTTGAGGTACATTTTGAAAAATAACAAATTCGGTATTTCTATCGCTTTGGCAAGCGTTTTATGCGCTTGCGCAAATGCGCAGGTTATGGATATAGGGACGAATTATTATAGGGATTATCTTGATTTCGCGCAAAATAAGGGTGCTTTTACCCCGCAAGATACTCCGCTAGAATTTGCGCAAAGAAACGGCGACAAATTCACGTTTGATAAAATCCCAAATAGCGGCGCTAGGAATAATAAAGGAAATTTTACCTCTCTTGGACGAAATTTCGTCGTAACGGCGAACCATACGTTAGATGCTGCCGCGGCTAGTAATTTTAACGAAAATAGGGGATGGTTTGGTAATACTAAATACGAATATCTAACATCGCATACGGCAACTTCTACGGAAAAATTATACAACTCCGATACCGCTTATATGCGAACGACTAAATACATCGTAGAGGGACAAATAGATCCGATAGACATACCGAATTTAGATATTTCAGGCGATAGCAGGGCGACCGATGAGGCTAATATAGATAAAATACAAAACTATTTAAAGGAAATAAAAAATAGCGGCGGCGCTAGAGGCGATAGCGTTCTTGCCTATCAAGCGGGCACCGGAGCGCTCGGGCTAGAAAAACCGAAAATCGATACCGACGGATATAGCGACGTCGTAAGCGCAAGAGAATTTGAAGATCAAAATATCGTTAATCAGGCTTTGGGCGGAAGCGTAAACGAAATAAGCACGCATTATTCGGCTAATTATAAGACGCATATCTCGAGTATAAATAGGCCCGGTGTTTATATGTTTATGACCTCTGATAGGGGTTTTAGGAACAGGCTTTTGCCCGGCGATAGCGGTTCGGGATTTTTCGTATACGATACGGTAGCGCAAAAATGGGTTCTAGTAGGGGTTTTATCGGCGGTCGCCGATAATAGCAATCACGCCTCAATCGTAACGATGAGAGATTTTAGCGACTATAGGAGAAATTACGAAAATTTAGTCAGCGGTTTAAACGTCTCAAATACCCAACTCGTAAGAAATAAAGATAATATATTTAATGCCGCAAACGGTTCAAACATTACGCTAAATTCTAACCTTGATTTAGGCCACGGCGGAATTGTCGTAAATAGCGGAAATTTTACCCTTCTAAACGGTATCGGAAACAATAAAATAACTAGACTTGCGGGATTTGACGTAGATAGCGGCGCAAGTTTGAGCTTAAACGTAGTAGCAGATACTAGCGTACATAAAGTCGGTAAAGGAAGTTTAATCGTAAATTCTAGCGGTAATAAAACCTTAAGATTAGGCGACGGTATAGTGGATCTAAGAGCCGTAAACGCTTTTGAAAAAATTTATTTAACCAGCGGTAGAGGCCTATTAAGACTCGGCGTAGACGATAGTTTAAACGATAAAATTTTCTTTGGAAACGGCGGCGGAAAGCTTGATTTAAACGGATTTAATCAAACCTTTAGCAATGTTTCGGCCAACTCAAATGCCGTCAAAGTAACCAACCTAGGCACGCAAAGATCGACGCTTACTGTGAGCGGCGAAAACGGCAAAGATACGATATTTCATGCGAGCGTAGATAAAAATATAGACATAAAACACGATGGACAAGGACGAGAGCTTGTATTTGACGGCGGTTTTGATATAGGCGGAAGCCTGACTCTAAACAACGCCAAAGTTACTTTGCAAGGGCACCCGACAGCTCACGCTACGGCAGATGCTAGCGTCTTAACGCAGGCGGTAAAGGATAAAATAGCCGCCGCCGGTTTAAGCGAACCTTCGTATATGGATTTAACTCGCCCCTCTACGCTATCACAGCCTGATTGGGATAAACGAAAATTTAATGCGAAAGAGGGCATAAAAATAAACTCTTCAGAACTTACGATAGGTAAGGACGCGGACGTAAATAGCGATATAGAGGCGAAAAATTCCGTTATAAATTTAAGCGGCGAATTAACTCACTATATCGATAAATTCGACGGCTCAAATACTTATGACGACGGCTTAAAATACCGCCAAAACGTAGAAAAAAGAAATTTGCTAGTTAAAGACGTTAGCTTTAAAAATAGAATCGTCATGGATAGCGACAGCATGCTAAGAGTCGGCGGCACGAAGACTAAACTAAAAGAGCTCGTAATAAACGGCAAAAATACGGCTCCTACTCGCAGCATAGCGGCTGGAAGCGGTAAATTAGAAATAGAAAATATAGACGTTAGCGGAGCAAACAAACTAACCTTTGACCCCGATACGACCGTAGCGAAAAATTTAAATATTAAAGATTTCGGCAACGCAAACGAGCCTATTTTGGATTTTAAAAAGGTTTTGACGCTTGGCGCGGGAATGAAATTTAATATCGATTTTGCAGCGGCTTTGAGAGGCGAGATGACTGCTGAAAAAACCTATACGCTCGTAAGCGCAGAAAGTATCGTAAACAAAGGCGCGATATTTAATACCGAGCAAAAAATCAATGGTCTTTTTACGACTTATGCCATAAAAGACGGCAAAATTATGATGAGATTAAGCGATAAAAAAGCCGAGAATCCGTCTGCGACGCCGGGATCTGAGCAGGAGCTAAGGTTGACCGGATTTAGCGAACGCCAAAATAAAATTTTAAATATGTTTAAAAATAGACCGGAGTATGAAAGCGCCATCCAAAGCGGCGATACCGAGACTTTAAGACAAATGGCGTTAAAGGCGGAATCCGATATGAAAGAAATTTCTGGTTCGTCTTTAAAAGTTAGCATCAAAGCCTTACAAAACGGTAATGAGTTAATAAACTCGAGATTATCTCAAATTACTCAGTTAAGGGCAAAGACCGATATTTCGCAGTTTAGGCTAGCGGGGCTTGAGAGCGATTTTAAGCCGACCGCCGCAATAGCCTACGAAGTGGCCGAGGCTAGCAGGCTAAGAAATAATTTCTGGGCAAACATAAACGGAGCGTACTTTAAAGATAAAGATAGCGGCGGTGATTTAAAATTTTACGGTACGTATATAGGCTACGATAGGAGCTATGACGAGTTTATTTTAGGCGTGAATGCGGGCGTGAGTAAGGCTAAATTTAACTCTGGCGCCATGAGCGACGATGCTAAAATTTACAGTTTTGGAGCGTATGGACTTTTTGAGCGAGACGCTCATGAGATACAGAGCAATCTAAATTTAGCCTTCGTAAACTCTAAGCGCAGTTTAAACGATTCGCAAAAGGCTAGCGTAAGAAGCACGGGTATCCTTTCGAGCAACTACTATAAATATAAAATTTCGCTCGACTCAAACGGCGAATACGCTCAGGCTATCAAGCCCGTACTTGCGCTAGAATTTGGCGCAAACGGAGTAAAAGGTTTTAAAAACGACAGGTACGATCAAAAAGACGTAAACAACTTTAACGTAGCTTTGGGAGTAGGCGTCGAGTATGTGCTAAATAGCGATAAAAATGCATTTGCGGCACAATTTTTGGTAAAACAAAATGTCTATAACTCTGACGACAAATCTTATGTTTCACTTAATAATTCAAACGAATACGTCGACTACAAGCTCGACAACAACAAACTGGTCTATAAGCTAAATTTGTCGGCTAGCACGGAGTTTAGTAAAAGATTTGCGGTTTTTTATCAGCTTAGCGGAATGCTAGATAATGATAGAAGCTACGGCGTAAGCGGCGGCATAAAGCTGGAATATAAATTTTAATAATAGAAAAATACGGAGCACCCGATGATTATTAAATACATCGGGTATGAATTTGTACTTAATTACAACCCCATCTTAAACGGGTTTAGGATATTGTTCGGATCAAACGCCTTTTTGATACTTCTAAAAAGCTCCATCTCAGCGTCCGTAAAGGCAAGGGGCATAAACTCGGCCTTGCTGATGCCGATGCCGTGCTCGCCGCTAAGCGTACCGCCAAGCTCCACCGCGATCTTAAAAATTTCCTCGATCGCCTTGTGTCCGCCCTCTACCTGCGTCGGGTCGGCTCTATCTACGACCATGACGTTAGTGTGTACGTTGCCGTCGCCCGTGTGGCCGAAACACGGCACCTGAACGCCGTATTTTTCAGCAACGCCGCCGATACGCTCGAGCAACTCGGGTAGCTTTGAGCGCGGCACGGTGATGTCCTCGTTTAGTTTTAAATTTCCGTAGATATTTATCGCCTGCGAGCAGTTGCGGCGGGCAAACCAGATGTCGTTTCGCTCGCCCTCGTCCTTAGCGCGTCTAAATTCGCTAGCGCCGTTTTCTCTAAACACTCGCTCTATCGTAGCAAGATCCTGCTCTAGCCCGTCTAAAACGTCGCCGTCTACGTCGGTGATGAGCAAAGCGCCCGCATCTTGCGGTAGGCCTTTGTTAAATTTAGTCTCGACCGCGCGCACGCAAAGAGCGTCCAAAAACTCCATGGCTACGGGCGTCACGCCTGCTGCCATCGTCTTATAAACGGCGTTCATCGCAGCGTTTACGCTAGGGAAAATTCCCATCGCCGTTTTTCTAAATTTAGGCTTTGCGATGAGCTTTAGCGTGATCTCGGTTATTACCGCTAGCGTGCCCTCGCTGGCGATGAGGATGCCAGCGATATTGTATCCTGCGACGTCTTTTATCGTGCGTTTGCCCGCGCGGATCGTTTCGCCGTTAGGTAGCACCGCTCGTAGCGCCATGACGTAATCTTTGGTGATGCCGTATTTTGCCGCGCGCATGCCGCCCGCGTTTTCGCTCACGTTGCCGCCTAGCGTCGAGTAGTCCTGGCTGGCGGGATCTGGCGGGTAGAAAAGGCCTAGTTTCTCGGCTTCGCGCTGCAAATTTATATTTATGCATCCGGGCTGTACGACTGCGACCATGTTTTGCATGTCGATTTCTAGGATTTTGTTCATGTGCTTTTCAAATGCAAGCACCACGCCGCCCTCGTGCGCTAGCGCTCCGCCCGTAAAGCCGCTACCGGCACCCCTAGGCACGATTTTGACTCCGTTTTCGTTGCAGTATTTTAAAATCTCGCTAACGTCTTTTTCATGGCGCGGGAAAAGCACGCCGTCGGGCAAATGGCGCTTTTTCGTCGCGTCGTAGCAGTAGGCGATCCTGTGCGCGTCGTCGAAGTAAGCGTTATCCGCGCCTAGTAAATTTACAAAAAATTTAGCGTGTTTATCAAGCATCATTTTTCTTTCAAAAGCGCCTTGTAGTGGCGGTCAAAGTCGCTGATCTGCTCCGAGCCCCATTTCCAAAATACCGTATCGATGTCCTTGACGCGAGTGTAAAAAGGCAGCTGGTAGTATTTGACCGCGCCGCTTTGGAAGCGTTTTAGCGGCTCGAAACTCTGGCAGTCGGCAAAAAGCGCTTCGTTATTCATAGCGATAAATATTAGCCCCGCAGCGCTTTGGTTGCACATTTTACGAAAGTCGTCGCGGCTAGGGTTTGGCTTATACTCGTAGCTTAGGTATGAGCCCACGATGTCCGGGTGGATGAAGGTAATGTCTTTAAACGCATTCGTTACTTCGGCGTAAATTTCTTTGTTCGGCACGACGATGAGCGAGCGGTCGTAGAGGTAGTTTAGTATTAGCTCGTCGCCGCTTTTAGGTAAAATTCCCGGCAGAGGCAGGGCCTTTTGCGCTAGCGCGTCAAATACCTCAAACCTGACCTTAGCAAAGCCGCCGCTTTTTTGCGTGACTACGGCGCGAGCGATGATTGAGCTTTGAGAGGCGTCGAATTTATGCATCACTATACCGCTTGAGCCGACTATGATGTCGGGACTGTCGGCTACGGTTCCTACGCCTTCGGTTACGTCGATGAGAGGCGTTTTGTACTCGTTTAGGCTAAAGCTAGCACCGAAAGATAGACTAAAAAGAAATATCGAGGCAAGTATAAACTTTTTCAAATTTCGCTCCTAAATGCGTTTAAAATTTGAACGATTATAACTTAATAATCCTTATTTTTTGTAAAATGTAAGCAAAAATTAAGTAGAATTAGCCGATTTTTAGTTAATTCGGAGATTTTTATGGCTAAATTCTTTTGCGTTATTTTATTGATGATATCGTCTGCTTTCGCTATAAAACCTAGCGTTGAGGAATATTCATGGGAAAACGGCATGACTTTTTTAACTTTTTTGGAAAAATATTCGATTCCCCTGTCGCTTTACTACAACCTAGAACGCGAGGAAAAGGAAAACGCCAGCGACATTACCGCGGGAACTAAATATCAAATTTTATACGACGATAAAGAAAAAATATCTCAAGTTTTAATCCCGATAAACGAAGAAGCTCAAATACAAATTTATAAAGATAAAAACGATAAATTTAAGATGCAGATCACTTCGATTTCGTCTCAAACGGAAGATAGAATTTTAAGTATAAAAATAAATAATTCGCCTTATCAAGACATCGTCGAGTATACGGGTAGCGCAGATTTAGCCAATGCGTTTACGGCCGCTATTAGAGGCGAAGTAGATTTTAAAAAGATTAAAAAAGGCGACAGGCTAATCATAATATATACGCAAAAACGCCGTCTAGGGCGGCTTTTCGGATATCCCGATATCCATGCGGCTATGCTTGAAGTAAATAAAAAACAATACGGCGTTTATAAATTTAACGATAAATTCTACGATAGAAGCGGTAAGGAGCGCGATAAATTTTTCCTCATCAGGCCGCTTCCTAACGCTCGTATAACTTCGCCTTTTACGCTTAAGCGATATCATCCGGTGCTTAAGCGATACCGCGTGCATCTAGGAGTAGATTACGGCGCGCCTAAAGGTACTCCGATAAAATCCGCGGGCGACGGTAGCGTGAAATTCGTAGGAACCAAGGGCGGATACGGCAAGGTCGTTATAATAAGCCACGGCGGCGGCTATGAAACGCTTTACGCCCATACTAGCGGCTTTGCGAAGGGCTTAAAAGTCGGACAAAAAATAAAACAAAGCCAAGTGATAGCATACGTGGGGAGCACCGGCATGAGTACGGGACCGCACCTGCATTTCGGCCTTTATCGCAACGGTACCGCCGTTAATCCCGAAAGTATGCTAAAAATACCTAAAGGCGCGTTCGCCGGCTCAAGTAAGACTAAGTTTCAAAATATCGTAAATAGCAACGACGTTAAATTTAAACAGTATATCGCCGACGACGTAATTTCGCCTAAAGAAGAGAAATTCGACGATTTAGTCGATATATCGGAAATAAAATAGGCCGGACGATGGAAGAAAACGAGCAATTAAACGAAGCCAAAGAGCTGCTTGACTCGCACTTAAACGAGACGATCGACGAGGAGCTAAGCGCGGCTGATCTAGCCCATCACCTAAAAACGCTAAAAAAGCACGACGAGGAGCTTTTTGCCGAGTATCTAGAAAAGCTAGATCCCGAGATGCTGGGCGACGTAGCCATCGAGATGCCCGATCACATGCTAAAAGACGTGATCGAGCAACTACCCGCAGAAAAGATCGTAGAAGCGCTAGAAGAGCTAGAAAGCGACGACGCGACAGATTTGCTTCAATACATCGAAGATATCGATGAAAACAAGGCTAGAGAGCTTTTTAACGAGCTAGATAGAGAAAATCAAAACGAAATTTTAAGGCTTAGAAGCTACGAAGAAGATAGAGCCGGCGCGCACATGCAAACCGAGCTTTTCTCCGCGCATTTAGAGGAAAAGCTAGGGAATGCCGTAGCTAGGCTTAGGCGCGAGAAGCAAGAGGGCAAGCTAGAAAACGTCTCGCAGCTTTTTATCGTCGATAAAGAGGGCGTTTTGGAGTATGCCATCCCGCTTGAAGACCTGATACTTTTTGATTTTTCAAAGACATTAAAGCAAAACATAGAGGAAGCGCAAGCAGATCGCTACAAGCCCCACGTCGTAAACGATATGGACCTCATGCAAGACGTAGCCGTCATGGTGCAAGACTACGACCTAAACGTCATCGCAGTAACCAGTAGCACGGGCATACTGCTAGGCCGAATAACCGCCGACGATATCCACGACTACATCCAAGAAAGCGCTACGGAGCAAATTTATAACCTAGCCGGCGTCGACGATGAGGCCGAGGAGGAGGATACGAGCCTAGTAAAGGCTACCCGCGCGCGCGCCGTTTGGCTGCTGGTAAATTTATTTACCGCGCTTATTAGCTCCAGCATCATAGGACTTTTTGACGATACGATCGCTAGTTACGTGGCTCTTGCCGTGCTGATGCCTATCGTGGCGTCCATGGGCGGAAACACCGGCACGCAGGCGCTCACCGTAACCGTGCGCCGACTGACTTTGGGAGAAATCGAGTTTAAAAACGCCGCCGTCGCGCTAAAACGCGAGGTAGGCATCGCGCTCATAAACGGGCTAACCTTTGCTTGCTTGATGGGCGTCATAGCTTCGATTTGGTTTAGTCGCCCGATGTTAGGCGTGGTTATCGGCGCTTCGATGCTTATAAATTTATTTTTTGCCGGATTTTTCGGTACTTTGATACCGCTAACTTTAAAGAAATTTAACATCGATCCCGCCGTCGGCTCGGCCGTGCTGCTTACCACCGTTACCGATACGGTAGGATTTTTTAGCTTTTTAGGACTGGCAAAATGGATACTGCTGTAAAAAATATCAAGATAGAAAATTTAACCTCTCCGCGCTACGTAAAGCCGTATCAAATTTCGTTTGATCTGTGCGGAAAGCCCGTCAGATGGGAGTGCGTAAAGGCTCACGACAGCGTCTCGGCTCTACTTTATCACGAGGATAAAGACGCGTTTTTGCTGGTTAAGCAGTTTCGCCCCGCCGTTTGGTTTAATATCCAAAGCGCGAAAACGGGGCCGCTAAATTTAATGCAAGAGGGCGAGGAAGGCTATACCTACGAGCTTTGCGCGGGGCTAATGGATAAAGGGAAAAGCGAGGAGCAGACCGTCATCGAAGAGATCGCCGAGGAGACGGGCTTTGCGGCTAGCAAGGTAGAGCGCATAACCTCCACGCGCGGCGCGCTAGGTTTTGGCGGAGCGAGGCAGACGATGTTTTTTGCCGCGATAAACGACGATATGAAAATCGGCGAGGGCGGCGGCATAGACGGCGAAAATATCGAGCTAGCCTACGTGCCGGTTAAAGATGCGCGCAAATTTATGTTTGACGAGAGTAAAAGCAAGGCTGCGGGACTGCTTTTTGCTTTTATGTGGTTTTTTGATAAATTTAAAAGATAAGGAAAAAACGTGAAAAAGATAATTTTAGCGATTTGTTCGGCGGTTTTGTGCTTTGCCGGTAATTTTGAAGATGCGGTTAAGGAGTATTACGCTGGAAATTACGAAAATGCTTCCGGGCTTTACGAAAAATCTTGCGTTAAGGATAAAAACGCCGCAGGATGCTTTTTGCAGGCGTTTATGACGGAGACGTCCGGAGGAGACTACGATAAAAACGAGGTGGCTTTGCTATATATAAAATCTTGCGAAGGGGGCGATATGCACGGTTGCGATGCCGCGGGCGCGGTATATGCCGGAGCTAAATCATACGGCGATGCGGATATGCAAAAGGCTATACCGTATTACGAAAAAGCGTGCAAAGGCGGCGTGGGGAATTCTTGCTGGGCGCTGGCGGAGTATTACGTCTACTCGAAAAGCGACGCTAAAAAGGCAGAAGAATACTATAAAATCGGCTGCGATAGTAAAAACGGCGCGGCATGCTCTTCTTTGGCATCGTTATACGATACGAAAAAAATCGAAGGAGTAAGCGCCGAAAAGATAATGGAATATTACGGCCTAGGGTGCGACTACGGAGACTACTACTCGTGTTCTCAGTTTAGGTCCAAATTTAAAGAGATAAAAAGATAAGGAGAAGGCGTGAAAAAAATTATATTGTTAGCCGCGCTATGCGCTTTTGGCTTCGGGGGCAAATTCGAAGAGGCCTCAAAGCTTTTGATGGTTTCCGGTTTATATTCGGATGCTTCAAAGCTTTTTGAAGAATCTTGCGTTAAAGATAAAAATGCCGCCGGATGCTATATGGCCGCGTATTCGATAGACGTTTCCGGCGATGAAGACGCGAATTTAAGTAAGGCTAACGAGCTATATAAGCTTGCTTGCGAGGCCGGAGACGCAAGCGGATGCGGCGTCGTGGCTACTATGTATGCCGGTCAGCGCGACGGAGAAAAAGTAGATAGCGATAAAGAGATATTTTTTCACGGCAAGGCGTGCGACGGCGGAGTAGCAAGTTCTTGCCTGGCTTTAGGGCAGAAATTCGATAACGGCGAAGGAGTAGCTAAAGACTACGCAAGAGCCGCAAGCTACTATAAAAAAGCGTGCGAACGTCGCGATTCGACGGCTTGCTTTAATTTAGGAGATATGTCGGAAGCCGGCGAGGGAATCGCCAAGGACTTAAAAGCCGCTAGCGAGTATTACGGCCTATCTTGCGATTACGGCGACGATAGCGGCTGCGCTAAAT
>CAUQJW010000010.1:0-25017 GCA_963518485.1 uncultured Campylobacter sp.
CGCCGGCGGCCTTGACGACGTTTTCCTCCATCATCGTGCTGCCTAGGTCGTTTGCGCCAAACAGTAGCGCCAGCTGCCCGATGTAGCTGCCCTGCGTGACCCAGCTGCTTTGGATATTGGGTACGTTATCTAAAAACAGCCTAGAGACCGCAAGTAGGCGCAAATAGCGATTCGAGCTTTGTTTTTTGATCTCGGGATGCTCGGCGGCTAGGCGCGTATTTAGCCCCTGAAAGCTCCACAATATAAACGCTCTAAAGCCGCCCGTCTCGTCCTGCAAGCTCCTGATATGCTCCCAGTGCTCCACGATCTCGCGCGTGGTTTCCACGGTACCAAACATCATCGTTGCCGTCGTCTTTAGCCCCTCCTCGTGCGCCTCGCGGTGGATGCGCAGCCACGTGTCTACGTCGCATTTTTTAGGCGCGATCACGTCTCGGACGCGGTCGCTAAGGATCTCTGCGCCGGCTCCGGGCATCGAGTAGAGCCCCTTTTCTCGCAGCCTACGTAGCACATCTCTCGTGCTGATACGCGAGATCCTAGCGATATAGTCGATCTCGACCGCTGAAAATCCATGAATCGTGATGCTTGGATATTTTTTTGCTATAAACTCCACGAGATCCTCGTACCACTCGATTTTTAGCTTCGGATGTACGCCGCCTTGAAATAAAATTTGCGTCCCGCCGATAGCGATGAGCTCCTCGATCTTTTGCCCGATCTCGTCAAAGCTAAGAACGTAGGCGTCCTCGTCCTTATGATCGCGGTAAAACGCGCAAAATTTACAGTCCACCCAGCACGCGTTCGTGTAGTTGATGTTTCTATCCACGATAAAGGTCGTGACGCCGTCAGGGTGCAGCTCGCGCTTGCGCGCTAGAGCCATCGCTCCAAGCTCGTTTAGTTCGGCGTTTTCTATCAAATTTACCGCCTCGTCTACGCTTAGTCTAGTCAAATTTTTCCTTTAAATTTTTTACGCGAGTTTAGCGAAAAACGCTTTTATCTTTGATAAATTCACGTTTTTTGACGTCTTGCAGATACCATTTTACGGCATACGCACAGTGAAAGTAATGATTTTAAAATCCGCAAAAGATGCTCTCGAACTAAAATTTAGCCTTTTGGCGCTAGCTGCGACGGTCCGCACCGTCATAGATAGTCGAAACGTATAAGCCCAGAGTCAAATTTGCCGCGACTTTTTAAATTTAAATAGTTTCTGCCGCCCGCTCAAATTTATCCCGATTTATAAAGCTTAAATTTGATAAAATCGCGAGATATTTTACCAAAGGAGAAAAGATGAAAAATTTAGTTTTAGCTGCGATTGTGGCGCTGTTTTTTGCAGGCTGCACGGCGAACAAACCAGCTCCTGCCGAGCAAAACGCGCAGGAGTATCGCCACGCTACGCAGATAAAAGATGCAAGCTGCCCGCATCACGGTATGGCAAACGATAGCTGCGCCCAGTCTCACGCATCGACGAAAGAGTGCCCCCACCACGGAAATCACGGAGTAGATAAAAGTCTGAGCTGCGGCGGCGATAGCGCCAAGTCAAAGCCATGCCCAAAATGCGACGCAAAAGCGCAAGGCTGCGCGCAACATAAAGAGTGCTCTCATCACGACAAAAGCCGCGCAAGCGATGAAGCGCACGCCTGTCCTCATCACAAACGCTAAAATTTAAATGCGGTCAAGGTCAAATTTGATCGCATTTCCTCATCAAATTTACGCCTGCAAAAGCACGCAGAGGATCAAATTTTAATTTATTTATAGTTAATTTAGATATTTAAAATTTGAGTTTATAATTCCTTTATTAATTTAAAGAAGAAAAATGATCAAATACCGGGTTCTTCTAGGCATAAGCATCACGCTAGTGGCGGCTGCAACTTCGCTTTTAAAGCTAAGCGACAGCTTTGCAAAGCCCTTATACGCCATTGGTTCGCTTGTTTTATTCGGGATTTTATTCTACCTGCTTGCGATATTTTAGGTACATTCCCATGGGTATCGCTTACGCGATACGGTCCGGGGCGGGCATAGTTCTCATCTCGGCGATAGCTTATTTTTTTATGGGGCAAAAGCTTGATTTGCCCGCAATCATCGCCATAGGCATGATAGTAGCCGGAGTGGTTGTTATAAATTTATTTTAAAAGAGCGTTAGTGACTAAACGTATATTAAATCAAACCAGACGTTTCTTTAAATTTGGCTAGATTTTAAGTTTACGAAGAGGAACCAACTTTTTTGATTTTAAATTTTAAACGAGAATTTTATAAAAGTAGTAAAAACGGCGACCGTATTTTAAACTGCACCGTTAAAGGTTAATTTTATTGCGGGCAAACGCGCAAATCCAGTCGCAGTCGTTTGCCTTTTTGCAATTTTATTAATAATTACCCAAGCCGGTTAACCTTAGCTTGCCCAGTTCGTTTACTCGCCTAAAAGCCGCTCAAAACTAGGTACGAATTTCGTCGGCGAAAACTCGGTAATTTTATACTTTGCGATACCGTTTTTAAAAAAACGGATCTTGTCCGATAATCTCGTCAAGCTCCGAGCGATCCTTGGCGTTTGCCAAGATGATGCCGCCGCTACGCGGAACCTTACGCCCCGAGCAGATAAATTTATTTTCTGCGTAAAATTTATCCAAAAATGCATTGTGTTCGCTTATGAAGTTATCAACTTGGCTTAATTCTTTAACATAAGTTAAATTTACGATAAACATTTTGACTCCTTGAAAAATTTAAAAGCGTTTTTAAACCGCAAAAATAAAAATTTTAATCCCGCTGTAAAACGACTTTATTGCCTTTAGTGCCGAGCACGCGCACTTTCGAGCCTTTGGGCAGATCGCCGTCGTAGCGCCACAAAGTGCCTTTAAAATAAACCATACCCTCTCTGATCTCGCCCTCGCCGCTCTCGTTTAAAAAGTCGTCTTTGACCTCGCTTTCGTGCTGGTTAAATTTAGCCTTTAACGGCTTTCTGAGTGCAAAAAGTAGGACTAGCGAGGTGGTAGCGATGAGTAAAATTTGATACTCCCAAGCGATATCGACGAAAAATCCAAGCACTCCGACCGCTAAAAATCCAAGTCCGAAAAATAGCACGAAAAAGCTACCGAGCATAAACTCGAGCATGATTAGCCCCACGCCCGCAGCCAGCATCAAGTACGCGGGCATCATTTCGCCGCCCTAGCGCCCAAAAAGTCCTTTAAAACGCTTAGGGAGCCGATGAGCTCGGTCGCTTCGTAAGGGACTAAAATTTTATCTTTCGAACCGTTTTTGGCTAGCTCGTTAAAGGCTCCGACGCGGTCGCGCGCGAGTAGGAACTCGGCTGCTTTGGCGTTTTGCGCCATGCTTTCGTTTATCATATCCATCGCCTCTTTTTGAGCCGTGGCTAGCGCGATTTGCTCGTATTTTTTCGCATCGGCCATACGCTCGATGGCTTCGGCTTGCAATACTTTTTCTTGTTTTAACGCCTCGGCGTTGCGGATGAGTGCTTCTTTTTCAGCCTGCGCTTTTAGCTCGATCGCGCGTTTTTCGCGTTCGGCTTTCATCTGTAGATTCATCGCCTCTTCGATGCCGTGCGGGACGGAGATCTCGGAGATCTCGACGCGCATGATCTTTACGCCCCAGTTATCGGCGGCGTCTCCGAGCGCTCTTTGTAGCGCGGAGTTTAGGCGGTCGCGCGAGCTAAGCGTGTCATCGAGATTCATCGCGCCTATCTCGCCGCGCAGCGTCGTCATGGCTAAATTTGCGATCGCGCGCTTGTAGCTGTCGACGTTATACAGAGCCATTTTGCCGTCCACGACCTTTAAAAACACGATGCCGTCTACGCTGATATTTACGTTATCTTTGGTGATGACTTGCTGCTTTGTGATATCTACTAGCTGCTCACGCACTGTGATCACGGCGCGGATCTGATCTACAAACGGGATAATGATGTGAAATCCGCCGTCAAGCACCTTGTGAAATTTACCCAAACGCTCGACGATGTAGATATCCGACTGCGAGATAATCTTGATACCGGC
This sequence comes from uncultured Campylobacter sp., assembly GCA_963518485.1. Taxonomy (GTDB): domain Bacteria; phylum Campylobacterota; class Campylobacteria; order Campylobacterales; family Campylobacteraceae; genus Campylobacter_A. The sequence continues at coordinate 3,990 of CAUQJW010000010.1, forward strand.
CTTTAAAAACAAGACCGCAAAGATTAATACGATTACGGCAAATACTATAAACGGGATATTTTCCTCCATTGATTCTCCTTAAAATTTTTATCGATTTTAACAAAAAAACGCGTTTTTTACCATAAAATAGAGCCGTTTTTTAGTATAATCGCCGTAAAAAATAAAGGAAATTTTATGAAGCGAATTCTAACTTTAGCGGCCGCTTTGACGGTATTTACCGGATGCGTCGCCAAACAGTCAAAATGCGGCGAAACCGAGGAGTTTCAAACTTGCAGCATAGAAAAAATAGACGCTTCGGCGAAAGATATTTCGGGAATTTACGAGGCTAAAATAAACTGCGACGGCTGCGAAAAAGGCTCGAAAAGTATATTGCTTTTAGAAACCGGCGGTAAATTTAAGCTAGAAAATAATTACGTTAAAAAAATAGGACAACGCGAAGTGCAAAACGGCGAATACAAAATCAAAAACGGCGTAGTTACGACCGTAAATCAATATAGAGAAAGAGCAGAGTATATTTACGAAAACGGCGACTTAAGAAGGCTCGAGAAAAAAGACGGTTTCATAAAAGACGGCTTCGGAGCCAAAATTTATAAATTCGTAGCTCCGTTGTCTCATAAAAAATAATCCGACGACTCAATGGTAATAAATAAATTTTTAGCTCTTCTTAAAAAAGAACCGATTTTTGCTAGACTATCGCTAATACAACTCATAAGCTATCTGGGCGTTTGGTTCTCGCACACGGGGATTTTTACGCTACTTATCGAGCTTGACGCACCGGTTTGGGCCATTACGCTAGCGGCGGCTATGGCTTTTATCCCAGGCGTTATAACGGCGCCTTTTAGCGGCGTAGCCGTGGATAGTTTTAGCCCTAAACCGCTTTTAATCGCGCTTACTATAATAGAAATGGCGACGCTCGCGGTTTTGGTATTTATAGACGATATCTCGATGCTTTGGCTTCTTTTCGTTATAATTTTTCTTAGAACAGGCGCTGGAGGAATATATTTCCAAGCCGAAATGAGCCTATTTCCTAAAATTTTAACCAAAGAGGAAATAAAAACCGCAAACGAAATCCACTCGCTTATCTGGGCGTTTTCTTATACTGCAGGCATGGGGCTAGCAGGAATTTATATACACTTTTTCGGCGTAGTTAGCGCGTTTTTGTTGGATTTGGCCTTATACGGCGTCGCGCTTTTAATACTTTTAAAAACTAAAATCGCTTCAAACGCCCAAAAAAATAGAACAAAAATCTTAACGATGCTAAAAGAAGGCCTTAGTTATCTAAGGCAAAATCCGCTAATCGTCCACTTGATCTTACTTCACTCGTTCGTGGGCATTAGCAGTTACGATGCTCTGGTCGCTCTTTTGGCCGATTATCCTTACGCGCGAATTTTATCGGCGTCGCTAGTTATCGGCTATATAAACGCTTGTCGCGCCGTGACGCTAATTATAGGTCCGGTAATGCTCAGCAAATTCGTAAAAAATAATAATTTATGGCTTATTTACGTCGGGCAAGGTTGCGGAGTCGTCGCATGGGCGGCGACGCAATTTAACTTCTATCTCGGATTTATCGGGATTTTATGCGCCGGATTTTTCGTTTCTACGCTTTGGAGCTATACTTATACGCTGCTTCAGCAAAAGTGCGATAAAAAATTCTACGGCAGGATGATAGCTTATAACGATATGGTTTACTTGGGCGTTTCGGCTTTAGTCTCCGGCGGCATAGGGCTACTTTTCGATCTAGGACTTAGCCTATCGACGATTACTACGCTGATGGGCTGCGCGTTTTTCGTCGGAGCGGCTTACTGGCTAATCGTCTATAAACGCTATAAAGAGATTTTGGATTAATTTAAATTTTAACGTAGCACAAGGCTCCGTTATCCGTTATCTTTTCGTAAAGCGAAGTATAAGGAACTAAATCCGCGTGTCCTGCGTAGAGCCTACCGCGGTCGCCTAGCATCTTATAAAATCTCTCGATGGTTTTTAGCTTAAATTCTTCGTTAAAATAAATCATCATATTTCTAGAAAATATAATGTCGAATTTGCCGAGTCTAAAAATAGCGTCGTCGAAGATATTCATCAAATGAAAATCGCAGCGAGGCAAAATATTGCGCTTAATCTCGAATTTATCGCCCGATTTATTAAAATATACGCTCTTTTGATTTTCGTTTAGGCGATGTAGCGATCTCTCGGAGTAAAGTCCCTTTTTACACGCTTCTATCGCTTCGGAGTTTATGTCTACTCCCGTAATAGAAACGCGACTAACGTCTATGCCGTTGGATTGAGCCAGCATCCCTAAAGAATATACCTCGTCGCCCGTCGAACAAGGCGCGCATAAAATTCTAACCGAATCTAAATCCCTAGCGTAGTAAATCGCCGCTTGGAGCTGAACTAGTTCTCTGTAAAAATAAGTCTCGTTAGTCGTTACCAAATTTAAAATTTCCTGCCTTAAAGCCTTGTCTACGACGACTTTATTTGCCAGAATTTCAAAAGTACTTATGCGATAAGCGCGGCAAAAATTTATCAAACGCTGTTTTATAGTTTCTTTTTTGCTCTCTAAATCCACGCCGCACATGCTTTTTATATTTTCTACAAATTTATTAAGCCCGCCGACGTCGCTAGGAGCCGGAATCGTTTCTTGTTCTTTAAGCCTATGCATGCAAAAACCTTTCTAATTGAATCCTGATTTCGTGTATATTGTAAGATTTTAAATTTGCGTTTATCTCTTTTGCGCGTTTAGGCATTCCGTAAACTATCGCGCTCTCTTCGTTTTCGGCTATGCAGTTCGCGCCGGCTTTGTATAACTCGTTTAAGCCGCGCGCGCCGTCGTCGCCGATACCGGTAAGTAGTATCGCCATAACGTCGGCGAATTTGCACGCCCTAACGCCGGAGTGAAAAAGCACGTCTACATTAGGATTGTAGGTAGTTTCTCTTATCGGGTTGCAAACGGCGGCGCTAAGGGGCTGAGTGGGTAAAATTTCCGAATTTTTTTCGCAAACGTATATTGCGGATTTTAGTTGAGTCGTACCGGATAGCATAACGGTTTTAGCGCTGCATTCCTTGCCGAACTGCGCGATAAAGCTAGGGATAAACATCAAACTCATATGCTGAGCTATAACGACGCTGGCGCCGTTTAAATCAAGCCCTTTAAAAAGCTTTTTAAGATGTCCCGGCCCGCCCGTAGAAGCGCCCACTAAGACTAATTTTTGTTTCAAATTTTATCCGTTTGATTTAAAATTTATTTTGATTCTATCCCATTTTACCTAAACGCAACATAAATAAATCCGCGCGCGATCACGAATCTTTATTCGTCATTTTATAAAGAAAACTAAAAATTTCTGCGACGGCTTTATAAAGGTTAGGCGGAACCTCTTGGTTTAAATCGACTTTACTTAAAATTTCCACTAAATCCGCATCTTCTTTAATCGGAATATCGTGAGATTTGGCTAAATTTATAATATTTTTCGCTACTTCGCCCGAACCCGACGCCAACACCTTAGGAGCGTTATCCTTATCGCGGTTATATCCTAAAGCGACGGCTTTTTTGTTTTTTTCTTTTATTCTAGCCAATTTTTCTCCTAAATCTTTTTATCAAAGCCCATATCGAGCTTTTCGGGTTTGGCGTAAATCGCTCTCAAAGAAAGCTTAGGAAGCGTTTTTAGACTAAAATTAGAAACGATAAGCCCCTGATCGCTAATGGCTTTTTTAAGCTCCTTGGAACCGCTTAGCAAAAGCTCTTTAAAATCCTCCTTTTGCGTCGCTATCGAGAGGTCTATATATTTATCGTCGCTTAGACCGACCATTATGTTTATTTGGCCGAATTTTTGGAAATTTAAATCTATCTGCGCGTAATGCTTTTGCTTTTTGCCTTGCTTAAAGCGGATATTACCGCCGTCCGCGCCCTCCCAGACGTAAGGCAAATAGCTTTGTATACCGCCCGTTACGCTAGAAACTAACTGATGCATTTCTATCTGCGAGAGCATTTTGGCGCTTAAATCCTTAATTTGGCTATCGGGAGCGGCCTTTGAATTAAGATTCAAAAGCACGCCTTTAACGTCGTTTTGAAGGCTTTTGGCTACGTCTTAGCTCGAGCGCGTAGAAACGGCGTCTATATCTTGTCTAGCGATCTCTTGTCTTTTTATGAGCCTTCCTATCTCGTCTAGGTTGTTTCTAGCCTCAAAGCCGCTTTTATCGGCGATTTGCAAAGCCAAATTTAGTTTTTTAGCTACGCTTTGCAGCCTATCTTGTAGATTGGTTTCGTTATTTTGCGATACGCTTTTGCTAAAATCGGCAAATTTATCTCCGGCGTTTTTTAATGAGCCCAGCTCCTCTTCTAGCGACTTTACGGCTAATTTTATATCTTTTAAATTTGCTGCGAAACCTAAATTTTTATTCAGCTTTTCGCTTTGTAAATCTTCCAACTTTAAGCCCGATAAAATATTTTTTACTTTATCTAGCTGCAAATCAAGCGTTTTAAGCTGAGTCCGCCGTTTTGTAGCGCGCTTGCTTGCTTATCCATAAATTTAACCGCGTCTTCGAGCTTTTTAACGCCGTTAAAAAGCGATTTTAACGGCGAATTTTCTAGGGCGGCCTTATTACTTTCTTTGGCGTTTAGTAAAATATCGTTTAGCTTCGCAAAGCTCTCGGCGGTGCTTAAGCTATCGTCTTTGGCTAGGGTTAAAATTTGATCTAAAAGAGCTTGGCTAGAGAGATTTTTTATATCGCCGAAAAGCTTATTTATAGAGCTAGGCAAATTAAATTTATTATTTAGCGCGTCTTTTAGATTAGCTTCTAGCATAATGCCGGAATTTTTTATCTGTTCATTTAAAGAAGAAGCCTTTAAATCGGCGATAGGTTTTAAAAATTCCTTTAATTTTAACGCTATATCCTTTAACTCCGGCTCTTGCTCGGCCATTTGAACTAGATTTTTCATATCCTTTACGAGATTAGGCGCAACTTTTAGGTCTTTAGCCTGCGTCGCCAACTCGTTTAGCTTCGCTTCGCTAGGGCTGCTTTTTAGCTCGTTTAGCAAGCGATTAACGAGTCTGTCTAAATCGCCTACAGCGCTATCGACTGCGGCCGAATCGGCGTTTTGATGCGAAACGACGGGTTGATTTTTAAAAATTTTATTTTCGGTCGCAAGCGGCTGTTTGGGAAGCGTCGAGCCTCCGCTTACGGTTTGCGCGGTTACGGCGGCGTTGTTTAGAGTATTATTAGAGATAGCGGCCATCAGTTATTCGCCATCGTTCCCGGACTATGCTCAAAACTTTTTCTATGTTCGATCGGAACGGTTTTTTGCGTAAATGCGTAGATTATTAAAAAGCCTAACAAAACGGCGTTTACCCACATAAATCCGTCGGAACCCAAAAATTTCATCGCTAGCCCCATTACTATAGAAGAAAGCAAAGAACCGAAGGAGTAACAAAATAAAATCGCTCTGCCGACTTCGATACCGTCGCCTTTTTGACTCACTTCGTCGTTAGCTCTAGCCAGCGCTAACGCGTAAAGGCAAAAACATCCCGCTCCGATAAAAAACGACAAGAAGTATTTTAAATAAATACTTAAATCTAAGCTCAAAAATATCGCGCTAGCCGCAAACGAAACGCAACAGCATAAAATCAGCGCCGGACGCCGTCCGAATTTATCCGAAAACGAGCCGATTAGCGAGTGGGCTACGAACCCGCCTATCATCGCCGAAGTCATAAAATACGAAGCCTCTTTCGCGCCGTATCCTTGCGAAAGCATATAGATGCTAGCCATAGAAAAAAAGCCGTTCATTAGTATGCCGGCTATTACGCCCGTTATAAGCGCAAGCGGAACGAGCGTAAAGACTTTAGGTAACGAAACGCTCTTTTTTTCGGGAATCGGCGGCTGTTTTATGCGGATTAAATTTAAAGGAACGCTTGAAAGAAGTATGAACGCGGCGCTTATCAAAAATATTTGCAGCGTACTTAAATTTAGTCCCATAATTAAAATCCCGAGTCCGAAAGCTACGTAAAAAACTATCTCGTAAAAGGCTAAAACTCGGCTCCTAATCTCGTTTCTGGCTCTAGCATTTAACCAACTTTCTACGACGACCAAAATAGAATAGTGACAAAAACCCAAACAACATCTTAAAAATGCCCAAAAGTATAAATTAGAGCTAAGAGCGTGAAACATAACCGTTATACCGAAAAGCGACGCAAAAATACCGAAACTGCGGATATGTCCTACTTTAGAAACTATCCTGTGAGATAAAATCGTGGCAGACATCGCGCCGATAAAATAAGTCGCCAAAACAAATCCCGTCGTTAGTTCGTCCGCACCTGCTTTTTTTAATTCGCCGCCCGCCGAACTTATGATAAGCCCGTTACCGACGAACAAAAAGGCTATGCCTACGAATAAGGCGAACATCGATTTTATGGTAAGCGTCGAGACGGCTCTCATATTTTCCCCGTATTATTAAATTTTAAAGCGATTTCTCGCCGCCTTTTAGGCTTTTAAATCCGTAAATAAAACTAGCCGCAGGCATCGCCGCAAGCGCAATCAAAAACGCGGCTATATCAAGGTTGCCGTGCCTTTTTAGCGCCAAAAATCCGACGACCAAAACCGCATATGCGATCAGCCGAAAAGGCATGAAAGCGGTAAAAAAATTAGGCGAATTTTTCTTTAAACCCTGTAAATTTTCAGCCAAATTTCGCTTTGTATTTTTAGGCTTTAAGACATCGTTTTCGCTGCTAAATTTTGGTTCGTCGCCCCGCTTAGACTCGCTAGCCCTCAATAAAACATCAGGAAACTCCTCGTGATTTTCGCCCCACTCGTCTATGTCGTCATCCGCGGAGGCGTCGTAGTCTCGCACGCCGTTTTGCACGCGTTTTTTGTAGGCTCTAAAGGTCGCGGCTAGCACCAAAAGCGAGCCCGCAAAAGCAACCTGCGAGCTATAAAACCACGCGCGGCCAAACACTGCAGAACTCAGTAACAACAAAGTCTCAAACGCGCCGTAAACGGCAAGGAGCCTAAAATTCACTCATCGTCCTCGTCGTCGTCCTTCGCGGGTTTAAATTTACTCTCGTCTTTTAGCTGCTCAAGGCTTTTTATCTGCGCGTCGTAGGCCTTTTTGACGTTTAGCGCGGCTGCTGCGATACCCACGGCTACGCCCGCAAACAGCGTCCACGTCCAGCCCGTTTCTTTCATGATCCAGTACCCCGCGCCAGAGCCGATAAGAATCGCTACGACGATAGAGATGCCCAGGCTTAGTTGCTCGGCGCCTTTTACGACCTCGCCTAAATTTATTTTAGCCATTTTTTATCTCGTCAAAGCTCTCGTCTGCGGCCCTAACGGCAAAAACTATATCCTCATCGCTCATCGCCTTGCAAACAAAGCCCGTCTCAAACTGGCTAGGCGCTAGATAAACGCCGCGTTTTAGCATATTTGCGTGAAATTTAGCGTATAAATTTACGTCGCTTTTTAGCGCGTCGTCGTAGTTTTTGACCTCGTTTTGATTAAAGAAAAACCCGAACATCGAGCCTCGCACCGTCGTTTGCAGCGCGATACCGTGCTTTTTAGCGGCCTCGGCAAAGCCTCTCATTAGCAAATTAGCCTTTTTACTTAGCTCTGCGTATAAACCGTCGTCGGCAAAAATTTTACTTAAGCTTGCGATGCCCGCAGCCATAGCTACCGGATTGCCGCTTAGCGTGCCTGCTTGATACACTGCGCCTAGCGGACTTAGGCAGTCCATGATAGCTGCCCGTCCGCCAAACGCCGCCGCCGGGCAGCCTCCGCCGATAACCTTGCCAAACGTTACTAGATCGGCCTTTATGCCGTTAAATTCGAACGATCCGCGCCTGCTCGCGCGAAATCCGCTCATGACCTCGTCAAATATCAACACCGCGCCGTTTTCGTCGCAAAGTCGCCTAAGCCCGCTCAAAAACTCGTTGCTAGCAGGCACCAGCCCCATATTTCCGGCGATAGGCTCGATGATGAGAGCGCCGATTTTGCCCTTATTTGCCTCAAATATCGCCCGTACGCTTTCTAAGTCGTTGTAGCGCGCTAGATACGTGTTTTTTACCACGTCCGCGGGCACGCCGCCGCTTGAAGCGTTGCCGTACGTCGTAGCGCCGCTGCCCGCTTTTACCAAAAGCGAGTCGCTATGCCCGTGATAGCAGCCTTCAAATTTTATCAGTCCGTCCTTGCCGCTAAAGCCGCGCGCTACGCGTATCGCGCTCATAGTAGCCTCGGTGCCGGAGCTTACGAAGCGCACCTTTTCTACGTTTATAAACTCGTCGCAGATTAGTTTTGCAAGCTTTGTTTCTAAATTTGACGGAGCGCCGAAGCTAAGCCCCCTTTTAGCCGTCGCTATCACCGCGTTCTCGATATCCGGGTCGCAGTGTCCAAAGATGAGCGGCCCCCAGCTCTGGATGAAGTCCAGATAGCGGTTGCCCTCGATATCGACTAGATACGCGCCCTCGCCGCGATCTACTATAAAAGGCTCGCCGCCGACGCTGCCAAACGCGCGAACGGGCGAATCCACGCCGCCCGGGATATAAATTTTGGCTAGTTCAAAAGCTTCTTTGTTCGTCATTTTTTATCCTTATTAAAATTTATCACGTATTCGTAAAGTAAATTTATCTCTTCGTCGGTTAAAAAGTAGCTGGGCATCATGCTCCTTGCGCCAAGTACGCCTTTTTTAAACGTCTCTAAATCAAGATTATTTATCCTAGGAGCTACCAGTTCCTTTTCTTCTTTTACTTTGGTTTTTTTATTTTCTTCTTTGTATTTTGCGATTACGCTGCCCTCGCCGCCGCTGCCGTGACACTTGTCGCAGCCGATGCCGCGCGGGTTTTGATAGAGCATCTTCGCGTATTCGTTTTTCGTGATAAAATCGCTCGCAAATACCGCGCAGCAAAGTAGCCCTGAAATCAGCCAAATTTTCATAAATTCTTTCGCTTTTTCGTAAATTTAATCTAAAATTAGCTATCATACAATCTTTGCGATTAAAAAGTAATAAAGGATGAAAATGACGATATTAGACGGTAAAAACGTAAGCGCGCAGGTAAAGGAAAGAGTAAAAAACGAAGCGCTAAATTTGAAAAATCAAGGCATAGAGCCGGCGCTTGCCGTAATACTAGTCGGCGAGGATAAAGCCAGCCAAACCTACGTCGCGGCAAAAGAAAAAGCCTGCATAGCCTGCGAGATAAAAAGCGTAATGCACCGTTTGCCCGAGTCTACGACGCAAAGCGAGCTAATCGCGCTAATAGACGTGTTAAATTTAGACGACGGCATCGACGGCATCCTAGTTCAGCTGCCGCTACCAAAGCATATAGATACGAATAAAATTTTAGAAACCGTTAGCTCCGCAAAAGACGTAGACGGCTTTGCCGCAATAAACGTCGGCAAGCTAGCTAGCGGACTTGAAGGCTTCGTACCGTGCACGCCGCTAGGCATAATGGAAATTTTTAAAGCCTACGATATAAATTTGGAGGGCAAAAACGCCGTAGTGATCGGACGCAGCAACATCGTGGGCAAACCGATGGCAAATCTACTGCTAAACGCTAATGCGACCGTAACCGTGACGCATAGCAAAACGCGAAATTTAAAAGAAATTTGCGCGGAGGCCGACATCCTAGTAGCCGCTATCGGCAGGGCGGATTTCGTAACGGCGGATATAGTAAAAGACGGTGCCGTCGTGATCGACGTGGGCATAAACCGCATGGACGACGGCAAGCTAAAAGGCGACGTCAAATTTGACGAGGTAGCGCCTAAATGCTCGTTTATAACTCCGGTTCCCGGAGGCGTAGGTCCGATGACTATCGCAATGCTACTGTCAAACACCATAAAATCAGCCAAAAACCGCGCGAAAAAGGCATAAATTTTGAAAAAAGCGTTTAATAAAATTTTAGATTTTTCAAACAGCTGGACGGGCACGGTCGTCATCGTCTTGTTTATAATGTTTTTCTTTGCGCAGGCTTTCGTTATACCTTCCGGATCGATGAAAGATTCGCTTCTAGTGAGGGATTTTTTATTTGCTAAAAAATTTAGCTACGGCATCTCCATACCGAGAATTCCTTATATAAATACCCCTATTTTACCCGATATTTTCGGCAACGGGCACCTAATAGAAGGCGAACGTCCTAAGCGCGGGGATATTGTTATTTTCATACCTCCGCACGATAGAAAAAACTATTTCGTTAAAAGAAATTTCGCCGTCGGCGGCGACGAAGTCATATTTACGGGCAAGGCGTTTTATTTAAGACCTAACGAAGGCGACGATTTTATAAAATCTAATTTTAAAGCCGAGGATATCGTAAACGTAGGCGGCAAACTTTTCGTGCGAGAACCGTATAAATTCGGAGGCATACACTACGACGAAGGCATCGATTTGTTCTCATATTCGATTATGGCTTTAAATGAAGGTAAATTTGCTATGAAGCCGGTCTTAATAGAAGAATTCGCCGGAATCGGCGACTATCCGTTTAATGCGTTTTATTTCAAGGTCCCACAAGACGAATTCTTTATGATAGGCGATAATCGCGATCACTCTGGCGATAGTAGATTTTGGGGAAGCGTACCCTACAGAGACATAGTCGGGCAGCCGTGGTTCGTATATCTATCCTTCGACGACGAGTATCGAGTACGCTGGGAAAGGATCGGCAAGAGCGTGGACTTTATACAAAACTCGGCCGAGCTGCTAGATGCCGCCAGAGCAGAAGATAAAAACGACGGAAATAAGATCGAATGAACCTTGATAGCATCGACTTCGCTCAGGTAGCGATCCTAGTCGCCGTGCTCGTTATCTCCGTCGTCGGACACGAGATCGCGCACGGATATGCGGCGTTTAAATTTGGCGACCTAACGGCTAAAAATTTGGGGCGGCTCAGCATAAATCCCATAAAGCACGTCGATCCGCTGGGCACTATCGTCGTGCCCGCGCTCATGTACCTTAGCACGGGAGTGACGTTTGGCTGGGCTAAACCCGTACCTATAAATTTACGCACGGTGCTCTATAACGGCGGCTACAAGGCAGCTATCATCGTCGCGCTTGCCGGAATCGCATACAACCTCGCTCTTTTTGCGCTAGCATTTTGCGCGTTTAAATTTATAGGTTTTGACGGTTTTTTTGACGGCGCGGTAGCGGAGTTTGTTTTCATGCTCGCGGCCGTAAATTTAGTCCTAGCTCTCTTTAACCTCTACCCTATCCCGCCTCTTGACGGCTCGAAAGCGCTTGAGTATCTTTTACGCATTTTCGGGCTTCACGGCGCTGCAAATTGGCTAAATAGCATGCAAAGATACGGCTTTATCGCGCTAGTTATCATCGTGATCTCGCCGCTAAAAGATTACTTTTTCGAGCCGATACGATATGCCGCCACGATCATGAGGATGTTTTTATAAGCGACGAATTTAAAATTTAGCCTAAATTTCGCTCCTAAAGGCTCGCGGCAAAATTTTACTTTAATGCTTTTTTGCTATAATTAAGCATTTTTTAGCTTATGGAAATTTCATGAAAATAGACAAAATTTTTATCGCGAGCGACCACGCGGGCTTTGATTTTAAGGCGCAAATTTGCGAGATTTTAAAGAGCAAAGGTTTTAGCGTATGCGACCTAGGAACGCATAGCAAAGATAGCGTAGATTATCCCGATTTTGCCGAGCTTTTGGCGCAAAATTTGCGGCACGAAAACGAATACGGCGTGCTAATCTGCGGCACGGGTATCGGTATCAGCATCGCAGCCAACCGCCATGCGCACGTTCGTTGCGCGCTTTGTCACGACGTCACCACGGCAAAACTAGCCCGCGAGCATAACGACGCAAACGTGCTAGCCATGGGCGCTAGAACGATCGGCGACGCGGTCGCGGCAGATATGATAAAGGCCTTTTTCGCTACCGAATTTGCCGGCGGCAGGCACGAAAGACGCGTGAAAAAGTTGGGAGGCGAGAAATGACCGATTGGCTCGTGCTTACCGTTTTGATCTGCATTTGTATCTATCTCACGGTTATGGTATTTTACTTTAAAACCCTGCTTAAAAAAGAGCGCACGACGCGCGATTTTATGAAAAACAATCTCCAAGATACCGAAGTCGTCATCCGCAAGTTACAAATCCAGCTCCAGCGCGGCCTGGGCAACATCGACATCCTCACCGACGAACTAAACAAAGTCAAAAACGATGCCAACGCCCTTCGCACCAGAAACTCGCAGTACCGCCTGGAAAACGACAAGCTTCGCCAGCGCATCCGCGAGTTAGAGGGCAAAATCGAAGCGCTACTATAAATCAAATTTAAAGGCAAAAAATGAAAGAACTAGACAAAGCGGGGATGGAATTTTTATTAAATTCCATCCGCTGTATAAACGATTTTCCAAAACCGGGCATAGTATTTCGCGATATCACGACGCTGCTAAACAACAAAGAGGCGTTTAATTTTTTAATGGATCATCTAGTTGCCAAATACGAGGGTGCCGATATCGATTTCATCGCGGGCATCGAGTCTCGCGGATTTATATTTGCAGCGGCTTTGGCGGCTAGGCTGCGGCTACCTTTCGTGCCGATTAGAAAGCCTAAAAAACTGCCATATATCACGATCTCGCAAAAATATAGCCTAGAATACGGCGTGGACGAAGTACAAATTCACGTCGATGCATTCGGCGAAAGAGCGGGCGCAAAGGTGCTTCTAATCGACGATCTAATCGCTACGGGAGGCACGGCTAAGGCTAGCGTCGAGCTAATCAATCAAACAAACGCCGTTTGCGTAGAGGCCTGCTTTTTGATTGATTTAAAGGATCTGGGCGGTAGCGCAAATTTACGCCCGCTAACTAAAATTTACAGTATTTTGGAGCTATGATGGAAGAATTTTTTACGAAACTACTCATCGAGTACGGCTACATCATACTTTTCGTCTGGTGCATAATGGAAGGCGAAATGGCGCTCATAATGGCGGGAATCCTCTCTCATCAAACGCATATGCATATCGTGCCGGCCATCTTCGTAGCAGGTCTGGGCGGCTTCGTCGGCGATCAAATTTACTTTTGTCTAGGTCGCTACAACAAAAAATATATCGCCAAGAAGCTTCATACCCAGCGCCGCAAATTCGCCATCGCGCACATAATGCTGAAAAAATACGGCTGGCCGATCATCTTTATCCAGCGCTATATGTACGGCTTTCGCGTCATCATACCGATGACCATAGGCTTAACCGGATACAGCGCAAAAAAATACGCGTTTATAAACCTAATAAGCGCGTGGTGCTGGGCTGCGATAACGATAATTCCCGCGTGGGTTTTGGGAGAGCACATACTTGAAATTTTACACAAAGCAAAAGAGCACTGGTACGTCGCCGTGCCGGTAGTAGCGCTATTTTTGGGCATTTTGCTCTACGGCTTTAAGCGCATAGAAAATAAAATTTTAAACGAAAGGAAACATAGAGGTGCAATTTCAAATAGTAAATAAAAATTTAGACGAAATCAAGGCCGATTTGGAGCTGATTTTCATCGTAGATAAAAACCTAAAACATAAATTTATAAAAGACGAAAAGGCGTTTAAATTCGCCAACTACAAGGGCGAAAGCGTCTTGCTTTTGCTAGAAAGCGGCAGGATCTACGTACCGCTAAATAAGCTTGGCTACGACGAGCTTCGCATAGGTGCGGCAAAAGCCTATAACGCCGTAAAATCTCTAAACGTAAAAAGCCTAAAACTAGCCTCATACGTCGCAGGCTGCCAAAAAATGAGCTTTCAAGCTCTAACCGAGGGCTTTTTGCTGGGCGCTTACGAATTTAACAAATACAAAGAAAAAAAAGAAAAATACGCGCTAAAAGATATTATTTTTAGCAGCGAGGAATTTAACGGCGAGGTCGTCCGCGAAAATGACGCAAAGGACGGCTTTGCTCACGGCGAGATAATCGCTTCGGCGACAAATTTCACCAAAGATATCGTAAACGAAATACCTGAAATCTACACCCCGCAAAAAATGGCCGAGGACGCGCAAAATTTAGCCGAGTCTAGCCCAAATTTAAGCTGCAAAATTTACGACGAGAAATTCCTCGAAAAAGAAAAGATGAACGCATTTTTAGCCGTAAATAAAGCCAGCGTCCACCCGCCTCGCCTAATTCACCTCGTCTATAAACCAAAAGGCGCGAAAAAGCGCATAATCTTCGTCGGCAAGGGGCTAACATACGATAGCGGAGGGCTTAGCTTAAAGCCGGCTGATTATATGCTAACGATGAAAGCCGACAAAAGCGGCGCGGCTGCGGCGATGGGTATAATTAAAGGCGCGGCCGAGCTGAATTTGCCGTTTGAAATTCACGCTATTTTAGGCGCGACCGAAAATATGATCGGCGGCAACGCCTATAAACCAGACGACGTGCTGATCTCTCGCAGCGGCGTTAGTATCGAGGTAAGAAACACCGACGCCGAGGGTCGTTTGGTGCTCGCAGACTGCCTTAGTTATGCGCAGGATTTTAAACCAGACGTGCTGATCGATATGGCGACGCTAACTGGCGCTTGCGTCGTGGGTCTTGGCGAATACACAAGCGGTATAATGGGCAACAACGAGGAGTTAAAAGCGGAATTTAAAGCAAAAGCGGCAAAAAGCGGCGAGCTAAATACGATTTTGGAGTTTAACCCTCATTTGCGCGAGCTGATCAAAAGCCAGATCGCGGACGTCAGCAACACGGCGTCCAGTCGCTACGGCGGCGCGATCACGGCGGGCATCTTCCTAGATAAATTTATAAAAGACGAATTTAAAGACAAGTGGATACACCAAGATATCGCAGGCCCCGCATACACCGAAAAAGCTTGGGGATATAACCAAGCGGGCGCGACGGGAGCGGGCGTGCGAATGAATCTTTATTATCTATGCGCTATGGCAAAGGAGCTGTAATGGGACTAGCAGTAGGTATCGTAGGTTTGCCAAACGTCGGCAAATCAACCACGTTTAACGCGCTAACCAAAGCGCAAAACGCTGAAAGCGCGAACTATCCGTTCTGCACGATCGAGCCCAATAAAGCCGTCGTGCCGGTGCCAGATAAGCGCCTAGGCGAGCTAGCCAAAATCGTAAATCCAAACAAAATCCAATACTCTACGATCGAATTCGTCGATATCGCAGGGCTCGTAAAGGGCGCAAGCGCGGGCGAAGGTCTGGGAAATAAATTTCTCTCAAACATCCGCGAAACAGAGGTGATTTTACACATCGTGCGCTGCTTTGAGGACGAAAATATCACGCACGTAGAGGGCGGCGTCGATCCCGTGCGAGACGTCGAGATCATCGAGACCGAGCTCATCCTCGCCGACATCGAGCAGCTAAATAAAAAAATCGAGCGCCTAACCCGCGAAGCCAAAGCAAACGCAAAAGGCGCAAAAGAAGCGCTAGAGACGGCAAACGCGCTGCTAGCTCACCTAAACGACGGCAAAAGCGCGAGCAGCTTCGGCGGCAAGGACGAGGAAGCGTTTATAAATTTAAACAAAGAACTAAGACTACTCAGCGCAAAAGAGGTCGTCTACGGCGCAAATGTGGGCGAGGACGGTATCTCGGAGGATAACGAATACGTACAGGCGCTTCGCGAGTTCGCCGCACGCTCGGGGCACGAGGTTATCAAGCTTTGCGCCAAGATCGAAGAGGAGCTAGTAGGCCTTAGCGACGAAGAGGCGCACGAGTTTTTAAGCTCGCTAGGCACGAACGAGAGCGGCCTAGAAAAGATCATCAAAACGGCGTTTGCGAAGCTAAATTTGATCAGCTATTTTACCGCGGGCGTCGTCGAGGTGCGCGCATGGACGATCGTAAAAGGCTGGAAAGCGCCAAAAGCCGCCAGCGTCATCCACAACGACTTTGAGCGAGGATTTATCAGAGCCGAGGTCATCGGCTACGAGGACTATATCGCGTGCGGCGGCGAAAACCCGGCAAAAGAAGCGGGCAAAATGCGCCTAGAGGGCAAAGACTACGTCGTTCAAGACGGCGACGTGATGCATTTTAGATTTAACGTTTAGCTATGGCGAGATTTAAAATCGCGGCGCTATGCGTTGCACTTTTTATCGCCGGATGCTCACAGCCTAAACCTGCCGTAAACGCCCAAAAAAATCTGGCTCGATATATAAAATTACCGTACGAAATACGAATAGACGGCAGTAGATTTATAAAAAGATACGAAGCGCTCAACTTAGCCGAATACTATTTGCCTGGAGGCAGAGTCGACTTTTCTTGGGAAAAGATGGCGACCGTAAATTTTAGTAGAAAAATAGGTATCGAAGATTACGAAAAAATTATGAACGCCAAACTAAACGGCGGTGCGCTAGGAAAAGCCAAGATAAAGCTAGATCGCGTCCTTGAGGATGAAATAATAGGCTATATTTTACTCGAACCAGCCGGCGACGCTTTTGGCAGCTTTGATGATTTTGAGATAAATTTTATAAAAGCCAAAAAACTTCCTTGCGGGTTAGTAGACGTCCGCTACTCGGTAAAATTAGACGCAAAAACAAGCTCCTTGCAACTCGAAAATTTTATAAACGAAAAATCGGAAGCGTTTTTTAAAGACGCTCCGAACATAGATTGCAAATAACGAAATTATTTTTTCGCTATTCCTACGCTGTCTCCGAATTTTACGCTTTTACCGCTAAATAAATTATACTCTATCGCGTCGGACTCGCTTATAAGCACGATCGTAGAACCCAGCTCGAACATCCCGAGCAACTCGCCTTTTTTAACTCTTAGTTCCGAGTATTCATACTCCTGCGCAAAGTTAGACATCGCGTTAGTTTGTATACGCTCGTCAAACTCGAATTTTATCTTACCTACGTTAAGCGCTCCGACGAAAACCATCCATAAAATTTTACCATTATTCATCAGGCATTTTAGTACCGCGCGCTCGTTTTTAGGATACAAATCATCTGTCTTATTTAAAGCTTTAACGCTCACGCTATAAAGATCGCCCGGAATATAAAGAGCAGATAATATCCTCATATCGCAAGGCGCATGATATCTATGGTAATCTCGCGGCGAGAGATAGATATTGGCGTAGTCGAATTCTTCGTTTTTATCCTCAAATAGCGATCCTAAAAGCTGTTTTATATCGTAACTACGTCCTTTTACGCTAAGCGCCTTAAGCGCGTCGCTCTTGCCGCATTCCAAGCAAAGCCCGTCGCTAGGCGAAATAAAAATTTCATCCGCCTCGTCGAATTTTCTCGGCGTCGTTAGCTCTCTGGTAAAAAGCGCGGTTAAGCTCTCGTATTCGCCGGGTCTTTTAAACTCGCTCATATCTATTTTAAATGCCTTTACGTAACTCTCGTTTATAAATTTTTGTATCGGTTTTGGGAATTTTTTTGCCGCTAAAATCCCGAAAATACGCGAAATTTCATTTCTCATCGCTCCTCCTTAACTCCAAAAGCGTTATCTCGCTAGGCGCTAAAAGCCGTACCGGCGGCCCCCAAAATCCGGCGCCTCTACTAACGTAAACCCGCATTTTATCATTAACTCGGTAAAGTCCCGCTAAAAACGGCTGATCTAAAAGTACCAAAAGCGAAAACGGAAAAATTTGCCCGCCGTGCGTATGTCCGCAGATAACCAAATCCGCATCTTTATCCATGCTATTTATAAATTTAGGTTGATGAGATAGCAAAACGGTCGGCTGCCCAGGATCGATCCCCTTTAGCGCTTCATCTAGATCGGGTTCGAATTTTTTAAATTTAAGTCCCGCTAAATCATAAACTCCGGCCAAATTTATACCGCCTACGCTAATATTTTCGTTTCCCAAAACTTTTATGCCCAGTCCTTTTACGGCATCTAGCATACCTTCGATACCGTGATAATATTCGTGATTTCCCGGAACGAAAAACGTTCCGAATTTTGATTTAAAATCCCTAAAGGGCGCGCCGATCTCTAGTAATTTTTGCGGCGACGTATCGGCTATATCGCCTACTATTACTACCATATCCGCATTTAATTCGTTTACGCGCCCAACTAGGGCTGTAGCAAATTCTACGCCTAAAAAATCGCCTAGATGAATATCGGTAAGCGCGACGACGCGTAAAGGCGATTTTAAATTTTTCATATCGATTCGAACGCTTTTTATCTCCGGTAATTTTGCTGCGTTAAAAAGTCCCTTAAAAAAGTATCCTAAAATAGTCGCCAAAAAAACCGTATCGAAACAAAATCTAATAAATTTTCTTCTTTGCTCGCTAAATACGTTTTTTGCAGGTTTTAAAGCGACGAGTAGCAAATCGTAAATTATCGCAAAACTAAATAAGATAAAACTAAACGCAAGCATTAATCCGAAAGTCGTATTTAACCTAGGGTTTAAAAAATTGAATCTAAGCGAAAACGCATAAGCCGTCTCGCATACTACAAGTGCAATAAAGACTCCAAATAAGAACGAAGCATAGACGTTAAAAAAAGATATTTTAGACAACAATCTTTTGTATGCATAAAAATTTATCGCTAAGATAATTAAAGAAGCTATAACGTAAAACATTTTAGAAGTTTAGCAAAAAACATTAAACATACGTTATAATTAAGATTTTATTTAATGGAGTTATAATGCTAATTTACGGAGATCTTTCAGATGATTTTAAATTATTTATAGAAAAAATTTTAAACGAAAATAAAAATATTAGAATTTGCGACTTCTATTATTTGGGCCGAAAATATTGGCTAAAACAATTAGAAACGACAGTAGACGGCGGATTTCTTACTAAGTTTTTTAAAATAAATCCAAAAAAATCGCTTAAAAACGAGATAAACGCTTTAGGATTTTTAAATTCAAAAAATGCCTCAACGCCTAAGTTGATAGCTTACGGCGATACGTTCCTAATAATATCGGACGTAGGCGCGGCCGTAAATGAAATAATAGAAAAAGAACGCAATGATTTGCAAAAAATAAATATCCTAAAAAAATGCTCCGAAGCTCTTGCTAATCTGCATGAAATAAATTTAATTCACGGTAGACCGGCAATAAGAGACATGGCTTGGGACGGTAAAAAAATTAGCTTTTTAGACTTTGAAGCAATGAAATTAAAACAAGACCTACGGCAACAAAAAGTACTAGATTTATTAATCTTCGTTTATGAATTATTTCGCTGTCCGGACGTTAAAGACACATGGATAGATGAAATATTAGAAAATTACTATGATGTCGATACGTATAACTTAATGAGATTAAAGATAAAAAAATATAAATTTTTGCTCCAACTATTGTATCCTTTTAAAAATAGCTCCAAGAAAGATTTATCGGCATTAATCAGAATTTTAAAATGGGGCTCTAATCCTCAAACATCTCCGAAAGCTCGCTTGTAGCGATATTTACGATTTTATTATTTGCATCTAGTTCGATCAAATTTTGTGTTTTAAATTTCGCCAAGATCCTTGAAAACGTCTCTGGAGTGATGTTTAGGATGGAGGCAATTTTGATGTGTTTTAGCTCGTTAAAAAGGTCCGCGTGATTAACGAGAAAGCTCGCGACCTTGGCCTCGGAGTTTAGCACGAGCTCTTGGTGTATCAGCTCGCTTGCGATTTTTAGTTTTTGCGAGAGCGATTTGATTATTTGTAGCGATACGCGCGGGTTTGATAAAAACTCGGCGTAAAATTTATCGTAGTCGATTTTTAGCACTTCGCCGCCCGTTAAAAATATCGCCGTCGCCGGAAATTTGATATTTTCAAAGTTGGCAAGCTCGGCTACGAAGCTAATCCCGTTAAATTGATGCATAAAAATCTCTTTGCCTTTGGGGCCGATTTTATATAGCTTGAGAGAACCTTTTATGAGGAGGTGAAGCCACTTTGACTCCTCGCCTTCCATAAATAAAAACTCGCTTTTTTTATATTTTTTTAGGATGCTGATATCTTCTAGCCTTTTTAGTTCGGCCTCGTTTAGTCCCTGAAAAAACGGGATTTGCTCTAGCATTTGCCGTTCTTATTTATTTTTTAAAAGATCTCTGATCTCAGTTAGAAGCGCTATATCCTCAGGCACCGGCGCAGGCTCCTCGGCTTTCGGTTCCTCGACTTTTGGTTTTTTGAGCGAATTTATAGCCTTAACGACGCAGAAAATACAAAACGCGATAATCGTAAAATCGACCATCGTTTGTATAAACGAGCCGTAGTTTACGGTTACGGCAGCCGTATCGCCGACTGCGTCTTTTAGCGTAAATTTTAAATCCGTAAAATTTACGCCGCCAGTTAGTACGCCCACGATAGGCATGATTACGTCGCCCACTAGCGAGCTAACGATCTTGCCGAAAGCGCCTCCGATCACGACGCCCACGGCCATGTCGATGACATTGCCGCGCATTGCGAATTCTTTAAATTCCTTGATGAAACTCATCTTTTTCCTTTAAATTTTAAAATTAGATATCAATTATATTTATTTTAGCTTCACAAAAGATAAAAAAGCGAGGTTAAATGCCAAAAATGCTATAATCGCCCCAAAAATCAATAAGGAAATAAAAATGTATCGTTTTGCGCCGTCGCCTACAGGCGATATGCATCTGGGAAATTTAAGGGTTGCGATCCTAAACTACGTCTGTTCGCTCCAGGATAAAAGCGGCTTTATCATCCGCATCGAGGATACCGACAGGGAGCGCAATATCCCCGGAAAAGACAAGGAAATTTTAGAAATTTTAGAGCTTTTCGGCATTAAATGGGACACGCTTTATTATCAAAGTAAAAATTTGAAATTTCACCGCGAGTTTGCGGCAAAGCTTTTGATAGATAAAAAGGCGTTTTCGTGCTTTTGCACCGAAAGCGAGCTTGAAGCCAAAAAAGAAGCCGCAAAGGCTAGAGGTGAAGCCTACCGCTACGACGGCACATGCGAGCATCTAAGCGACAATGAAGTGCTAAATAACCAAAAACCTTTCGTCGTGCGCATGAAAAAGCCGTTAGGCACGATGAAATTTAAAGACGCTATAAAGGGCGAGATAAGCTTCGAGCCTGAAAACGTCGATAGTTTCGTCATTATGCGCGCCGACTTTACTCCGACTTATAACTTCGCCTGCGCGGTCGATGATATGCTCGAGGGCGTTACCTTCGTCATCCGCGGCGAGGATCACGTCAGCAACACGCCAAAGCAAGACCTCATCCGCGAAGGA